>NZ_JBFTNF010000086.1:0-26655 GCF_056397345.1 Cupriavidus sp. 05N38
TTGAACCAGAGCGTCCACAGTGGCTTGCAGTTCGCTTCGTGTGTCCATGCCATGATGTTGCTCCGCGCAGGTGACATGAGAACAAGCATTAGCTCGCAAATGCAATTGTGCAAGCGAGCCCGGGGCCCGTGGCCGGTGCTTTGGTGGCCGCCCGGCGTATCATTTTGCAGCGAAAGCACGATCACCCCATTTAGGGAGGCGAGCGATCCGGGCGCGGCGCCGCCGGGAAGGCGTGGCTCGCCCTCTTTGTTTAAATTTTAATCAAATCGGTTGACGCCGTCGGCACTCGGCCCCCGCGCGGCTTGTCCACAGGCTTATCCCGTGGCGCAGTGGACAAATCCTCGCCCCCCTATTCTCTTCAGGCCGGCCCCGGCTTGAACTTGGTGCGCGCCACCGGCGCCCGGCGCCAGGCGGCGCGACGCGGTGGCTTCGGCTTGGGCACGCTCGGCGCGCCGCAGCGCCGCGTCCAGTTCGGCCTGCAGCGCTCCTTGTGCCGCCTGCCCTTGTCCGAGCGCCTGCTGTGCCTGCGCCAGTTGCTCGCCGAGCGCGTCGCGCTCGGCCTGCAAGCGTGCCCGCACTTCGGCACCGGCCACGGCGGCGGCTTGCGCCCTCGCCTGCACGGCCGCCAGTTCGGTGCGCAGGTCTGCCACCGCCTGCTCACGGCCCCTGACCAAGATAAGCCCTTATGCTCTGCAGAGCATAAGGGCTTATCTTGGTCGCAGGCCT
This sequence comes from Cupriavidus sp. 05N38, assembly GCF_056397345.1. Taxonomy (NCBI): domain Bacteria; kingdom Pseudomonadati; phylum Pseudomonadota; class Betaproteobacteria; order Burkholderiales; family Burkholderiaceae; genus Cupriavidus; species Cupriavidus sp. 05N38. Next base: position 727 of record NZ_JBFTNF010000086.1, read on the forward strand.
GGCCCAGACATGGAATGCATCCGGACGGCGGCTTTACGTCAGACTGCGGCCGTCGATGGCGGGGGCCGTACGGCGCAAAGGGGCGGCGGACGTTCACATGCCATTCACTCTCCTCGCGTCATCGGCCATTTGTGCCGCTAGCCGCAATTGCATGCCACCTTGCGGGCCAGCCAAGACTCGCGATTAAGCTACCGTTCTTCAGTTATTTCTGTCTTGACAGAAATAACTGAAGAACCTAGGCTTCAAGCCATGGAACTCACACCCGTCTCCGAACGCTTCATCCTGCACTGGGGGGAAATGGGCACCCGTTGGGGCGTGAACCGGACTGTCGCGCAAATCCACGCCTTGCTCTACTTGCTTGGTCGCCCGGTCACTGCAGATAACATTGCCGAGACGCTCGGCGTTGCGCGCTCGAACGTCAGCAACAGCCTGAAGGAACTTCAGTCTTGGAAGCTGGCGCGCGTTGTCCACATCATGGGCGACCGCCGCGACCACTTTGAAACGTCCACCGATATCTGGGAACTCTTCCGCCTGATCGTGGAAGGCCGCCGCCAGCGCGAGCTCGACCCAACGCTGGCCACGCTGCGGGATAGCCTTGCAAGCCCGGAACTCAGCGAAGAAGACCCGGAAGTGCAAAAGCGCATCCGCAACACCCTGACGTTCCTTGAAACGGTCACCACTTGGTCCGACGAGATGCTGCGCATGAAGCCCGATACGCTGATGAAGACATTGGGTCTTGGAGCGAAGGTGAGCCGAACGGTGAGGCGCCTCAAACAGTAGTCTGCAGGGACGGTGCACGGGCGAAATGCTCGCTGGCCCGTGATTTCTGTCTACGTGGAAATTTCAGAATGAAAAAGACCGGATGACGGCATGCCCTTGACAGCAGTCAGTTCGGATCCTCGGCCTCATTGACAAGAAAGCAGCGGCGCCATGAACGCCTATCTGGCCGTCAAGGCTCTTCATATCATTTCTTCCGTTGTGCTGACTGGCACTGGATTCGGAACCGCGTTCTATTTCTTCTTCGCGAACCGGACGCGATCTGTCCCGGTAATTGCCGCGGTTTCCCGGCTTGTGGTGCGTGCCGATTTCTGGTTCACTGCGCCGGCCGCAGTCTTTCAACCGTTGTCCGGGCTCTGGCTTGCGCAGGCGGCTGGATGGGGGTGGGAGACACCGTGGCTGATCGGATCAGTGGTGCTGTTCTTGCTCGCAGGTGTCTGCTGGCTGCCGGTCGTAAAGCTTCAGCTTCATATGGCCGACATGGCTGCCCGAGCCCAGGCCGCCGGCCAGACTACATTRCCGCCGCGCTACTGGCGTTGCGCGCGGCTGTGGGAATGGCTTGGATATCCGGCCTTCGGCTCGATGATTGCAGTGTACTTCCTGATGGTGACCAAGCCCACATTGGCGGGGCTATGAACAGCACCGCCAAGATCATCCCGGCGCTTGCGGTAAGGATCAAGCAGACAGGGGAGCAGAAATGAGGATCGTGGTAGTTGGCGGCACAGGCAATTTTGGGGCGCGAATCTGCCGGAGCCTCGCGGCGGACGCCCAGCATGAGATCATCGCCACGGGACGCAGCGAGAGTTCAAGGGGCACGCCGCMATGCACGCTGGGGGTGCGCACCGCCACGCTAGATATCCTCTCGCCCAATTTCCGGACGGACTTTGCTAAGCTGCGACCAGAGTTGGTCGTCCATTGCGCCGGGCCATTCCAGGGTCAAGACTACCGCGTCGCTGAGGCCGCATGCGCGCTCGGTGCACACTACGTAGACCTTTCCGATGGCCGCGATTTCGTAGCCGGCTTCGCAAAGCATCTGGACATCCGAGCACGCAGCGCCGGAATCTGCGCCGTCAGCGGGGCAAGCAGCGTTCCCGCGCTATCCAGCGCCGTCGTGGACAAGCTTTCCGCAGGCTTCTCCCGGATGGATTGCATCAGCGTGGCGATTGCACCGGGCCAGCAGGCGCCCAGGGGCGTAGCCACGCTCAAGGCTGTATTTAGCTATGCCGGCGCACCTATCCCGAGGTGGGAAGACGGTTCATGGCGGGAGGCATATGGCTGGCAGGATCTGCGCACCATGATGTTCCCCGGCCTGGGTACGCGCCTGGCCGCCGCTTGCGATGTCCCTGACCTCGCGCTATTTCCACAGCGCTACCCATCCGTGCGGACCGTAGAGTTTCATGCAGCACTCGAACTGCGGATCCAGCATGCGGTGCTCTGGCTTGCAGGCGCGCTACGCCGGCACGGTCTGGCCGTTCCCCTTGCGCGCGGCGCGCGACTGCTCGACCGCATGTCAACGATGCTGCTGGACCGGTTCGGCAGCGAGAACGGGGGCATGCGGGTCAGTGTAAGCGGCGTGCGTCCGGATGGGACACCGGGGCAGTCGATATGGCACCTGACCGCACCACACAAGAACGGGCCCGAGGTGCCCTGCATGTCGGCATTGCTGGTCACGCGCAAGATGCTTGCTGGGCCGCCGCCCTTTCTTGGCGCCCGCGCTTGCATGGGGTTGCTCGACCTGGCGGAATTCGAGCCGCTGTTCCGGCAGTGGGGTATCAGCACATCTGTCGAGGAGCAATGACGATGGCCAGACGACGCCTAATCCTGACCATGCCCGGCTCAGCCGTCGACGCCTTCGAGGTATTCCACAACCACGAAAAGCGCCTTCTCTGGGATACCCTGCTCTCATCGGCCCATGTTGAGGGAGGTGGTACATATCCTTATGTCGGAGCGATTACCGCCAACACTGGACGCGGCTGGATGCGTAGCCTCGCGATGCGTACGCAGTTTGTGAGCTACCGCCCACCGGAAATTGCCGCCGCGGCAAGTGTCCGTCCCTCGGGGCTGATTGAGTTCTGGGCGGCGTCGATGCGCCACCGGGATATTGCGGCAGGCCAGTCAGAGTTGATCTATACGTTCAGCATCAAATTGCGGCCATCCCTGCGCATCTTTGACCCGCTGGCGGCATGGGTCTTCGAGCGTGAATCCCAACGGCGGTTTGCGGCGATGGCGGACTATCTGCGCCGGATAGCCCATGAAGCAACAATTGACTTATCCGCGGCAAATGACTGATCACGAGCGGGCGTACGTCCGAATGGACCGACAAGCGGCAGACATTTCAGCGTGAACAAGAGATAGCCACGGCCTGGCGGTGGTCAGCCGCCCGAGACCGGCCATGAAACGCCGTTGCCCCCGCGATTCCTCGGTCGTTCGAACTTCGGCCCCCGACAAGCTGACGGACTCTCAATTGGCCAGCGATGCATATCGCATCGTTGGCGGTTGCGGGCGGTCGAGGCGGCGCAGCACGCGCCTGACAGCCAGCGAAACTTGACGGCCAAGTGCGCCTGCGTAGTGCCCCGACGACAACTCGCCCTTTCCACCGGGAGCCGTAGGGGCGAGTTGTTCCACGGCCGCAGTGGGCCGACTGGCTGATCTGCCACGAGCCGGAGGCAGGCGCATGTTCCCGCGCCTAAACAACGAAGCGGCCCGGACAAATCGCCCCGTTGCCGTGCCCTGCTCAGGACAGGCACTCCCCGCTGGCGAGTGCATCGCTGCGCGCACCGTCGGTGAAGCCATCGCGCGAGCTGATGCGGCCGCCATCGGTGTAAGGATCAGGCTTGCGCATGCCGTCCTGGTACGGATCAAAGCCACGGACCGCGCACACGGACCGGCCCTGCTGTGCGACCACGGGCAACATGGTGGCCTCGGTGGTCAGGCGGTGCGCGCCATCGGTAAAAGCGTCGCGCTGGCCGGTATGTCCCGGCGCGGCAACGATCAGCGCATCAGCATATGCACCGGCGTGGGCGGTCTGGCTGAGCCCGGCGGCAAGTGCGGCAGCGGCAAGCAGGGTCTTGGCAAGAGTCTTATGCATTGCTATCTCCAACAGGGGGGTCGGCGGCGTTGCCGCGACGGCCCTCCTCGTGCAGGCGATCAGCTACGGAACGGCACTGCCCGCACGGGATCGCCTCTGCCGTGCAAGCCATTGCCAGGTGCGGACGGGCTGCCACCCCATCGTGGCAGCGGCGTCGCGCCGGACTTCTGGACCAGGGCGCAACGGCTACCCGCGCCCCATGTCGTAAGCGTGTTGCGTCCGGCGGGCCTGATGTTCTGATTCACGCGGAACAGGTTTGCYGGGTCGTACTTGCGCTTGATCTCCGCCAGTTGCGCATAGTTGTCGCGATCGAAAATGTGGCTTGAGCGCGGTGGCGACGGTTTCACTCTGAGCACCTTCCATGGTTGCCTCCTGTCCGGTTGGTATGCAGGAGTTGTATCAACCTCGGCGTTTGGAAAGTGTTAGGCGCGCCGTTATATGCACCAGTCTCTGAAGCGGCGGACCCGGAGCGGCTCAACCAGGACTAACGCCCCAGTAACGCGCACGCCCGGACGATGTCGGGCTGGTCAAAGCCTTCGATGAATCGCGCAAGCGACGCCTCGACCTCCTTATGCGGATTTGTGCGCCCCTGCGAAGTTCGCAGCGTTGTCCATGACGGGGGTACGCAGTTCACGCGGAGCGCGCGTTGGGCTGTGGCGATTTCGGTGCATGGCGCCCATGAGCCTGCGGTCCACTTTCCCCTTCGAATGACCGCTTGAGATTAGACGCAGTCGTAGAGGCTGCCCCAGGCCGAAGGGCAACTCTTGCCGACTGACACTGGCGTGGCGGATCTCGGGGTCGATCAGGCACTTGCCGGCCATAAGCAGTCATCAAGCCAGGGACTCGAAGATTGCTGCCGCGTCCAACAAGGCGGCGCGACTCAAGGCCACCTGCGGTTCGTCTATCTCGGCCCTGCCCAGGGCACGCACCGCTTCCCTGAAGCTACGCAAACCTACGCATAGCCTCAGGCGCGCGGGAATCACTCCCGGGCGGCGATGCGACGCCGGACTTGTCACAGCAACGCCCGAGGACGCGTGACAAGATTTAAGCGGCTACAAGTGCCTAATAGATATCTTTGTGGTCTTTACCTTGGCATCGACACCGATTCACAAAATCCACGCGTACACTTCACTTCTATAACTTTTCCTACGCGAGTGCAAAAAGTCATGGCTGTTGGCTACGAATTCCCGTTTCCGTAGCCATGAAGCGGCACGAGGCCGAGTACCTGGCCGCCTTGCAGTCCTATTCCCGTCCGGCGCGGGATCTCGTTGGCGTGCAGTGGATTGGCGAAGGAGACTACCGCTTCTCTTTCAAAAGCGACGACGCGATGTTTCGGTACTGGGATGCCACGCCGTGCGTCGCTTTTGGCTTCAAGATGGCGGAACTGGCGCTGGAGGTAGAACTGCGGCACGAAACCGAGTTCATCGCTCGCTACGACCAGATTGCGTAGCGTGAACGAACAGGTGGACTTGATGGGCAACGACCTGACCACGCTGATCATCATCTGCATGGACGCCGGCGGCACGATCGCGAACAAAAAGCGCAAGCGATATGCGACACGCGTACCGGAGCGCTACTTCGATGTCATCGAAAATGCCGTGCGCGAGGTGCTTGACGACGTTGATGCCGACGGCTCGTCCTTCTGAGTCCCAACATTAGGTGACTGCGTCAGACGGATCTATCAGGCCGCTGAAACTCGATCCATCCCCTCTGAGAGCAGCCGTCCCGGGCCACGGCCAGAGACGGCATCGCCCGTTTTACGGCGTGTACCGCGGCGCGTAGCTGGCCGCGCGTGCCGCCACCGTGAGCCTGAGCCGGCCCATCATCTGCCGCGTGGCGTCACCAATGACTGGTAACGGCGAGACTGAAGGCCATTGCCTGTTGCGCCGCACAACGAGGTCCAGTATCATTCATGGTCCCCCATTTTGCGCACACCGGATTCCTGCGGGAGGCATTCCGGCCTCGACAGTCCGTGCGTCATTCCACGATTTCGTTCGCACCCCGCAGGCGTGACCCAGCCGTCATGTCCGCGACGATCGTCGGCCTACCCGGCCAGGAGAATAGATTGGCAAATCCGGTTCGCGCCGACTCAGCATCCCGCTTGATCGAGATCACCTCCAAGACCAGCCGCCGCAGGTCGGCAGGAAAGACCCAGGCCGTCGCAATACCGCTGGACATCGTGTCTACGCACCGGGATGAGGAGCGTCAACGCCAGATGCGAGCGCTGATCGCGCTTGGCCGTGAGCGCGGTTATCTCACCCACGCGGACATCAACGATCACCTGCCTGACAACTTTACGCAAACCGCTGCGATGGAGACGATCGTCAGCACGTTCAGCGACATGGGGGTGGCCGTGTATGAGCAGGCGCCGGACGCGGAGACGCTCCTGTTAAGCGACGCCGCGCCTGGCGCGGCAGCATCCGACGATCAGGCGGCTGAGGAAGCGGAAGCGGCGCTGTCGACTGTCGATTCCGAATTCGGCCGCACGACTGATCCGGTCCGGCTCTACATGCGCGAAATGGGCGCAAATCAATTGCTGACCCGCGCCGGCGAAATCGAGATCGCAAAACGCATCGAAGGCGGCCTGCAGGACATGATTCAGGCGATCGCCGCGTGCCCGTCGATCGTGTCAATGATTCTTGCCGATGTGGACCGCATCGTCGCTGGCGAACTGCGTATCGACGAACTGGTCGACGGCATCAGCGACCACGCGGACGAAGGCGAAATGACGCCAGAATCCGATGACGGTCCAGTGGAGGCGGACACCTCCGACAACGACCCGGACGATGAAGACGTTGAAACGGATGCCGGGGATCCGGACAAAGCGAACGCAGTCCGTCTTGAACAACTGACGATCGACAGTCTTGCGATATTCGCGCGCGTGCGTGCCCTGTTCGAGCAGATGCCGGAAACACCCGTTACTGGAAAAGCCCGTTCCGCAGCCGTGGCGCAAGTACGTTCGGAGATCCAGCGCGAACTGGCGCCGATCCGCTTTACGGCCAAAACGATCGACCGCCTGTGTGCCAGTGTGCATGAACAGGTTACCGAGGTTCGTGCGGTCGAGCGCAGCATCCTGGAGATCGCCGTCGAACGTTGCGGCATGCCACGCGAGGCGTTTGTCGATTCGTTCCCGGGCCACGAGACAGACCTTGAATGGACCAGCCACGTGGCTGCGACTTCGCAGCGGTTTGGCGCGGCGCTCGAGCGACATCTGCCGGCCATTCAGGCCTGCCAACAGAAGCTCATCGACATCGAGGCCAGGGTCTTGCTGCCGCTCCAGCAGCTCAAGCAGATCAACCGCCAGATGAGTTCTGCCGAGTTGAAAATGCGGCAGGCCAAGCGAGAGATGATCGAAGCGAATCTCCGTCTCGTCATTTCAATTGCCAAGAAATACATGAACCGCGGCATGCAGTTTCTGGATCTGATCCAGGAAGGCAATATCGGCCTGATGAAGGCGGTGGACAAGTTCGAATACCGGCGCGGCTGGAAGTTTTCGAYGTATGCCACTTGGTGGGTCCGGCAGGCTGTCACGCGCGCGCTTGCCGATCAGGCACGGACGATTCGGGTGCCGGTGCACATGATCGAGACGATCAACAAGCTGAACCGGATCTCGCGCGAATTCCTGCAACAGACTGGCCAGGAAGTCCATCCCGCCGTCCTCGCCGAACGCATGGAGATGTCCGAGCAGAAAGTGCGAGATATCCTCAAGCTCGCGAGGCAGCCTGTCTCGCTTGAGACCCCTGTGGGCGACGACGCCGACGCTACGCTCGGCGACATGATTGAGGATGTCTCTGCGAGTTCACCGGCTGAAGCCGCGATTCAGGCGAGCCTGCGCGCAGAGATCGATGGGGCACTCGGCGAGTTATCGCCGCGCGAGGCCAAGGTCCTTCGGATGCGATTCGGACTCGATACTACCTCTGAGCACACGCTTGAAGAGGTCGGCAAGYAGTTTGACGTGACCCGTGAGCGAATCCGTCAGATTGAGGCCAAGGCGATGCGCAAGCTCAAGCATCCCAGTCGCGCTGACAAGTTACGGCTCTTTCTGGAGCGTTGAGAAAAGGCACTGGCGCGCCCCTTCTCGACACCCTGCGCCAAGCCGGCAACGACCACGCAGCCTGTTCGGCGCAAACTTTGCGCAACTCCTCCTCGGGGTCATCGTACTTTCCAAAAAAAAATGGCGGTAGCAGACCGCAGAGCCGCCTGTAGCAAGGTTTTCCGGCGCAATGCATCACGTGCCGCCGGAGTGTTTGCAAACGCTTGATAGATAAGCCCATTCCTGTGCATACCGCCAGAAAATGCAAGGAAAGTACGATGACCCCTATATGGCAATACCTAGCGAAAGCCATGACCTGCATCAGCTGGACGACTTTGTTGCGTCGCTAGCGCTGTGGGCGTCGTCCCGGGTCGAGCTAGGAAAGCAAGGCGAAGCGACCGTCGTGGAGGACAAATGGAGGCCAACGAATGAGGTATGTAGAGGCCGGCCCCGTTATAGGCAATGCGTCTCGATGTCGGCGGCCCCTTTTGTGGCCGGGTTACAGTGATTCTCTGATCTCGGACCTTCACATAAGATGCGACGCCTCGTGGGGGCATACTTGTGAGGGCGAGGCGTCCCCTAGGCTGCCCTTCTCCTAGCCTCAGCGCAGAGCAATCTGGCCCAGGCCCCCTGCGATAATCCGGGTGCTGTCGAATTCCACCAATAGCTCGCGACCGTTCGCGGCACGGTCACGGCCATCTCCGCACCTGAGCGCACGACGCGCGTGACCGGATCAGCATTTTAAGCAAGCTTCCGACATCATTGAAACGAAGGTTGCTTGTCCGGAATTCCGAAGCTGGGTTGCGGCGATGCTAAGAGCCGCCGGCGTGATTGGCAGCTCACCCTTGCCAACTTCGCCGAGCAGTACCAGGCCGTCCTGCTGCAAAGAAGATGGTGGGGCCGGCGAAGCCTGAGGCTGGCGACCAGCGAGGCGTGGCGCGCGCGCGGTACCCGCTTCCGGGCGAACTGCACTACTACTCGATCGGAGGATTTTCCCTGAGCCCTATCTCGCCTATCCTGATATCTAACTACAACAAGCTCACGAGTCGACGCTAACTGCCTTGGTCGCGGCAGAAAAATTGAAAAGACGTAGCCACGTGGATGGTGCTGTACACGATAAATTTCAACCATGATGGAGAACAAATCATGCTTAAACGTCTGATATCGATTCTCACAGTCTTGTCGTTGCTGTTACCGATTTCCTCTGCCTGGGCGGACGAGTATACGGACACGATCAAGCTGTTCAGGAATGCGGGAGAAAGTGGCGAGCTCCTAAAATCTGCTTACGGCTACGCCGTATTTCCCACGATTGGCAAGGGAGCTGTCGGCATAGGAGGGGCCCATGGCAAGGGCCGTGTGTACGAAAAGGGAAAGTATATCGGCGACACTTCGATGACCCAGGTGACCGTGGGCTTTCAGCTTGGCGGCGAAGCCTATAGCGAGATGATCGTGTTCGAAGATGAGCGGGCGCTCAAGGAATTTACCGGCGGTAACTTTGAGTTTGGCGCAGATGCCTCCGCGGTTGCGATCACAGCGGCAGCGGGCGCGCAGACAAGCACGACGGGCACTTCTGCGCGTGCGAGCGCCGGCAAGAAAGACGCCAAGACTGCGGGTGGCTATCACAAGGGCATGGCGACATTTACAGTGACCAAGGGCGGCTTGATGTACGAGGCGAGCATTGGCGGCCAGAAGTTCAGCTACAAGCCTCATTGACTCTCACTATAAAGGGCAAAGATTGCCGCCAGTCAAAGTCGAATACCAATACTAGTCCCACCAACCATAGGATGCGCAGACGAGCAGCGGCGCCGAGCGGTAAAACTATCGAGGCGCCGCGTGCGACATCGGCACTCGCGAAAGAATGAACGGCGCGTAATCGGTCGGCTCGGTAGGACGCCCCGCCCGCGTCGACCAAGTAGGCGGCAGGAACGATTGGCGTCGGGCGCGGGGCGAAACGGTCGGCAGCCGGCTATAAGACAAGGGAACGCGGTACTGCCAGTATTCATTCGCGCAGCGCCTGCACCCTCCCTGACTTCACCGCCGCCTTCAGGGCCGACCAGTCCATTTCATTGCGCTCGGTGTAGGCAATGGCAAACTGCTGGATGGCTTCGTCGAAAGCATCCGACTTACCCACATACCCAAGGATCGTGGCGGGATCGCCGGCCTTAGCCATCGAATGGGCCAGCGCGTGCCCGCAAGACACTGCATACTCGCTGAGATCCTTCGCGTTGAAGGTATTAAAGTCGAAAGCGCCCTTCATGTCGCGCAACTGACGCACGTAGAAGTCGTTGCCCGTTGTGCGCACCCTGGACCACCCGAGGAAGATGTCGCTGGACGACTGCAGCAGGCGCTGCCCGTTCACGACTCGCTCACCGTGGTTGGGGAACTTGCTCGCTGGCAGGTATCTCTCCAGCACCGATGCACGTGCCTCCTTGACCTGCAGGAAGAGTGGACTCCGGCCATCCGCCATGAAAAGCGCCTCATAGCAACGCGTGCCAACCGAGCCCACGCCGACGACGCGCACCGCCGTGTCGACCAACTCGTAGCGATCAAACAGTGCGCGTACCGAACCCGTCACAGTCAGGCGATACTCGGCAAAGAAGCGCCTGACAGTATCGTCGAACTGCTTCGCTTCCTTCTGGCTCTTTACGGGAAAGTGATAGACCAGAGGTGGCTCCTCCTTGATGCGCAGCTTGCCGTTGACAACTGCCGCGGTGTGGCTCAGCACGAGCCGCGACGATTGCTGCCTGGCCTTGCTGATCACTGCCTCCTCTTTTTTCCGCTCCTGGACTGTGTCCGCAATGGCCAGCATGTTCTCGGCACCAAACTGGTAGTACCAGACGTCGAGCGTGTCCATCGCGCTGAACGTGGTCATGCACTCGCGGAACGTCGCACACAGCCGGCGCACAATGGCGCGCTGCTCTCGCGTGCCAAGGCCGCGTTCGCGTCCGGCGATGACGAAGGATGCGGCCAGCCTGCGCACATCCCAGTCGAATGGTCCGGGCAACGTTTCATCGAAATCATTCGGCCCGAACAGTATCCTGCGCTCGGGACTGGCGAACAAGCCGAAGTTTGCCAGGTGGGCGTCACCGCCTAGCTGCACGATGATTCCCGAATTGGGCAACCTGGCCAGGTCGAAGGCCATCAGCGGCGCGGCCCCGCGATAGAAGGCGAATGGACTGGCCACCATGCGGCCATAGCGGATCGGTATGAGGTTTCGCAGCCTGCCTGCATTGGAAGCCTCGAGCAGCGCAATCGGATCGCGGTCCGCCAGCGTACATGTTGCAAGCTGGGCCCGCGGCGCAAGCCGACGTGCGGCCCTTCCCGCGTCGATGCGCGATGCCCGTGTGCCGCGGCCACCAAACAGCTCAGAGAGATCCTTGTGCACTTGGGCGGCATGCGGCTCCGCGTGCACTGCCGACGATCCATCTCGTTGCAACTCGGCAGTCTTTGGCATGGCATGCTCACTTGAACTCGAACGGCGCGTGATCGTGTATGTCAACCCGGCGTGCCGGCAGACGCTGGCCCTGATGCAGGCGGAGGCCGATCACGCAGGGCTTTGATGGCGTCGTCCACGGTCACGAAGACCTCCTGCCGCCCGGCGATGCCGCCAAGGGTGCGATAGCGCTGGAGTTCGTCAAGTACGCCTTCGGGAATGGCGACTGCGGCGACACCTATGCCGCGCCGTTCCAGCTCCTGGCGAAGCTGCTGCAACGTCTTGCCGGCGCTATAGTCGACGTTGAAGATTTCCGAGGCATCGATGATGACCCAGTTCACCTTCGAGCCCGTTTGATCGATCAGCCTCAGCACCTCCTCCATGAAGCGGCCCGCGTTCGCGTAGAACAGATCGGCCTCGAAGCGATAGGCGACGATGCCCGGTGAGGCGAACAGGTCTGGCGCCACTTCATTTGCCGTCCACTGACCGTTCGGGTGCGGTGTCAGCACTCGGGTGCGCAGGCGGTAGCTATAACGCGTATGGTCGATTAGGGACAACAGCACGGCGGCAAGGATGCCGTGCATGACGTCGACAAAAACCACTACGCCCGTCGTGATTAGGGCAACCACGAACTCATCCTTCTGCAAGTTGTAAAGCTCGGTCATGCCTTTCACGTCGATCAGCTTGACGCCGATCATGAACACGATTGCCGAAAGGACGGCAGCCGGCAGGAAGCTTAGCGGCCCGGTCATGAACAGCAGCACCAGCAGCACGATGACGGCGGTCGTCAGGTGGGCGAACTGGGTTCGACCGCCTGCATCGTCGATCATCTCCGTCTTGGTCGGGCTCCCGTTGACCACGAAGGTGCCGGTCAGCGCGGCCACTGCATTTGCGCCGGCAAGGCCAACGATGTCCTGGTTGTCGTCGCCGCGCTCGTTGTACCGGTTGGCGTAAGCCCGTGCGGTCGCGGCGCTCTGCGCGATGATGACAATGAAGCAGGAGGCGGCGGTTATCAGTACCTGTTCCAGGTGCGCGAGATGCAGCGGCGGTAGCGACAGCGATGGCAATCCGCTGGGCACCTTGCCGACCAGCTCGATGCCGTGCTTCCCGAAATTGAATGCCGCACTGCAGGCGATCGCGCCGACCACGGCAATCAGCGGACCGGGTACACGTGGCGCCAAACGTTTGCATCCCAGGATCACTGCCAGCACAAGGAACGACAGGGCAGCCGTGACATAACTGGCCTCGCCAATGCGCTGAAAAACCGAGGCGAACTGCATGAGCGGCCCATGTCCCTGTTTGGGCAGCCCGATCAGCCCGGCAAGCTCGCCAACAGCGACCTGTACGCCGACACCGGTCAGGAAGCCGATCAGTGCGCTGCGCGACAGGAAGTCGGCCAGGAACCCCAGGCGAAGGATGCGCGCCAGAACCAGCATGACGGCAACAGCGAGTGCAACGGCGCTCGTCAGCCCGACATATTCCGGACTGCCAAGCGTCGCCACCGCAACCAGGGAACTGGCGAGGATGGCTGCGGTTGCGGAATCGGCGGCAACAACCAGATGGCGCGACGCCCCCAGAAGGGCAAAGACCACCAGCGGCAGCAAGATCGTGTAGAGGCCCGTGACGGTCGGCGTGCACGAGATCTTGGTGTACCCCATCACTTCAGGGATCCCGAGGGCGGCCAGTGTGATGCCGGCGATGATGTCGTGCGGCAGTTGCGCGCGATTGACCGGCAGCAGCCCTTTCAGGAGGGGCATGCGACTTGGGGGTGCAACGGTCGGGGAAGTCGGCATGATGTCGTGCGCCTCCAAGTGAGGTTGCATGATCCGGCCCGTGCGGTCGCAAAGTCGCTCGACTGACTAACCCGCGGGATTCCCATGCTCGGGTCGTAAATCCGGGGGGATACTCTTACCCCCGCGCTTCCATCATAGCGTCACATTTGCGTCAGACAACGAGCAAGTTCGGTCCACGTTTTGCCGGCCGGCGGACCAGATCCTTGATGTCCATCTGGCAAGCAAGCGCGCGACGCAGGCCGCGGACTTCCGCCTCTCGGCCGATTCCCCCCCGCGACGCGGCATTCGGGTCTTACAGCTTGCTGCCTGCTTATCCCCGACTCGGGATCCGCGCGGCGCACGTCTGTGTGACGAAAAGAAAACTCCAACATAACGTGCCGCACGCCAATGGCGTGCGACGTTATCGTGGCGAGGCGTAATTCCAAAATGCCCGGGCCCCATGCGACGCAGCCAAGCGTCCTCAATATTCGTACCACTCTTGTCAGCCTGGCAGGATAAAACATGCTCCAGAGAGACTTTTGTGTGAGGGTTCCATGGGTTCTAAGATTTTTCGGGACTTCAATGGCTTGGCAGACCTGTTGCTACGAACTCAGTTACAACTTACACGCCGCGTGCCGACGTAGGCACCTAATGCGCGACCGATCCCCGCGCTCTGACCATGGCGAGATGAGGGGTGGAGGCTCTTCCCATGTGTCGGGAAATGCCAATATGATTTTTGCTGCCGATTTCATGAACCGCCCACGGATGTCCCACCTCGCGTAGTGTCAAAGCCGGCTCGCCCCGAATACGCAAGAGGGGATGGTTCCCAGCCTCGATTTCTGGAATCAATATTCTCCTTTCCGGAAGCGCGCCCTGCCCTACACTATTGTCCAAATGGGTAGTAAAGACGGCACGCCTGTGGCCGGCCCGTTCTGGCTCCCCGTCTCTTGGTTCTGACGAAGGGAGGAGCCGTGACTGAAACGCCCCGCACTGCTGGCGAAGTCACCAGCGGCGCTTCCGTGGGCCGGTGGCGCGCGGTACTTCCTCCAGTTCAGTGGTTTTCCACCTATCAGCCGCAATGGCTGGCGCACGATGCCATTGCCGGCGTGACACTCGCCGACTACGGCATCTACTGCTATCTCGTCGGCGGTCTGCTCTACGCGTTGTTCGGTGCGTCCCGCCAGCTTGCGATCGGTCCCACCTCCGCAATCTCGATGGTCGTCGGGCTGAGGGTGGCAAGAATGGCTAATGGGGATTCCGCCCGCTGGGCGTCCATTGCCGCGCTGACGGCGCTGCTCATTGCTGCCATGTGCCTGCTGGCCTGCCTGCTGCCGTCGTATGCGGAAAGCGTTTCCGCAGCGCGTGCGCTTGCGCAGACGAACGGCTACGAGATCGTGGCGTTGGCTAAGCGTATGCGCAGCCGTATTGCGCCGCCTGACTGGGTTGTTGAAATGACTGGTGAAACGAAATGAGTAGCGGCCGAAGCTTTGGATTGAAGCGAACGCAGCCCGCAGCCACTTCCGGTGACGATATTCTGCGAGATCGGAAAAATTTTTCGCTGGTCTTAGGAGGGCCGCTCTATCAACTGCTGCGTCGGACACACTTGTCCGACGATGCATTGCTATTGGCGCGCCAACGCATCGTCTTCCTATCCCTCTTCGCGTGGTTGCCGCTTCTGTTGCTCTCTGCCTTCGAAGGAAGTTTGTTGGGCAAAGGTGCGACGGTGCCGTTCCTGATGGACATGGAAGTTCACCTCCGTTTCCTTGTTGCAGTACCCTTGCTAATCGCTGCGGAACTGGTGGTGCACCGGCGCCTACTTGGTATCGGCCAGGCGTTCACGGAGCGGAATTTGATCCCCGAAGCCGCTACGGATCAATTTGATGGCGCCATTAACGCGGCATTCCGACTGCGCAATTCCGTGCTAGCGGAGGTGCTGTTGGTCGCCCTCGTATATGGAGTCGGCGTCCTGATCATTTGGCGTCATTATACCGGCCTCCAAGCGGCCACATGGTACGCATCGCCTACTGGCGGCGGCTTGACGCTCACACTGGCCGGCATCTGGTATGGCTACGTGAGCTTGCCGCTTTTCCAGTTCCTGCTAATTCGATGGTATTTCAGGCTATTCATTTGGATGCGCTTTCTCTGGCAGGTATCGCGCATTAAGCTGAGCCTGATTCCGACTCATCCGGATCGTGTCGGTGGACTCGGCTTTCTTTCCAATACCGTCAATGCCTTCGCACTGCTTCTCGCGGCGCATGGAGTCATGCTTGCCGCAAATCTCGGTAATCGCATTTTCTTCCTTCGAGCAGCGCTACCGGAATTCAAGATGGAAATCGTTGTAATGGTCGTCTTTCTGCTGGGTGTGGTTTTCGGCCCGTTGCTGGTATTTGCGCCTCAGCTTGCACAGACGAAGCGGATAGGCCTGAATGAGTATGGTGCTCTGGCAGAACGCTATGTGCGCGAGTTTGATACCAAATGGCTACGTGGTGGCGCGCCAATCGACGAACCCTTGGTGGGTAGCGGCGACATTCAGTCGCTTGCCGATCTGGCCAATAGTTTCGAGGTGGTACGCGGCATGCGCCTCGCCCCTATCACTAGGGATGCCATTGTGCAACTTGCGGCGGCTGTCCTAATTCCAATTGTACCGCTGGCACTGACCATGATGCCCCTCGAAGAACTGCTAAAGCGCCTATTCGGACTCTTGTTCTAAATTGCGACGCTCCTGTCCTCCGGGAAGCATCAGGGGTTCGTCCTGGTGAAACACCACACACTCGCTGGCATTGTTCAAACGGTCTTTCGAGCGGGAAGAATCGACCACGGAGGAAGCTGAGGCGTTTGCACAAGCGGAAGCCAGAATGGAGTGGCGGCTTGCTTGGCTGCGTCGACGGCATCGGACAGCTTGGGGTAATCGTGATTTAATCCGACACCGCCATTGTCCGGAAAGAGTCGTGGTTGCGTCCTGCGGGCCGTGCCGAAGAAGCGCCACAATTCGCGGCACTGTCTGAGGGGGAGGAGATTGTTGGGGATTAGCGGTCGATGGGCCTGCAGCCCCGTGTGACTGCCAACCCTGTCGGGAAACGGCAAGGATCTCCTCGCCGTTTTTCTATGCTGCCTTGGCTTCCGCGCCGCGCCGGATGTCCTTCTCCAGCGGCGGACTCGCAATGTCCGAGAGGCTTCGGACGGCCTGCTCGAGCGTGCGAATCAGATCCGGGGTGGCTCCCAGGCCTTCATAAATGTTCTTCCAGCCCCGCACTGCACTCCATACCCGGCGAATCACGTCGAGCGCCTTAGGCCGGTCCGCCACGAAAGCAGAGAATTCGCTCATCGCATTGTCGAGGGTTGCAAGCTTCCCCTGCGTGCCCACGCTCAGGTGCAGGCGGCGCTCCATGGAGACGGACGCCCGCGGCACGACGTCATACAGCGGGCTCAAGCGCCAGCCCTGCAGCTGCGTGTCGTAGGCAAACGCGTGGTTGCGCAGGTGGTCATCGTCGTTGGTCAGGAAGATGTTAAGCACCATGCGGGCAAACAGCTCCTCGTTGTCGGCTTTCACGCACGACGCAACGACCTGCTCGCGAATCGTCTGGGCCAGATCCTTGTAGCCCTTGGCCATCGACTCCATCTCCGGGCATCCCATCAGGGTCAAGGCGCTGACTTGCGCTATGCGGCCTTCGGTATAACCAGGCATGGGCTCGGTGTCGTAGCCGCGCGCCATGGCCGAGAGCGCTTGCCCGGCCGGCGCCCAGTAGCGGTCGAACCGACGGATCATCAGCACCGGCTTGCCCCCGACCGCGATCATCTTCACCGGCGGAACGGAAAGCCCGGCGGTCCGCGCGATCTCCAGGGCGCCGGCCTCGAGGACTGCCATGTTGAGCGTGTCGGTCTTGGACGGGAACTTGGCCAGCCACAGGACGCTGTCGGCCTCCCGCACGGAAGCTTTCGGGCGCGCGCCGCCGGCCGACGGCACGCCGCCGAGGTATGGCAACAGGTTCGCCGGAATGGGCTCGCCGCTCTCGACCGCGTCAGCCGCCTGCAAGAGGTATGGCAGATCGATCAGCCCCCCGGCCCCCTTGTGAGCGGGGCTCTTTGTGTCCTCCCGCACGTCCAGCGCACCAACGCGGTCGCTGCCGGCCTCCAGCAGGTAGGTGAATTCGTCGAGCGAGTTCGGCGCGGCATTGAGCCGCGCCTCGATGACGCGGCGGCCCCAGGCATCGGGCGCAGCATCGCGGATCCCCCCAAATTCGTTCACCTCGGGCAGCGGGTACCAAACCGTGCCGGGCTCCGCCTGCCGCGCCTGCGCCAAGGTGAGCGCGCGAGGGTCTACCTCGATGGCGTTCGGCCGCTGCAGGTAACGCGTGCCATAGGCGAAGCTGACGGTTTCCCGACCCGCGGACGCCTCGCGACTGAGCAGTCCTGCGGGCACGAAGTGATGCCCTTCCGCCTGATCGGCGATGTGGGCGAATACCGCTACCTTGTTGGGAGCGCGACGAGGGGCCAAGGTTTATCCTTAGAAATCGAGTTCACGCAGTTCCGCCTTGCTTGCGGAGCGAATGCGCTGTGGCAGCTTGCGCGCATGCAAGGCGATCAATGCCGGCACATCGCCTGCCAGGAGCGCCTGCAGGGTGACTTCCGGCGCCAGGGCATGAACATAGCGCAGGAGCTGCGTAAGAGTCCGTCCCGGATCACCTTTTTCGATCAGGATCGCGGTTCCCCGGGAGAGCCCGGCGCGCGCAGCAACATCCGCTTGGCGTAGCCTCAGGCCTTGGCGCAGCTGAGTGATACGCTCACCGAGCTGCTCGGCTTCAGTGAGCCGGGAAAGAGGCAGAAGTGGAGATTCGTCTCGTTTCATGATGTCCGTAATCCTGAACTATAAGACGCTTTAGGTCTGTGATTACGAACATGGTAGCGATGGGGGTGCTTGTGGTCAAGACCGGAATATGTTCGCAAACTTAGACTTTATCTTGATTAAGGTCCATGATTGCAAACATTTCATATCGTTTCGATCCATCCGTCTCTCGACTTGGCTAGTGTGGCGTTAACGTCATAAATCACCTCAGCGAGTTGGATCCAGGGGAGGCTTCCTGGCTGGCGCTTGCCGAAGAAGAGGGCTGGCCGCCCGAAAGAGGCGGCGTCATCGTCCCACTTCCCAGGCTCGGACAGGCGGAATCACCTCATGTCGCGCGCCACTCAGGAGCGCCGTTTTGCTGCGGCGCCGGGTGACGCTCACGCTCTGGCGATTGAGCATGGCCAGCGTCGATCGACACGTCATTTTATGACCGCATCCGCTTTAGCTCAGCGATGCGGCGATGATAGCTTAGAAGTAGACAAGCCTTATCACCACACACATTGCGAGAATTGCGAAGCCATGCTCTCTGATCCGCTCGTAACCGATCCTTGTCAGGCGATGATTTTATCTTTTGATAATAGATTTCTGTCAACTGTCTATCAATACGAGCAAGTTCCGCATCCCCGCAAACAAGCTGCGCTTTAATAGATATGAGCTTGCTGCAATCAAGACTTCTCATCAACGCGATCTTCGTCTCGTATTGAACTTCCAGTAGCCCTGGCTTACAGAGCCCCTGCAGCGACTTACAAGCGACGTCGCGCTCGACCCATGCCATGTCTCGCGCACCATATTGCTTGACGAAACGATTGATACCTGCGTGGCTGATCCCTCTTTGCATTGCGTTGGCCGCGATTATTTCGTTGCAAAGCGAGTCATCGGTATAGGTTCGTCCTTCGCGCCGATAGCAACTGTGAAAACCGAGCAGCCCCGTACCAACAACACTTCGGCGTTCTCCGGAAGCGAACAGGATAGAAGCGCAAGCAGACGCGCACCTGGCATTATCTGGAACTATTGTATAGACACGTACTTCATCCATCGCATCGACGACTCGGAAAGCAGCCTCGACATTTCCTCCCGGACTATTTAAAACAAGGGTAACAAGTCCTTCGTCATCACGGTCAGCTATTTTGGCGAGCGCCAGAAGCTTATCTGCATCACCATTCTGAATCCTTCCCTCCCCGATAAGCATTTTCAGCTTAAGTTGGGGTTGGTAATAGATCTTGAAGTCCATCCCCAGCACCACACCGGGAAACATAAGCATAGCGACACAGAGCCAGGCAAGCATCCGGAGGATCAGGTTTTGCGCCACCGCGTTACTGGCTGCTAGGTGCTGAGTGCTGCGCATACACTTTCCCTCGGAATGTCAGAGGCCGCCGAACGCCTTGTCCATTTCAGTGGAAAGGACGGGCCATATCCATGTGCCCGCGAGTTGTCCGGTAATGAGACCTTGCCGAGCGCACATAGCCCATGTTCGACCTCGACCCATTATCGCGGATTGAAGGGCTGTTCAGGGGCCGGCAGCGCCGACTGGCGATCGGTTGACCGATGTCGCTTGCCGGGCCATCAAGCGATATCCCCGCAAAAGAAACGCGCGCCGCAACTGACGTGGGATCGTCGGCCACTCACGAACCATTGCCACCCTTTGAGGAATGGCTTGCGCATGGGAATTTGTTCTCGGCGACACTCATTCGTGCCATCATCGGCTGCGGGCAAGGGATGCTTTCTTTTGTCGGAGGAGGCTTCTTCAGTCTGGCTCTCTACGAGCCTGCGAAGGCGGCGTTGTGCGACAACTGACCGCCGTTTCTACCCAGCACGGAGGAGGTGAAAATGGTCGAATCACGAAATGGACTTTGGAGGCGGGCGGGCGCAATGCTGGCCGCCGCCGGACTCCTGGCGCTATCGGGGGCTGCCCTGGCCACCAACCAGTCGCAACAGCGCCAACAAGGCAGGGACGCAAACCAGGCTGCCAAACAGGAAGCGCGCGCGGGCAAGGTCGACTGCCGGGCTGCAAACCAGAAGAGCAACTCCCAGTGCCGGCAAGACAAGCGCGACACAAAGCAGGAGGGCCGCCAGGAAAAACGGGACATCAAGTACTAGCGCGGCCGATGCTGGCCAACGAAACGATGATACGAATTCGTGCGACCGTTTCGGGCGCGGCCCTGCTCATGCGCAACCGGCCAACTACGGTCACAGGACTGCGCTCTCAGGCCGACATTCGAATGTCGGCTTCTTTCTGACAGTGCTGCTTGCGAGCAGCGTCCAGCCGATGGCGCGACGTTGTTCCGGATGCCCCCCCCGCCTTCACATATACTGGTTCAATCCAAAATCCCACGAGCAGGTAGTGATCGCTGCGTTGACCGTCGCGTTCTAAGGCTTTCATGGCGGGATAGCCGGGAGGAGACATAGATGCCAGGGTGGGACAGACCTGCCGCGTACGCACCGTGGGTCCGATGGCTGTTGCCTTGCCTTGGCGTGCTCGCCGACGGCTGTATGGCCCAGGAACTCGAGCCGCGCACCTATTCGGCGGCGCCGGTTGGCACGCATTTCCTGCTGGCAACTTATGCAAGGCTCGGCGGCGATGTGCTGACCGACCCCTCCCTGCCGATTACGGACGTCAGCGCGAAGATCGACATTTTTGCATTGGGCTATCTGCAGGTGTTCGACCTGCTTGGCCGCACGGCTTCCGTTGGCGTCGTGCTGCCCTACTCGCGCGCCAACGTCGCGGGGAACGTGTTGGACGCGCCGAACAGCGTCTATCGTGCCGGCGTCGGCGACGCCTATCTGCGTTTCGCGGTCAATCTTCTGGGCGGCGGCGCAAAGACACCGGCCGAGTTCGCGAGGCATCCGCCAGTCCCCAGCCTGGGAACAAGCCTGACGGTGGTAATGCCGAGCGGGCAATATCACGCGGATAGACTGATCAATATCGGCGCAAACCGTTGGGCATTCAAGCCGGAAGTCGGCGTCTCGGCGCCATTTGGCAACTGGTTTGCCGAAGGTGCGTTCGGGGTCTGGCTCTTTACAGCCAATGACGAATTTCTGGGCAGCAGGCAACGCCAGCAGGGCCCACTAGCAGTCGTGCAACTACATGGCGGATACCAGTTCCGGCCCGGCCTGTGGCTCGCCGCCGATGCAGGCTTCTATAGCGGAGGCAATACGACAGTGGACGGCGTCCGCAACGACGATCGCCGCACCAATACGCGGTACGGGCTGACGCTATCGGTGCCCCTCGCGACCAACTGGTCTGGCAAGGTCAGTGCGTCCAAGGGCTGGATCACCCGTGCCGGCGGAGACTACAAGACGATCACGCTGACCGTGCAGTATCGATGGATTGACTGACGGCGTCGCACTCCAGCAACATGTCGGACTTGGTGACCTCAAAGACCGAAGGGGCCGTGGCGACGGCCGGGCTAATCCTAGTCATCCTGCGCAGGCGCTGGCGCCGTGGCTGTTCGGCATCTGCATCGACCTCTGGGGCGCGCAAGCACTATGGATATCGGGCGGATTGGGGCTCGCAGCTACTGCCGCGCTGTTTGCCATACACTCTGCCTCGGCCGAGCCGGCGACAGGCGCCGTTGCTAGCAAATAGCCGCTTCACGTCTTTTCTGGTCGCGGGTTTCGCCCGATGCGCGGATGACGTAGGCAGCGGCGATGTATGATGAGTTCCAAGCTGTCCAAGACAACGTTCCAGCCATGTCCGATGTCGTTCTTCAGTCGATTCTAACGTGCCCTCATTGTGGCTACGTGGCGGCAGAAATGATGCCGATCGAAGCGTGCCAATGGTTCTATGCATGTAAGGGCTGCGATCAAACGCTCACCCCTAAGCGAGGAGACTGCTGCGTCTTTTGCTCATACGGGTCGGTTCCCTGCCCACCCGTTCAAACACATGGCAAAGGCGACTGCTGCAGCAACTAGCTGGGGCCGATCAGTGACCTCCTGGTTCAGACTCCGAAGTCCGGATAGCCAGCCGCTTCATCTTCTCCCACAGCGTATTTCCGGGTCGTGATCTCCTGCGCGGCGGGCGTGCTGATGTAGTCGTAGAAGGCCTTGGCCTGGGGCGGTGCCCCGCCTTGCTGGATCTGCAAGTAGAAGTTGCCCGAGGAGAGATATCGTGCTGTCCCACCATGTGCGGGACTCAATCACTTCCGAGCAGCGCCGCTTTTGGTCAAGACGCGTCAACCATAGCGCGATTCGCCAGATCTGCTGTCAGGGACTTGCCGATTAGCCGGCGAACACTGTATATTTATACAGTTGTGGTCGCATCCCGGAAAGCTGGCTCCTGAAGTCAAGCCCGTGCGGCGCCTGCGCTTTCTCTCCCCCACCTCGAAAGGCAATCATGTTCGTGGACCGCACCGAAATCATCAACGCCGCCAAGGCACTGCGCGCCAGCCAGGAAGAATCCAGGTACAGCAAGCTCGTTGCGCTCGCGAACAAGCAGCTCAAGGCAATGCAAACGGCAATCCAGAGGGGCAAGGAAGAATTCGAGACCAGACTGGTACTCGACATCAACGAAGACAATCCGCAAGCAGCGCTGGAACCGCGCGCGCAACGGCTAGCCGACGACCTCAGAGCGCAGGGCTACACCGCAACGGTGACCACGTTTGCCGAGGTCAGCACCGACCGCAAGAACTGGACGCCGAATATCACGGTCGCCATCGGTCTGGGCGACATGGTTTCCGAAGTCGACAGCGAGATAGCGGAAAGCACGGTGACCGACGAGACGGAGGTCGCGCTGGCTGGCGAAGCTGTCAGTGAAATGGCCTGACGGCGGCGGGCAATCCGAGATAAGGCACGGCATCACGGGGCTTCGCGGACGGTCGCGTGCGTGATGGCTGTTCCTACAAGGGAAATCTGCACGCGATCTACCAGTGGCGCCCGATGTAGGAAACCGTGGCGTATAAGGACGCGATGCCTGCGCTTTGATCGAACGAGGACTGTCACCACGCATGGCGGATCTCACTGGTAGGAACATGCTCGCGCCGTGAGCCTGTGCGCGGCTATCCCTGCTGGCTTCGTCGAGGTCGACGATCGGCCACTAGCTGCCGTTCGCCATCACGCGCGATTCACGCAGGCCTGGCAGGCCTCAACTCTTCCTGGCCGTCTTCGCCACAAACGGCGTCGGCACGTGCTGGACCGTTTCGCTGCCGCACTTGGGGCACGGCGGATGGGCCGTTGCATGTTCAGCTAGATGTTCAGCGTGGTCGAAGACCTGACCGCACTTCTCACAACGGTACGAATAGGTGGGCATGACACGCCTCCATTCTGCATGGTGCAGGGACTCGCTGCATCTGATCTGCCGGTCACTTCCCGCAGACCGTCATTTCAATTCTAGGACACCGTCGCGTCCAACACGGCCAGTCATATCGCATTGTCAGCACCGCATCAGGCACCTATCCTTCACATCACCCTCCTTCGCGCTTTGCGTGCTTATCATGGAAACATGCCCAAATCGCCCGAYCGGACGACGCAATGCCTGAATAGCTGTAGTTCTTATTTGGCAGTTCTTACACATTGCCGCCAGTTTCCCTCGCCATCGGTTTCATTTTTGAAGCATCTCGCGGAGGTTGCCTATGTCGTTGCGACCCGATTCCCATAGGGTTAGTCTAATTGACTCTTGGACTGAGAGCGCTAGACTAGAGATCGACCGGAGACACTCATGCACCCACGCAACATTGCCGGTGTCGCGGTTTCAGCGTTGATGTTGGGGTCGGGTTTCGCGCTCGCCGACGAACACCACGCGAGTACCTACCAGCTAGGCAAAATCACCTTCCCCACTTCCTGCGACCCGAAGGTACAACCACTCTTCGAGCGGGGCGTCGCGATGTTGCACTCCTTCTGGTTCACAGAGGCGGGCAAGACCTTCAATGCGGTCGTCGAGCAGGACTCTAACTGCGCAATTGCTTACTGGGGACTCGCCGTTAATCTGCTGGGCAATTCGCTTGCGGGCCCGCCGTCGCTGCGCGACGCCCAGGCGGCCTCGGAAGCCGTTGCCAAGGCCCGTGCGATCGGAGCGAAGACACAACGCGAGCGCGACTGGATCGACGCGATCGGTGCATACTACCGCGACTACGATAGAGTGTCAGTGGACACTCGCCTGCAGGCTTACGCTGACGCAATGCAACGAATGACGCAGCGCTATCCGGACGATGACGAGGTCTGGATCTATTACGCGCTAGCTCTGCAGGCCGCCGCGCCCGTGAGCGACAGGACCTACGCCAACCAGCGTAAGTCGGCGGAGATTCTGGAGAAGCTATTCGCGAAGAATCCTCAACATCCTGGAGCCGCACATTACCTGATCCACGCCTATGATTATCCGCCGCTTGCCGCAAAGGGTCTCGCCGCGGCGAGCAAATACGCCAGCATTGCACCGGCGGCGCCACATGCGCGGCACATGCCATCGCATATCTACACGATGCTCGGGCTTTGGGAAGAGTCGATCAAATCCAACCAGGCGGCCCTCGAGGTTCAACCCGATTACTACCACGCATTGGACTTCATGGTCTATGCGCATCTGCAGCTATCGCAGGATGTGAAGGCGCGCGCCTTGATCGAACAAGGCCTAGCCGACGCCATGCGCAAACCGCCGGTCTTGAAGGGCAACAAGAACTCTGTTGCGGCGATGCCCGCGCGCTATGCACTTGAGCGAGCAGACTGGAAGGCGGCCGCCGCCCTGCCCATTACCTCGAACAACTGGGCATACGCTGATTCGATCACGCGCTTTGCGCGCGGTCTCGGGATGGCCCGCAGTGGCGGCTTGACGAGCGCAAAACAGGAGATCGACGCGCTCAAGACGTTGCGGGAGGAACTCGGGAAATCAAACGAGTCCTATTGGGTGGCCAGAACCGACGAGGAGATCGCTGCCGTCGCAGCGTGGACCGCACAAGCCGAGGGCAACCCCACGCAAGCGGAGCGATTGATGCGGGCAGCCGCCGATGGCGAGGACGCCAGCATCAAGAACGTGGCCATGGAGAATCGACTGTTTCCGATGCGCGAGTTACTCGCCGACTTGCTCGCCGTACAAGGAAGAGCCGGCGAAGCCCTGCGGGAATACGAGGCGGCGCTGCGGGAGTACCCGAACCGCTATCACGGCCTGTACGGCGCCGCGCACGCCGCGGACGCCTCAGGGCAACGCGATAAAGCGGTCGAGTATTACAAACGACTCCTCGTGCTCACCAAAAATGCGGACAGCGCGCGACCGGAGACTGCCGCCGCCAAGGCCTACCTCGCGGCGCACTGAGTGGGGCTCCGAACGGTCGTATCCAGCCGTTGCCGCGGCATCGGCGTGATTTGCTGCTGTCCGAACCAATCTGACATGCCCCCAAACGGCGTAGGGGCGCCAGACCCGCTGACCCCCAATCAAGTTTCCACTTGGGATACTGCGAGTGTCCGCTTTCGCGTCTCGACGCGAATATCCGCATTTGRCCGACAGCGCCAGTTGGTGCCGGTTCCATGACAGTTACTTCCTTGCGTTCCGCGGCAAGGTGTGACCGGGCGGTATGGCCCTTCGCGTTGGACGTCTCAAAGGGGTCGGTTGCAGTCCTCCCCCTACCGTTTCGGTGAATAGCGCGCGATGCAATGAAGAGGCCGGTGTTTCCACCGGCCTGCTGAGTTTGTATGTATTACGAAGTATCAATACATACGTCCCCAAAGCATTCAAAACCCTTTGCTGGCAGGCGGCCAGCAGACCATCCCCTTAACTATGCATCGTTAAGGTATAAGACTCGAGAGGTGCGTCAGTTTGATGGCCCGGAGTTTCCCGGCGAAATAAGGCAGTGGCTTGGCGTTCAGTCCTTATGGACGCGACGCCCGTTACGGTCTGCCCACAGCAAGTAGGCCGAAAGCAGACTGACTCTAGTACTTAAATAAGTGCGCGAATATGTATAATCGTCGTCATGGAGCGCACATATAGCACTGGAAAGGCTGTCGACTTGCTCGACGTGTCTGTGAAGACTTGCAGCGATGGGAGCGCGAGGGTCGGTCCAGTGC
>NZ_JBFTNF010000087.1:0-25972 GCF_056397345.1 Cupriavidus sp. 05N38
GGTCGCGGCAGCAGCTTGAATCACCTGGACCAACGCCATCATGCAGCGCCACCACGAATCCAGCGTCGCTTGCTGGATAGTGGCCGCCAAAACCGGTAACGGCAGGATGCCAGCAGAACCGCAGGCCCCACGACGAAACCACCATAACAGGAAACCCCAACGTTTCTGCCCCTGCCGGCCAGGCAGCCCGCTTTCTTTGCCTACTTTCTTTTCGGGGAAAAGAAAGTAGGTCGCTCCGGGGGAGCGAAAGCCGTTGACGTTGACTTTGATTTAGATGTTGACTTTGATTTAGATGTTGACTTTGATTTAGATGTTGACTTTGATTTAGATGTTGATTTTGATTTTTTCTTAATAAAGATCGTCGATCCCTCTCCCGCAAGCAGGGGAGGGATCGACGAGAGCGCCGGCGTGAGCGATCACGTAAACCTCACTCCGCCTCAATTTCTAGATCATCCCCTGTACTCGGCTCACGGCACCGTCCAGTTGCTGCTTAAGCGGTGCTAGCAGGCAATGGATGCCATGAGCCTCCAAGGAGGAAGCGTTGTCGCCATCCAATAATTGCAGCACTGCGCCCAGGGCGGCGCTGACGCGCAACAAGGTATCGCAGCCATCTGCCGCCGCGCCGTGAATACTGTCTCGGAGTTCGTCCAGTTGGTAAGCGAGCTCCTGCACTCGGAGCTTGTCCGGTGTGTCGGCGGGAAAGGTGAGTTCGATCAGTTCGGCGATCAAGGGTGATTGGCGGGAAATAGCCAAGGCCGGTGTCGCGGGATTAACGGTGGATTGCTCTGAGCGAGCGGCGGTGTTCGGCATTTCAGGCTCCTTTCATTCCATCGAAAGGCCCGCCGCTCATTTCCACGTGAGGGTGGCGGGCCCGCAGCGAGGGTGGAAATACCGGGGAATGAAAGCAACCGGCCAGCCCGAAGGCTGCCTCGCCCGGCCCGCCTCGGGATTGTAGGCGCGCGCGAACGCATCGGACACAAAAAAGCCACAAATGCGGCTGTCCGTCTTTCATTTCTTCGGGTTTCCACGCCCGGTCACCATTGTGTGATGACGGGTGAATTCTGGCGCAGCCAGCGCGAGGAAGTCAATCAATGTCCCGAGTCGCGTAACTTGAATGCGGCAATCGACCGGTGTCGATGCCAGCGCGGCACGGCAATGCCCCAGCCTGGCCAGGCACAGCTAACACTCCCCGAGCAACGCCAACCCCTACGCCGCGCACCCCATCATCTGCCGCTGCCGATACTCCCCGGGCGCCACGCCCGTCCACTTCTTGAACGCCCGGTGGAACGTGCTCGGCTCCGAAAACCCCACCCGTAGCGCCACCTGCTGCAGTGGCAGGTCGGTGTGCTCCAGGAAGCCGATGGCCGCATCGCGCCGCAGGCTGTCCTTGATGCTCTGGTAGCCCCGGCCCTCGTCGCGCAGCCGGCGGCGCAGGGTTTGCGGGGTCAGCCGCAGGGTTTCGGCCATTTGTTCCAGCGAAGGCAGTTCGCCGTCGAGATGGCAGCGCAGGTGCCGGCGGATGCGCTCGGCCAGGCAGGAGTCGTCGCGGTAGCGGGTCAGCAGGTTGCGCGGCGTGTCCTGCAGGAAGGCCTGCAAGCTGGCGGCGTCCTGCACCACCGGCAGGCGCAGCCAGCCGGCGTCGAAATGCAGCGCGGTATGTGGCTGGCCATAGCGGACCTGTGTGTTGAACACGCGTTCCGTGTCGGTGCGCTTTGCGGGCCTGCCGCCGCGCTCCGGGGCGGGGGCGGCCAGGTCCACGCCGGTCAGCGGGATGCGCTGGGCCACCAGCCAGTTGGCCACGCCATAGGCCTGGAAGGCGAAGGTCGATTCGGCATACAGGCGGCACGCCGTGGCGGGCGCGCGCGGCACCAGCAGCAGGGTGGCGATGCCGGCGTGCTGCTGCAGGCGCGGTACGAAATCATCCAGGTGCAGCCGGTATTGCTGCAGGCCGACGCGCAGCGCGTCTTCGAGCGTGGCGCAATGGATGAGCGCGCGGCATGACTGGGCGAACACGCCCGGCTTGAGCGGCCGGTTCAGCAGGCCCCAGAATTCGTCGCGGGTGACGCGGCGCATGCTGCGCATCAGCGCGGCGAACTGGTCCTCGGTCACGCGCGCGCTGGCCGACTGCAGCAGGGCGGGGGAGATCCCGGCGCGACGCAGCAGGGCGTCGATATCGCAGCCGAGGCGGCGCGCGCCCAGCAGGATCTGCTGGAGCTGCAGCACGGAAATGGTATGGGTGTGGCGCGCGGCGGGCCGCGCGCCGGCATGCCGGGTGGGCTGCGCGATCGGCGCGGGCTTCCCGGCGGCGTCGAGCCGTGGGCGTGCCGCGAACGAAACGGGTAGCGGCGCGGGTGTGCCCGCGCCGGATGCGACGATATGCATGGTCTCCTCGTCCTCGTTGCCGTCGGTTTCGGCATGCGCGCGCTTTGTTGCGCCGCGGCATGGCCGCTGAAGCGGACCCGTCTGGCGATGCCGGATCTCTGCCGGCTATGGCGCCAGTAAGCCTGACGCCACGGGCGCCGACAATCCGGATTTACCAAAGGCAGGCTTTTGCCTGAGCGATTCGGCCAATCATTTTGGGCCGAATGGTCATTGTCCACGCAGCGCAGCATCGCGCAATCTGAGCATCGGCCGCGCGCCATCCTCCGGCGCCCTTCCCGCCGTCCCCCGCGGACGCATTTCCGTGCACGTCATTCAGGAGCAGCGATGCAGCAAACACGCCGCAAGGCATTGCAGCAGATCGGCGCCGGCGCCCTCGCCGCCGGCGGTCTCGGGCTGGGCCTGGCGCCGGCGCGCGCCCAGGCTTTCCCGTCCAAGCCGGTCCGCCTGGTGGTGCCTTACCCGGCTGGCGGCGCCACCGACGTGCTGGCGCGTGCCGTCGGCGAGTCGCTCGGCAAGCTGTGGCAGAAGCCCATTGTGGTGGAGAACYGCCCGGGCGCCAGCGGCATGATCGGCGCGGATGCCGTGGCCAAGGCCGACCCGGATGGCCATACCGCGCTGCTGACCATCACCACGCTGGTCCAGGCGCCCAGCCTCTACACCAAGGCGCCGTTCGACCCGGTGCGCGATTTCGCCCCGGTGTCGCAGCTCGGCACCACCAGCCTGGTGTTCGCTGTGCACAACTCGGTGCAGGCCACCACGCTGGCCGAGTTCATCGCGCTGGTGAAGTCCAGGCCGCGGCAGTTCAACTACGGCTCCTTCGGCACCGGCTCGAGCGGCCATCTCTACGGCGAGGTCTTCAACGAAGCAGCCGGGCTGGACATGACCCATGTCTCATACAAGGGCGAGGCGCCCGAGCTGAACGACCTGCTCGGCGGCCAGGTGCCGGCGGCCATCATCTCGGTGATGGGCGCGCGCCCGCATATGGCCTCGGGCCGCCTGCGCGCGCTGGCGGTGACCGGCCCGGCGCGCGCGCCACAACTGCCCGACGTGCCCACCTTCCGCGAATGCGGCATCGCGGGCATGGATTCGATGGGCTGGTTCGGGCTGCTGCTGCCCGCGGCCGCCCCGCGCCCGGTGGTGGAGAAGTTCTCCGCCGACGTCAACCGCGTGCTGGCGTTGCCCGCCGTGCGCGGGCGCATGAACGACATGGGCGTGGTGCTTTCGGGCAGCACGCCGGACGCCTTCGCCGACACCATGCGCAGCGACTATGCCCGCTGGGGCAAGGTGATCCGCACCCGCAATATCCGCCTTGACTAGCGCCGTGCCGGCGGCGGCCGGCGCCTTACCCTTACCCGTCTTCCGATGACCCCAGCCGATTCCGTTCCCACGCACGCTTCCTCCGCTCCCGCCTACCGCTCTGCCTTCTGGCCGCCCGGCATGCCCGGCCAGGTACGGGTGCCGCGCACCAGCCTGGCCTACAACGTGGAGGTTGCCGCGCGGCGCTATCCGGACAAGACCGCGATCCAGTATTTCGGCAACGCCATCACCTACGCCAGCCTGCAGGCGCAGATCGAGCGCATGGCGGGCTACCTGCAGCACGCCTGCGGCGTGGCCGCGGGCGAGCGCGTGGTGCTGTTCAGCCAGAACTGCCCGCAGTTCATCGTGGCCTACTACGCCATCCTGCGCGCCGGGGCGGTGGTGGTGCCGGCCAATCCGATGTGGCTGACCGCGGAGCTCGAGCATGTGGTGGAAGACAGTGGGGCGGTGGCGGCGTTCGTCGCGGCCGAGCTGTATCCGCGCATCGCACCGTTGCATGGCGCCCGCCTGCCGCATCTGATCGTGCACCAGTACGGCGACCTGCTCGGCGACGCCGGCCCGCTGGTGCCCGCATGGCTTCACGAGCGCGCGCCGCTGCCGGCATCCGCGCCCGCCGGCGCCACGCTCGCGCAATGGATGCAGGCCGACGCCGCGGGCCATCGCCCGCGCGCGGACGAGGCCGGCTACGACACCCTGTGCATGCTGGCCTATACCTCCGGCACCACCGGCCACCCGAAGGGCTGCATGCATACGCACGGCACGCTGATGAGCGCGGCCGTGGGCTCGCAGCTGTGGCGCAGCGCCAGTCCCGACAGCGTGACCCTGTCGGTGGCGCCGATGTTCCACCTGCTTGGCATGCAGAACGGCATCCATGCCCCGCTCTACCTGGGCGCCACCATCGTCCTGCTGCCGCGCTGGGACCGCGCGCTGGCAGCAGAGCTGATCGAGCGCTACCAGGTCACCACCTGGGGCGCGCCGCCGGCCATGCTGGTGGACTTCTTCGCGCAGCCCGACATCGCGCAGCGTGATCTTTCCAGCCTTGCCTACCTGGGCGGCGGCGGCGCGGCCATGCCCGACGCGGTGGCGACCATGCTGCAGGAGCGCTTCGGACTGCCCTATGTCGAGGCCTATGGCCTGACCGAGAGCGCGGCCTTCCTGCTGTCCAACCCGCGCCACCGGCCCAAGCGCGAATGCCTGGGCATCGCCACCTTCGGCGTGGACGCGCGCGTGATCGACCCGCATACGCTGGCCGAGCTGCCGCAGGGCGAAGTGGGCGAGATCATCACGCACGGCGCGCAGATCATGCTGGGCTACTGGCGCAACCCGCAGGCCAACGCCGAATCGTTCATCGAGATCGGGGGCAAGCGCTTCCTGCGTACCGGCGACCTGGGCTTCATGGACGCGGACGGCTATTTCTTCATGCGCGACCGGCTCAAGCGCATGATCAACGCCTCCGGCTTCAAGGTCTGGCCGGCCGAAGTGGAGAACCTGCTCTACGGCCATCCGGCCATCCACGAGGCCTGCGTGATCGCCGCGCGCGACGAGCGCCGCGGCGAGACGGTCAAGGCGGTAGTCGCGCTCAAGGCCGCCGCGCGCGGCACGCCCGAGGCCAGCGCCGAACAGATCATGGCGTGGTGCCGCGAGCGGCTCGCCGCCTACAAGGTGCCGCGCATCGTCAGCTTCGTCGATGCGCTGCCCAAGTCCGCCACCGGCAAGATCCAGTGGCGGGCGCTGCAGGAGCAGGAACAAGCGCAAGGCGGCACGGCCGCCGCCGCGGGCGTGGGCGCCTCCGGCCCGGACTGAGGCGGAACAAGGCAGGCACGGCAAGTACGGCAAGCATGGCAAAGACAAGAGATCACCGAAACGAATGGGGGAGACAACGATGAAGGCAACTCGGCGAACCTGGCTGGGCCAGGCGGCGGCACTCGGTGGCGGTGCGCTGCTGGGCGGATGGCAACTGCCGGTGCTGGCGCAGGGCAACTACCCGGCCAGGCCCCTCCGCATGGTGGTGCCGTATCCGGCCGGCGGCGGCACCGACACCGTGGCGCGCATGATCGGCCAGCGCCTGACCGAAGCCTGGGGCCAGCCCGTGGTGGTGGACAACAAGCCCGGCGCCAGCGGCATGCTGGGCAACGATATCGTCGCCAAGGCGGCTCCGGATGGCTACACGGTGCTGCTCGGCATCACCGCCATGATCCAGTCTCCGAGCCTGTACAAGCGCATTCCGTACGACGTGGCGCGCGATTTCCAGCCCGTCTCGCTGCTGGCGCGGTCGTCCGACCTGTTCGTGGTGCCCAACCGGGTGCCGGCCAGCACCCTGGCGGAGTTCGTGGCCCTGGCCAAGGCCAGCCCCGGCAAGCTCAGCTACGGTTCCTACGGCAACGGCACTTCCTCGCACCTGCACGGCGAACTGCTCAAGATGCAGGCCGGGCTGGACCTGGCGCATATCCCGTACAAGGGCGCCGCGCCACTGATGAGCGACGTGCTGGGCGGGCAGGTGGATTCGGCTTTCGTCGATGTGACGTCCGCGAACAGCTATTTAAATAGCGGCAAATTCAAGATCCTGGCCATCACCGGCGCGCAGCGCTACAAATCCATCCCCGCGGTGCCCACTTTTGCCGAGGCAGGCTTTGCCGGCTTCGAGCCGAGCGGCTGGTTCTCCGTGTTCCTGCCGGCCAAGACGCCGCGCGACGTGGTGAACAAGATGTCGGCCGAGATCGGGCGCATCGTGCGCCTGCCCGAGATCTCGCAGAAGCTGGCGGCGATGGGCCTGCAGCCGGTGGGATCGTCGGCCGAGGAGCTGGCTTCGGTGATCGCCACCGATACGCCCAAGTGGGCGCGCATTGTCCAGGACGCGCACATCCAGCTCGACTGAGCGGCCGCGCCAAGTCTGCGGGCGCCGTCGTCGGGCGCCTTATCCGATACATCATCGCTTGTCTGATACTGAAGGAATCCGCCATGGAGACCATCCGCTACGCCGTCGCTGACGGCATTGCCACCCTGACCCTGGACTACCCGAAGCGCAAGAACGCGCTTAACGGCACCATGCGCCGCGAAATCGGCGACGTGGTCCACCAGCTCCGCCAGGACAGCAGCGTGCGCGCCCTGATCCTCACCGGCGCGGGCACGGACTTCTGCTCGGGCGGCGACATCAGTTCGATGCAGGGCGACATCAGTGCCGACCAGGGCCGCCAGCGCCTGGCGGCGATCCATCCCTGGCTGGAAGACCTGATCCACCTCGACCGCCCGGTCATCGCCGCGGTGGACGGCGCGGCCTACGGCGCCGGCTTCAGCCTGGCCCTGGTGGCCGACATCATCCTGGCCACGCCGCGCGCGCGCTTCGGGCTGCCGTTCCTGCGGCTGGGCCTGATCCCGGATTGCGGCGTGTTCTACACGCTGCCGCGCATGATCGGCCTGCAGCGTGCCAAGGCGCTGATGTTCTCGATGCGCGAACTCAGTGCGCAGGCGGCACTGGAGCAGGGCATCGTGATGGAGATCGTGCCCGAGGATGCACTACAGGCGCGCGCGCTGGCGCTGGCCTCGGCTTTCACCGAGGCATCGCCGGTGGCGGTGGCGCTGACCAAGAAGGCGCTCAACGCCTCGCTCAACCAGGACCTGCACAGCATGCTGGAGATGGAGGCGGACGGCCAGGGCATTGCGTTCGCCACCGACTACCGCAAGGAGGCCGCCACGCGATTCCTGGAGAAACAGCCCCCGCGTTATCGCTGGCCGGACTGACCGCCCGCAGAAGGTATGGCGACGCATTACTGCGCGCCGAAGAACCAATCCCCCTCGGAGACGAAGACCAATATGAAAGCCACGGACAAGAATACGGCGATGGCGGCACGCAAGGTGCCCTGGATGAACGAAGAGCTGACGATGTTTCAGGACACCGTGCGGCGTTTCGTCGAGCGCGAGCTGGTGCCGAACGAAGCGCGCTGGGCCGAGCGCGGCTATATCGACCGCGAGGTCTGGAACCGGGCCGGGGAAGTCGGCCTGCTGTGCGCCAGCATTCCCGAGGAGTACGGCGGCGGCGGCGGGAACTTTGCTCACGAGGCCGTAATCTGTAACGAAATGGCCCGTGCCATTGCCACCAGCCTTGGCAATGGCGTGCACAGCGGCATCGTGGCCCATTACTTGCTCAACTACGGCACCGAGGCGCAGAAGCGCAAATGGCTGCCGCAGATGGCTTCTGGCGCCATGGTGGCCGCCATCGCCATGTCGGAGCCCGGCGCGGGGTCCGACCTCAAGTCAGTACGCACCCGCGCGGTGCGTGAAAAGAACCAGAACGGAGACATCTATCGCATCAACGGTGCAAAGACCTTTATTACGAACGGCTACCACGCCGACCTGATCTGCGTAGTGGCCAAGACCGATGCCGAAGCCGGCTCGCGCGGGGTCTCGCTCATCATGGTCGAGACCCGTGACCTGGCAGGCTTCAGGCGCGGCCGCATCCTGGAAAAAATCGGACAGAAAGGGCAGGACACCGCGGAGCTGTTCTTCGACGATGTCTGCGTGCCGGTGGAAAACCTGCTTGGTGCAGAGGAGGGACAGGGCTTCTATCAGTTGATGCAGCAGTTGCCGCAGGAACGCATGATCATCGCGCTCGGCGCGGTGGCGAGCATGCAGCGCGCCATCGAGCTGACGACGGAGTATGTGCGCGAGCGCCAGGTGTTCGGAAAACCGCTGATCGATATGCAGAACACGCGCTTCAAGCTGGCGGAGTGCAAGACCGAGGCAACCATTGCCGCGACCTTCGTCGACGATTGCATGATGCGCCTGCTCGCGGGCGAACTCGATGCGCCCACCGCGGCCATGGCCAAGTGGTGGTGCTCGCAGAAGAACTGCGAAATCATCGACGAATGCCTGCAGCTGCATGGCGGCTACGGCTACATGCTGGAGTACCCGATCGCGCGAATGTACGCCAACGCACGCGTGAGCAAGATCTACGGCGGCTCCAACGAGATCATGAAGGAGCTGGTGGCGCGCACGCTGTGACGCGCGCATGTGGCCGCCGATGTGGCGGCTTGTGTGGCCACCTGTGTGGCCACATGCGCAGTGCGGCGCGTGCATGCGCGCGGAGGTTGCGCAAGGCCCTCATGCCGACGTCGTAGGACGTTGGCTGTAGGCCTGCCCGCAATGCCCCGTGTGGCGCGGCTTGCAGGTTCTGGAGCGTGCCTCTGGTTACAAAACCAACTGTGCATGGAGAGCGGGAAAGGTGTAATGTGTGTCACAAGACATGGTCCAAATGCCCGTCGCGAGTGGGGCCTGGAGCAGCGGTACGGTGAGTCGAAACCTCTGTTGCGCGCTTGCAAAACCAGTTGCAGACGCAGTTGCAAAGTTCGTCAACCGGCTCTCAGCCTTCGCCGTTATTTGACTATGATGAAGTAAAGGCCTCGCAACATGGCCAGCACCGCCAAGCCGGGGTGGCGGAGCCGCAAATCGCTGGCGCGGGATCTTTGGATGTAGCGGTTGTGCCTTCGCCTCGGACGGGAATCTGACGGGAGTGAGGTATGGACATTTTCGGCCACTTCGCCACACGCTTCGAAGCTCGCAAGGAAGAGGAATACAGCATCCAGGAGTATCTGGATATCTGCAAGAAGGATCCTTCCGCCTACGCGACCGCGGCCGAGCGCATGCTCGCCGCCATCGGCCAGCCCGAACTGGTGGATACCCACCACGACCCGCGGCTGTCCCGCCTGTTCTTCAACAAGGTCATTAGGATCTATCCGGCCTTCCGCGAGTTCTACGGCATGGAGGACACGATCGAGCAGATCGTCGCCTTCTTCAAGCATGCCGCGCAAGGCCTCGAGGAACGCAAGCAGATCCTCTACCTGCTCGGCCCTCCCGGCGGGGGCAAGTCCTCGCTGGCGGAGAAACTCAAGGCCTTGATGGAGCAGATTCCCATCTACGCCTTGCAGGGCTCGCCCATCCATGAATCTCCGCTCGGGCTGTTCTCGCCCGAGGAAGACGGCAAGATCCTGGAAGAGGACTACGGCATTCCCGTACGCTATATCAACACCATCGCCTCGCCCTGGGCGGTCAAGCGCCTGCACGAGTTCAACGGCGACATCACGCGCTTCCGCGTGGTCAAGCTGCGGCCCTCCGTGCTTTCGCAGATCGCCATCTCCAAGACGGAGCCGGGCGACGAGAACAACCAGGACATCTCCTCGCTGGTCGGCAAGGTCGATATCCGCAAGCTCGAGGATTTCCCGCAGGATGATCCGGACGCTTACTCGTATTCCGGCGGGCTGTGCCTGGCCAACCGCGGGCTGCTCGAGTTCGTGGAAATGTTCAAGGCGCCCATCAAGGTCCTGCACCCGCTGCTGACCGCGACGCAGGAAGGCAACTACAAGGGTACCGAGGGCTTCGGCGCGATCCCGTTCGACGGCGTCATCCTGGCGCACTCGAACGAAGCCGAGTGGCAGACCTTCAAGGCCGACAAGAACAACGAGGCTTTCCTCGACCGTATCTACATCGTAAAGGTGCCGTATTGCCTGCGCGTGTCGGACGAGGTGAAGATCTACGACAAGCTGCTGCGCAGCAGTTCGCTGTCGGCCGCGCCGTGCGCGCCCAACACCCTGAAGATGATGGGGCAGTTCGCCGTGCTCACGCGCATCAAGGAGCCGGAGAATTCGAACATCTTCTCCAAGATGCGGGTGTATGACGGCGAAAGCCTGAAGGACGTCGACCCGAAGGCAAAGTCGTACCAGGAGTACCGCGACTACGCCGGCATCGACGAAGGCATGAACGGCCTGTCCACGCGCTTCGCGTTCAAGGTCCTGTCCAAGGTCTTCAACTTCGACAACACCGAGGTGGCCGCCAATCCGGTGCACCTGCTCTACGTGCTCGAACAGCAGATCGAGCGCGAGCAGTTCCCGCCGGAACAGGAAGCCAAGCTGCTGTCGTACATCAAGGAGTACCTGACCACGCCGTTCGTGGAGTTCATCGGCAAGGAGATCCAGACCGCCTACCTCGAGTCGTATTCCGAGTATGGACAGAACATCTTTGATCGCTACGTGGTGTTCGCCGACCTCTGGATACAGGACCAGGAATATCGCGACCCGAATACCGGAGAGATTCTCGACCGCAACGCACTGAACGACGAACTCGAGAAAGTGGAGAAGCCCGCGGGGATATCCAATCCCAAGGACTTCCGCAACGAGATCGTCAACTTCGTGCTGCGCGCGCGGGCCAACAACGCGGGGAAGAATCCTGCGTGGACCAGCTACGAGAAGCTGCGCATGGTGATCGAGAAGCGCATGTTCTCCACCACCGAAGACTTGCTGCCCGTGATCTCGTTCAACGCCAAGTCCTCCCGCGAGGACCAGGACAAGCACGCGAACTTCGTCAACCGCATGGTTGAGAAGGGCTACACGGCGAAGCAGGTCCGCCTACTTGTGGAGTGGTATTTGCGCGTCAGAAAATCATCGTAACGGCGCCTGGACGAGGCCTCTCCAAGAGGGCATGCATATGGCCACGGTCATCGATCGGCGCGAGAACGGCGGCAACAAGAGTGCCGTCAACCAGCAACGCTTCATCAAACGCTACCGCGAACAGATACGCCAGGCGGTAGCGAAGGCGGTGTCCGGCCGGAAGATCATGGACATCGAGCAGAGCGGCCAGGTGTCCATTCCGGTCAAGGACATCTCCGAACCCGCCTTCCACCACGGCCAGGGCGGCCGGCGGGAGTGGATCCACCCGGGCAACAAGAAGTTCATCCGGGGGGACAGCTTCGACCGCCAGCAGCAAGGCGGCGGCGGGGGCGGCTCGAAGGCCAGCGACTCGGGCGAGGGCGAGGACGATTTCGTCTTCACCCTGTCGCGCGAGGATTTCCTCAATTTCTTCTTCGAGGACATGGCGCTGCCGGACATGGCCAAGCGCCACCTTGCCAAGATCGCCGAGGTCCGCAAGGTGCGCGCCGGCTTTTCCATCGACGGCACGCCTTCCAACCTTTCCATCCTGCGCACCATGCGCAGCTCGCTCGGGCGCCGCATCGCGCTGTCCAGCCCTTACCAGAAAAAGCTCGACGTGCTCGAGCGGGAGTACGGCGAGGTACTGGAACAGGACGGGCCGTACTCGGCGCGCGCGCTCGAGATGATGAAGGAGATGCGTCACCTGCGCGCCTGCGTGGAGCGCGTGCCCTTCATCGAGAAGCTCGACCTGCGCTACAACAACCGCGTGCTGAAGAAGCGGCCGCAGGCGCAGGCGGTCATGTTCTGCCTGATGGACGTGTCCGGCTCGATGGACGAGAGCCGCAAGGATCTCGCCAAGCGCTTCTTCATGCTCTTGTACCTTTTCCTCAAGCGCAACTACGAGCGCATCGACGTGGTGTTCATCCGCCATCACAYGGTGGCCAAGGAAGTCAACGAGGAGGACTTCTTCCATTCGCGCGAATCCGGTGGTACGGTTGTATCCAGCGCGCTCAAGCTGATGGTCGAGGTGATCCACGACCGCTATCCGGCCAGCCAGTGGAATATCTACGTGGCGCAGGCATCCGACGGCGACAACTGGGCGGGCGATTCGGAGTTGTGCGGGCGCCTGCTGCGCGAGTCCATCCTGCCACTGGTGCAGTACTACGCCTATGTGGAGGTGGCTTCGGAGGAACCGCAGAATCTCTGGGAAGAGTATCTGATGGTCAGGGACCGGTACGAGAACTTCGCCATGCAGCGCATCATCGGGGCGGAGGAGATCTATCCCGTGCTGCACGACCTGTTCCAGAAGAAGGCGGCCTGGCCTGCGAGCCGCTGACGCGGAGCATGCCGGCGGCGAACGTGCCCGTCTCCCGCCCTGCGGGCAGCGGCACTGGTTCCAGTTGAGCAAGACGCGGGCGCACCCTTCACCCGCAACGGGGGTCGTAAATGGCATATCTGTCTACCGGCTCGGAGTGGACCTTCGAGCTGATCAACCGCTATGACCGCGAAATCGCCCGCATCGCAGGCGACTTCGGCCTGGATACTTATCCCAACCAGGTAGAAATCATCACCGCCGAACAGATGCTCGATGCCTACGCATCGTCCGGCCTGCCGGTTGGCTACAGCCACTGGTCCTACGGCAAGCATTTCCTCGCATCGGAGCGCAGCTACCAGCGCGGCCACATGGGGCTGGCGTACGAGATCGTCATCAACTCGAATCCGTGCATCGCCTACCTGATGGAAGAGAACACCATGCCCATGCAGGCGCTGACCATCGCGCACGCCTGCTATGGCCACAACTCTTTCTTCAAGGGCAACTACCTGTTCCGCACCTGGACCAATGCGGACGCCATCATCGATTACCTGCTGTTCGCCAAGAACTACGTGGCCGAGTGCGAGCAGCGCTATGGCGAGCAGGAGGTGGAGCTGCTGCTGGATTCCTGCCACGCCCTGCAGAACTACGGCGTGGACCGCTACAAGCGGCCCAAGAAGCTCTCCATCACCGAAGAGCAGGCGCGCCAGAACGAGCGCGAAAGCTACCTGCAGACGCAGGTCAACGATCTGTGGCGCACGCTGCCGAAGCACCGCGCGCACGCGCTCGAAGACGACGACGCCTTTGAGCGGGAACCGTCCTTTCCGCCAGAGCCGCAGGAGAACCTGCTGTACTTCATCGAGAAGAATGCGCCGAAGCTCGCACCCTGGCAGCGCGAGATCGTGCGCATCGTGCGCAAGATCGCGCAGTACTTCTACCCGCAGCGCCAGACCAAGGTCATGAACGAAGGCTGGGCCACGTTCTGGCACTACACCATCCTGCACCAGCTCTACGAGGAGGGCCTGGTCAACGACGCCTTCATGATGGAGTTGCTGCAGGCGCATACCAACGTGATCTACCAGCCGCCGTACAACAGCCCGTACTACAGCGGCCTGAATCCGTACACGGTCGGTTTCCTGATATTCCAGGACCTGCGCCGCATGTGCGAGAACCCGACCGAGGAAGATTACCGCTGGGCGCCGGAGTTCGCCGGCAGCGACTGGCGCAAGACGCTCGACTTCGCCATGCGCAACTTCAAGGACGAGAGCTTCCTGCTGCAGTTCCTGTCGCCACGCGTGATCCGCGAGCTCAAGCTGTTCTCGGTGCTCGACGACGACCGCGAAGGCAAGCTGCGCGTGACCGCCATCCATAACGACGAGGGCTATCGCAATATCCGGCAGCTGCTGGCCAACCAGTACGACCTGTCGAACATGGAGCCGAACATCCAGATTACCAATGTGGATGTCGGCGGCGACCGCTCGCTGACGCTGCGGCACCTGCAGAACGACCGCCGTCCGCTGGCGCAGAACTTCGACGAGGTGATCCGCCACGTGACGCGGCTGTGGGGCTTCACGGTGCGGCTGGAGGTGGCCTACGAAGACGGCCGGCGCGAATCCAAGTACGAGTGCAAGCCCGAACGCAGGCACCGCAAGGCGGCCTGAGCATCGCACGGGCGGGCCGGGCCCGCCCGGCCCCGCCAGCGCGACCTGCGCCGCGTGGCAATGCCGGCGAAAGCCGGCGCGGGCGCCCGGAACGCCCCGGAGTGCTCAGAACTGATAGTTGAACGACATATCTCCCGAGAAGCTGGTGGCGCGCTGCACGACCGGACTGCTGGCGGCGCTGCCCACCAGCTGCGACACGCTGACGTCGCTCGTGATGAACCAGTGCTTGTGGAAGAACCACATCGCGCTCAGGCCGGCGCCATAGGACTTGATGCCCGCGCCGGCTTGATGCTGGGCATAGCCGGAGCGCGCCGACTGCTCTGCGCTGACGCCGAACCAGGTGTTCATGTAGCGCGAGTCCGCGAAGCTCATGGTAGGCCCGATGAACCAATAGAACTTCTCGGAGCTGCCCGGCAGCGGCAGATAGGCGCCGACGTCGCCGGTCCAGCCGTCGGCCCCGCCCATGGCGCGCCGGATATTGGCGCGGATCACCAGCGGGAATTCCTTCGAAACCACGTAGTCGACGAACACCTTGGCCTCGGGCGCAAAGTTGATGTTGCCCATGCCGCGCAGGTGATCGTGATCGTCAGCCTCGCGCCGGCCGATGTTGTAGGAGATGGCCAGGCCGGCACGCCAGTTTGGCGTGCTGACGAGGTTGACACCGATGCCCTCGCCGGTGGATGCGAAGAACAGGTCGCGATAGCGCACGTCCAGGGAGGGACCGCCCAGCACGTAGTAGTTCGAGGCGCCGTCATAGCGCGGGCGATAGATGGCGGCCGCGCCGATGCGCACCGCCCATGTCGGCGTTTCCGGCTCGAACATCTTTTCCAGCGGGATGCCGACCGAATACTGCCATTCCGGCGCCGGCGAAGGCGTCTGGGCGCGCGCTTGCGGCGCCAGCAGGAAAGCCATCGCGGCCACGATCGGGCTAAGCAGCGCAATGGCGGCAGACCGCCAGCGGCGGCAATACGCGGCGCCGGCAAGGCTTGCTTGGATTGTCGACACATCAGCCTCCGTATCCCGGTTGCGGGCAGACACCGAATCTCGGGTGGATCGGAACAACGTCGCCGGAGCGGGCACCGCAAGGATGCCGGCGACTTATCCTTTCATCGGCCGGCGCACTGCGTTACTTCCTCGAATCTCACTGTAGTGTAGGAGGTACTCTGATTCTGCGGTCTTGGCCATGCGGGCGATGGGAAAGGACACACGCAGGCCCGGCTTTCCCGGACTGGCGCCGGGCCGGCGCCGCCGGGCAGGATGCGCCTGGGCGCGGCCTCCGGCGGGCATTTTCGCGCACCTTGGCCGCGCGGGCCCATGGCGGTTGCGAGCTAGGCTGCGTCCGTGCTCCAGCGCCGCGCGAGCGCGACCACGCCATCGCCGGGGGCGGCGCACACCGCCTCTCCGACCACCCGGCCCCAGTAGGTTTCCGTGCCGTCCGCCAGCCGCCAGGCATGCAGGCGGCGGGTGTAGAGCTGCAGGTCGTATTCCTCGGTGATGCCGATCGCGCCGTGCACGGCATGGGCGATGGCGGCCACCGGCGTGACGGCTTCGCTGGCGTTGAGCTTGCCGATGGCGGCGCGCAGCGGGTCCGGTCGCCACGCATTGTCCTGTCCGCCGCCCGCGCAGGCCAGTTGCGCGGCCATGCGCGCGGCGCCGACATGCTCGGCCATGACGCTGATCTGATGCTGGATGGCCTGGAACTTGCCGATGGCGCGGCCGAACTGCTGGCGGTCGTTGGCGTATCGCAGCGTGATGTCGAACACATGGGACATCGCGCCGGCCATCTGCGCGGCGTGCACGCAGGCGCCGATCTCGCGCAGGGCGCCGGCCGGCAGCATGAAGGCGTCCGGCCCTTGCGGCGCGGGTCGCGGCAGGATCACGGTCAGGTCGGCATGGGCGCCGGTGGCGCGCACTTGCGCCTGCGCGCGCGGCAGCAGTACGCAGCGCGCGCCTTCCTGCACCAGGAACCACGCCGCCGGCGCGCCGCCGGCGACCAGCGTGGTCTGCGCCTCATCGCCGTCGAAGCTCGCCAGCGCAATCGGGCCGGCGGGCACCGCGCGCCCCGCGGCGTGCAGCAGCGCGCGTGCGAACAGGGTCTGGCCCAGCGGCAGCGGCAGCGCGTGGCGTCCCAGCGCGAACAGCACCGGCGCCAGTTCCGCCAGCGGCAGGCCGGCGCTGCCGGCCTCCTCGGGCAGCAGGCAATCGGCGAAGCCACTTTCCTGCAGCGCCTGCCAGAGCGGCTGCGGATCGCCGCCGCGTTCCACGGCGCGCACCACGGCGGGGGTACAACAGTCGCGCAGCAGGGCTTCGAGCGCGTCGGAATAAGCGTTATGCATGTGGGAACTCCGTATCAGCGCAGGCCAAGGCCCCGGGCGATCATGCCGCGCAGGATCTCGCGCGTGCCGCCGCGCAGCGAATAGGACGGTGCCACCTGGCTGACGTAGGCCAGGGTGCGGTACAGCTCGGCGTCGGCGGCCAGGTGCGGGTCGTCGCCGAGGGCGGCTTCCGCCAGCGCGGGGATGGACTGCTCGAATCCGGTGCCGAGGTCCTTGACCAGCGCGGCTTCCACCACCGGGCTTTCGCCCGCCGCCAGCCGCGCGGTGACCGCCAGCGACATGGTGCGCAGCACGGCCAGCCGCGCGGCCAGCCGGCCGATGGTGACGGTGTCGCGCCGGGCGGCCGGCGCGCGCCGCAGCGCGGCGATCCAGGTATCGAGCAGCACCACGCTGGAGTACAGGCGCTCGGGTCCGCTACGCTCGAAGGCCAGCTCGGCATTGACCTGCTCCCAGCCGCTGCCTTCCTTGCCGACCAGCGCGCCGGCCGGCAACAGCACGTCGTCGAAGCTGACCTCCGAGAAATGCGCGTCGCCTGCCAGGTCGTGGATGGGCCGCACCGTCACGCCCGGGGCGGACAGGTCCACGATGACCTGCGACAGGCCGCGCTGGCGGTCTTCCGCGCTGCCCGAGGTGCGCACCAGCGCCAGCATGTAATGGCAGCGGTCGGCATTGGTCGTCCAGATCTTGCGTCCGTTCAGGCGCCACGTGCCATCCTCCTGCGGCAGCGCGCGCGTAGCCACGCTGGCCAGGTCCGAGCCGGCATTGGGCTCGCTCATGCCGATGCAGAAGAAGGCCTCGCCGCGGCAGATGCGGGGCAGGTAGAAACGCTTCTGCGCATCGCTGCCGTAGCGCAGGATCAGCGGCCCGCTCTGGCGGTCGGCAATCCAGTGTGCAGAGACCGGCGCGCCGCAGGCCAGCAGCTCCTCCACCAGCACGAAGCGCGAGAACGGGTCGAGCCCGGCGCCGCCGTATTGCGCGGGCAGCGTGATGCCCACCCAGCCTCGCCGCGCCAGCGCACGGCTGAAATCGGCGTTGAAGCCCATCCACGAGCGCGCCCGCGTCTCGGGTGGCAGCGGGGGCAGGTGCTCAGTCAGGAACGCCTTCACCTCTTGCCGGAAGGCGGCGGCGGCCGCGGGCAGGGCGGTAAGCTGGAACGTGTCGATCAGGGAAGTCAAAGCGAATCTCCGGGGATGCGGCTGGCGGCTGGCCAGGCGGCGGGTCAGTCCAGCGTCACGCCGGAATCCTTCACCACCTTCTGCCAGCGGTCGATCTCCTGGGCCAGGTAGCGGCCGTAGGCGTCCGGGCTGCTGCCGCGCGGCTCGGCGCCCTGCGCCGCCAGGCTGGCGCGCACATCGGGCGCGGCCAGGGCCTGCTGCGTGGCGGCGTTGAGCTTGCGCACCACCTCGGCCGGGGTCCTGGCCGGCACCAGCATGCCCTGCCACGCGCCCACTTCGAAGCCCGGCATCACGGTCTCGGCCACGGTCGGCACGTCGGGCAACTGCGAGCTGCGCGACATGCTGGTCACCGCCAGCGCCTTCATGCGCTTGTCGCGGATGAACGGCAGCGAGGAGTTGATGGTGTCGGTCATGAACTGCACCTGGCCGCCGGCCAGGTCGGTCAGCGCCGGCGCGCTGCCCTTGTACGGCGCGTGCACCGCCGACAGCCCGTTGGCCTGCAGGAACAGGAAGGCGGCGAGGTGGGTCACGTTGCCGTTGCCGGCCGAGCCATAGGTCAGCTTGCCCGGGTTGGCTTTCAGGTAGTGGATGAACTCGCCGAGGTTGGCGGCCGGTACCTGCGCGTTGACTTCGAGCACCAGCGGCACCATCGCCGTCATCGCCACCGGGGCGAAGTCGCGCTTCACGTCGTAGGACAGCTTCTTGTACAGCGCCGGGCTCAGCGCGATCGACGAGGTGTTGTAGAGCACCGTGTAGCCGTCCGCCGGCGACTTGGCGACCAGCTCGGCGGCGATATTGCCGTTGGCGCCCGGCCGGTTGTCCACCAGCACCTGCTGGCCCAGTTCGTCCGACATCTTCCTGGCGATGACGCGCGACACCAGGTCGGTCGGCCCGCCCGGCGGGAACGGCACCACCAGCCTGACCGGGTGCGCGGGGTAGTCCGTTGCCGCGCAGGCCGGCCCGG
Source organism: Cupriavidus sp. 05N38 (assembly GCF_056397345.1). Classification (NCBI taxonomy): domain Bacteria; kingdom Pseudomonadati; phylum Pseudomonadota; class Betaproteobacteria; order Burkholderiales; family Burkholderiaceae; genus Cupriavidus; species Cupriavidus sp. 05N38. Next base: position 18,563 of record NZ_JBFTNF010000087.1, read on the forward strand.
CGGCCAGGCCAAGCGCCAGGAGGACCGGCAGGAGCGGCGGCAGGCCGCGCGCGGGACGTGCCGGCTTGCCGCCGATGCCGGTGCCGGTGCCGGTGCCGGTGCAATTGCTCGTTTCTTTGTCTTGTTTTTTCACTCTGTCTCCTCCGGTTTGGCCGCTATCGCCCCGCCAGCAGGCGCCTGGCGGTGTACTTCATGACCAGCTCGTTGCGCTGGTTGAATACCTCGATGGCCGAGTCCACCACCGCGCGCCCGCTGCGCGAGGTGGGGCGGATGTCGCCCACCGTGACCGTGGCCCAGATCGTGTCGCCCACCACCACAGGCGCCAGGATCTTCTGGGTCAGCTCGAGCATGGCCAGTCCGGTGCCCTGGATCATGGTCTGCAGGATGAAGCCCTCGATCAGCGCATAGGTGAGCGCGGCCGGCACCGGCCGTCCCTGGATGGCGCTGCCCTCGTAGCCCTTTTCGATGAAGATGGCTTCCAGCATGCCGGTGACCGAGATGAAGTTGACCAGGTCGGTCTCGGTCACGGTGCGGCGGAAGGTCTCGAAGGTCTGGCCTTCCTTGATGTCCTGCCAGTAAAAGCCCTGGCCGAGGCGGGGGTAGTGGGTATGCGGCACGGCGTCTCCTGGTGATGGCCGGCCCGTGTGGCCGGCATCCTTTATGTTAGGAGTGGATGGAGCGGAAGATGGAACTGTGCTGTCCGGCACCGCTTCCGGGCTTGCGTTCAGGGTCTCTGCCATGATCCGGGCGCCGGATTCTCAGGCCTCGGCGGCCGGCGCGCAGTATGCCGCGCCGGCTTGCCCAAGCGCGTCGATCTGCGTTTCGCTCAGCCCTGCCTCGCCCAGCAGGCCGCGGGTATGCTGGCCCAGCCGCGGGGGCAGGCCGGGCACCGCGCGCTGGCCGTCGAAGCGCACCGGCGCGCCGGGAAAGCGTAGCGTGCCCATGGCCGGATCCTCCAGCGTGTCGAAGAATCCGGTGGCCTGCAGGTGCGGGTCGTCCACGAGATCGTCCAGCCCATTCACGCGGGCGACCGGGATCTGCAGGGTCTCGCACAGCGCCAGCCACGCGCCGGTGGTGCGCGCGCGCACGATCTCGCCGGTCAGCTCGTAGAGCGTCTCGATATGCTGCGTGCGCGCGGCGATGCCGGCAAAGCGCGCATCGGCCGCCAGGTCCGGGCGGCCGGCGGCGGTGAAGAAGTCACGCCAGTGCGCATCGGTGTACGGCATCATGCAGACGTGGCCGTCGGCGGTCTGGTAAGGCCGGCGCAGCGGGGCCAGCACGCGCGGATAGCCGGTCGGGCCGCGCGGCGGCTCGAAGTGCTGTCCATACAGGTGTTCGACCAGGTTGAAGGCCGTCATCGACTCGAACATCGGCACTTCCACCAGCGTGCCCTTGCCGCCCTGGCGCTCGCGCCCGGCCAGCGCCGCCGCGATCGACAGCGCCGCCACCAGGCCGCTGGTCTTGTCGGCGGCGATGGTGGGGAAGTAGCGCACGGTGCCGGTCTGCGCCGCCATCAGGGCGGCGTTGCCGGACAGCCCCTGGATGATGTCGTCGTAGGCCGGGCGGCCGCCGTAGGGGCCGTCTTCGGCAAAGCCCAGCAGGCTCACGTAGACCAGGCGGGGATGGCGCGCCATCACGGCAGCGGGGTCCAGCCCCAGTCCCGCGAGCTTCTGCGGGCGCATGCTGTGCACGAATACGTCCGCGCTTGCCAGCAGCCGCTCCAGCGCGGCCTGCGCGGCCGGCTGCTTGAGGTTGAGCACCACGCTTTTCTTGCTGCGGTTGACGCCGAGGAAGATGGCCGACATGCCGTCCTCGGCAGCCGGGCCGGTGTGCCGCGTGGAATCGCCCCCGGGCGGCTCCACCTTGATCACTTCGGCGCCCAGGTCGGCCAGCCACTGGCTGGCATAGGGGCCCATCACGACCGTGGAAAGGTCGATCACGCGCACGCCTGAGAGAGGCAACATGCTGGACGGTCTCCTGATCTGTTCTGTGTCTTTCCCGGCGCCCGGCAGGCCAGGCCTGCGCGGCCGGCGCGACATCGGATGGCAACAGGGTAGATCAGGCGAGAGCTTTGCGTCTAATATTAGATTTTTAGTATCCGATACGTTTGGGATATCACCGTGGACCTGCGCCAGCTCCAGCAGTTCGTCGCTCTCGCCGAGACCGGCAACTTCCACCGCGCGGCCGAGCGCCTGCACATGGCGCAACCGCCGCTGTCGATCTCGATCCGCAAGCTGGAGGACTCGCTCGGCACCCCGCTGTTCGTGCGCACGTCGCGCGGCGTGCGGCTCACGCAGGCGGGCGAGGCCGCGCTGCACGACGCGCGCCGCGCGCTGTTCCATGCAGCGCAGGCACGCGCGGCCGCGGTGGCCGCGGCCCATGGCGAACGCGGCGCGCTGCGGGTGGGCTTTGTCGGCTCGGCCACTTATGCGCTGCTGCCCAGGCTGATCCCGGCCTTTCGGGCAGCCCATCCGGGTATCGAGCTGATCCTGCACGAATCCACCTCGGCGTCGATCCTGGAGCGGCTCGAGCGCCACCAGCTCGATGCCGGGCTGGTGCGCTTCCCGATCCTCCAGGCTGGCGGCTACACGCTGATGCCGCTGGAGACCGACGAGTTCGTGGCCGCGGTACCGGCCGACAGCGAATTCGCGCAGCAGGACACCGTGGCGCTCAAGGCGCTGGCGGCAGAGCCCTTCATCATGCATCCGAGCGCCGATGTGCCCAACCTGCAGGCCATCGCCATGCTGCTGTGCCAGCAGGCCGGCTTCGTGCCGCGCGTGACGCAGGAAGCGGTGCAGGTGCAGACCATCATCAGCCTGGTGGAAAGCGGGCTGGGCGTGGCGCTGGTGCCCAGCGTGGCGGCGCGCTATGTCAACCGCCGCGTGCGCTTCCTGCGCCTGAGCAGCCCGCGTCCGTCGGCGCGCATCGGCATCGCGCTGGCCACGCCCGCCGACAGCGACGACCGGCAGGTCCAGCGGCTGATGGCGGTGGCGAGGCAGACAGCCGCGGCTTAGCGGCCTTGGGGGAGGATGTCCGGCAGAAGCCGTGACCGGGAAGGGGGCGGGCGCGGGGCGGGCGCGGGCTCAGGCCGGCGGCGCGCCGCGCGCCGGCGCCACCCGCTCCAGCGCCACGCCCGGCAGCAGATGCAGCAGCCGCACCAGCTCGCTCTGGCGATGCGTGCCGGTCTTGCGCAGGATGTCGCGGATATGCACGCGTACGGTGTGGGGGGAGACGAACTCGTGCTCGGCGATCTCGCTGAGGGTCTCGCCGGCGGCAAGCCGGATGGCGACCAGGCTTTCCTTGCGCGACAGGCCGAACAGCGAGGTCAGCACCGAGCTGTCCAGCACCGAGCGCGACTCGGAATTGCCCATCAGCACCATGGCGAACGGCAGTTGCCAGGGGCCCTCCACCGGCTGGCGCGAAACCAGCGGCAACACGATGATGGGCACCGGCTGGCCGCCCGACGTGATATGCATCCAGGAGCCCGCCGCGCGCTCGGGCCCGTGTGGCTGCATGGCGCGTTCGAGCAGCTTGTGCAGGGTGGCTTGCAGCGCCGGCTCGCGCGGCCGGAGCACGCCATTGTCCAGCGCGAGCTGGCTGTCGGCCTGCACCAGCGCCTCCGCCCAGATATTGGCGTAGCGCACGCGCATGTCGGCCTGCAGCACCATCACGCCGAAGTCGAGCGTATCGAGCCCGGCCAGGCCGAGCGCCGCCAGGCCGCTCAGTTCGGCATTGCGCTGCTGCATGCGCGCGGCGCGGGCCCAGTGCGGCAGCACGCGGGCCAGGCGGCTGCGGCGGTGCGCGGAGCCTTCCATGCCGTCGAAGCGGATATCCGGGGACTGGCCGTCGCCCGATCCGCCCATCAGCACGCACACCTCTTCGGTATCGAGCAGGCGTACGCCGCGTTCGAGGTCGGCGCCGTGCGCGTAGTGCGATGCGTCCTCCATGGGGCCGCCGGCATGGGCGCCGGCCAGTGCGTGCGACGGCAGGGTGGCCAGCGCGCGCAGGTCTTCGGGGATATGYGCGCCCTGCGCCGAGAAGCAGCCGTGCGGGGTCACGCCGAGCCGCGCGCGCCCGGCCACCTTGTCCCAGACCAGGTAATGCGGGCTCTCGGTGCCGGTGTAGCGCGAGAAGAGGTCGAGCGCCTGCGGCATGGCCGTGACGTCGAGCGCGGACTCGTAGATCGAATCGATCAGGCGGTGAAGATCTTCATCCGCCGACGGATGTTCGCCCATGGTGTTTCTCCCCGGTGGCTTGCGCCAGTTCTGCCAAGTACTCGCTATTATTTTTGGTTTGCTGGTACGGCTGGCTCGTGTCGGCCGGCTTCACTGTGGCCATCGCCACCGGACGGGATCGGCCCGCCGCACATGGCGAAATCCGGGCTGCCCGCGTTACCGCGTAGCGGCATTATGCGCATCGGTGCATAACTTCGCAAATTGCGAATGTTGTTTCCCCGATGCATATGAATTTTTCAGCGCTGAAATGTATCTTCGGCGTAACATGGGGCACGGACCGTACCCGTTTCTGCGTACACGCGAAGCCCGGCCCGGCGCTCAGCCATTCCCGGGTGCGCTCGCCGGCAGCGCGGCGGCGGCCGCGCCGGCCTGCGCAGCCTGGGCGCGCGCCGGCGCTGCGCCATCGACCTGCACCGTCACGCGCTGGGTAGCCATGCTGATGCCGTTCTGGTCGAACTTGCGCTTGAGGCGGACATTGAAGGCGCGCGTGATTTCCGCCTGCGTCAGCGGCCGCGTCTTGAACTGGGCCAGCACCACCGAGCCGCCGGGATCGAAGCGGTCCAGGCCGAGGATGTCGAGCCCGGACAGCAGGTTGCGCGCATAGCGGAAATCGCGCGAGACCTCGTTGCCGGTTTCGCGGATCAGTTCCATGGCGCGATCGAGATCGCTGCCGTAGGCCACGCCGATATTGAAGACCGCGAAGGCGTAGCCGCGCGACAGGTTCTTGATGGCCTTGATCTGGCTGTACGGCAGCACGTGCAGCGCGCCCTTGCCGTCGCGCAGCTTGACGGTGCGGATGGTCATGGCCTCCACCGTGCCGGCGTGGTCGGGCAGCTCCACCGAATCACCGATGGCGATGGAGTCTTCCACCACGATGAACAGGCCGGTGATCAGGTCCTGCACCAGGCTCTGCGCGCCGAAGCCGATCGCCAGGCCGACCACGCCGGCGCCGGCCAGCAGCGGCGTCACGTTGACGCCGAGGTTGGCCAGCACCACGATCAGCGTGATCACCAGCAGCGCCACGAACAAGGCGTTGCGCACCAGCGGCAGGATGGTCTTGGCGCGCAGGCTCGGCGCCGGCCCGCGTCCGTGCGCGGGCGTCAGCGTCTGCGTGATGGCGGTATCGATCAGCAGCCAGACCAGCCACGCCAGCAGCACCGTGGCGGTCACGCTGAACACCGCTTCGCCGATGCGCCGGCCCACCGGCGATGATTCCATGATCGACAGTAGCGAGGTGCCCCAGATGCGGCTGCCCAGCTCGAAGTACGCGAACCAGATCACCACCCGCACCACCGCCTTGGCGAAGCGCCCGAAGCGCGCCACATAGGCCGAGCGCTGGCGGTCGCGAAAGCGCGGCGCGCGGCGGGTAGACTTGGGCGAGCGCCCGCTCACCAGCGTCAGCAGCAGGGCGGCGACGAACAGCGCCACCGAGGCCACGGTGCGCCGCAGGAAGATGTCGGCATTGCCGGTGGCCAGCAGCGTGCCGGCCACCGAGGCCACCACCACCGCCAGCACCGGCAAGTGCCAGGTGGCCCCGATCAGGCGCAGCAGGTCGGCCACCCCCGGATACGCCTGGCGGAACGCAAGCGGGCGGTTGGTGATGAGCTGGCCGATCTGGCGGCGAAAGCGCAGCGTGAAGCAGCCGATCAGCAGGGCCGCGGCGATATTGGCCACGGTGGAGACCAGCGCCGACAGGTTGGTGCCGAGCGAGGCGACCACGCGCGCGTCGGTGGCCACGTCGCCCAGCGCCGCAAGTGCGCCGGTGGCGAACAGCAGGCCGCGCGAATGCCGCAGCAGTTCGCGCACCGCGCGGGCGCGATGGGCCGAGCTGAACAGCGCGAAGATGACCTGGCACACCGCGCCGAGCACCGCGCCGGCCGCCACCGAATAGGCGATCACCATGCCGGCCATGCTTGCCGGCGAGCGGTTGAAGACGCTGACCGAGAGCAGCATGGCCAGGCCCAGGGCCAGCACCCACGGAATCACCCGGCGCAGCATGTAGAGCCCCACGTCCATCCAGGATGGCACCGCCGGCAGTTCGGCGCGCGGGGTGTGCTGCACCAGCCGGTGGCGCACGCGCTTGCCGGTCTCCCACAGCAGCCAGCCGGCCAGGAACCACGCTGCCAGCACCGCGCCGAATTCCCTGAGCGACTGCGAGGCGGGCCGGCTGCCATTGACCGTGAGCGCCATGCGCCACTCTTCGACGGCGAATTCGGCGCGCCAGCGCCAGTAGTGCCATGGGCCCATGTCCTTGCGCAGCTTGTTGTCGAGATGGTCGACCGCCTCCGCCAGCGCGCCCAGCAGGCCGGGCTTCGGCGCCGACGCATCGCTGGCGCCCACCCCCTTGCGCAGCGTCTGCAACTGCTCGACCAGCGCCTTGCGGTCCTTGTCGCTCTGCAGCGTCGTGATGACCTGGTCGAGCGACTGCGCGAGTGGCTCGCTGGCCGCGGGCTGCGAGGCCGGCGCGGCCGTCACGGCCGCTTGCAGCGCGGCCAGGCCGGGGGCGGCGCTCGCCGCTGGCGCGAGCCAGGCACCGGCCAGCGTCAGCCACCATGCCGCCAGCAGCCGCATGGCGATCGTTGTCGACGGTCTGTTCAGTAGCGTCATCGCAGGAGCGTGGTGAGCCTCCGGCCGCGGCCGGACATGCCTGACACTGTAGCGCATTGCACAAACGGCGCGCCTTGCGGCGGGGGCAGCCGGCACCACATCGGCCCGGCGTCAACGCAAGCGTGCCACGGGCCGTTGAGTGGAGTATTGCCTGCCGGGCAGATGGCGGCTGCGCGTGCCCGGCGCCGCCGTYTCCCCGATCGCGGCCGCGGTCGTTTCGTTCTGGTTGTTTCTGGTTGTCGTTTTCGATGTTCCCAATGGCATTGTCACTGCAGGAGCCCGTCATGCCCGCCACGAAAGCCACGAAGTCCGCAGTCGCTGTCTCCGCCCGCCCCCCCGGGCAAGCCTTGTTCATGCGCCTGGGCCTGCCCATGCTGCTGGCCGCCGCCGTGTGCGTCGGCGTGCCGCTGCTGGCGCGCGCGCAGACCGCGCCGGCGGCGCAGGCGCCCACTGGCATCTGCAAGGACGGCAGCAATTACTTCGGCGCCACCAAGCAGGGCGCCTGCGCCGGCCACGGCGGCGTGAAGGAGTGGCGCGGCGCCACTGCCGCCAGCGCGCCGGCGACAGC
>NZ_JBFTNF010000088.1:0-24787 GCF_056397345.1 Cupriavidus sp. 05N38
GTCGAGTTCTTCGGTGACGGACAGGTCCTTGATGGCGAGGGTGGTAGTCATGGCAGTTCTCCTTGGGAGCGATTGAACTTTGGGTTCGGTTGGTTTGAGCAGTGTTTCTGCGCTCGGGAGGTACAAACGCATGGAGTGTGCCAAGGCGGGCCATGCCGGCGCAGATCGCCCGCAAGCCCAGGCGGGGCTTGGGAGAAATTTCTTTCGAGTGCGAAATATGGCGTCAAACCCAGGGGCGTGCCGTCCTGGAACTGGCGGGCCGGAACCAACACAACGACACCGGAGTGTCTGCTCTGAGCCGACACGGGCGCCCGGGCGGTACGCCCGGAGTCCGAGCAGGATGGATCCCGATGAATGGAAAGCGCGGTGACTGCCTTGGGCGTGACCCTCTGCCCGGCCTGTGCGTTGACTGAAGTGAGCGGGCGCGCCGTTGCCCTTTTCGGTGACGTTACGCCCGAGCAGGATGTCGGGCGGCTCTTTGCCGGGGCGCGCGATGCATTCGGGCCCGTGGACGTGCGGCACTACAACGTCGGCATCGGCAAGGTGGGTGCCGCCATGGAGACGAGCGCGGCTGTACGACGCGGAGCACTTCGATCGGGCCAGGCAGGCGCGCGCGCGTCTGGTGCCTGTGGGCCGCATGGGCACCGCCCGGGACGTGACTTATGCGTGTGCTTTCCTCGTATCGGACGCCGCCGCCTGCATCACAGGCACCGAGTTGATCATCGACGGCGGCATCACCGGAAAATAGGCGTGGCAGCACGACCCGAAGAGGGAACCGTGTTCATGACGGGGCGGCCCGGCGACATCGGCCGGGCCGCCGTCGAGCGGCGCCGTGTCGATGGCCAGCAGTAAACGCCTGAACCGGCCGCCAAATGCCGTGCGCGATCGCCGCCACCTTGGGCCTGCCATCCCGAGGCCTGAAGGGAATCGTGCGGCGCCGCAGGGCGACGGCCGAAAGCCTACGCTCCTGCTGCGATCATCTTGAGCACCGCCGCGGCAAGCTTGCCCCGGGCCTCTCCCAAGTAATCAACCGCGTCGAAATGATGGCCGCGCTCCTGATCGACAATCTCAACCGCGATTCCCTGCTCATGCAGTTGCGCACAGTACTCGGCCTGCAAACGGTGGTATTCCGAGGACTCCTCGCCGCCAACCGTCAGGATCATTGGCAGCCTGGTTGAGGGCAGGTGTTGCATGGGACTGTAGGCGGTAACGTCCGCCGCGCTAAGGCCCACGACTTGGTTGAGATAGCAGAGCCGGATCGGCTCGAGGTCATAGAGGCCACTGATGGCGCATCCGCCTTTCATGATATCTGCGGGGACATCGAAGTCGGCCCAGCGCGTTCCTGCAAGTGTTGCAGTGAGGTGGCCGCCCGCCGAATGGCCGGAGACGAAGATGCGATTGGGATCGAAATCCAGTTCCCTGGCGTTTCGGTACAGCCAGACCACGGCGTCCTGGTTGTCGCGTACGATCCCGGCCATGGTCACGTTTGGTGCCAAACGATAGTTCACCACGGCGACATTGATATTGTGTTCCAAGTACGGCTTGGCGACATAGCTGAAGTCCGATTTGTCCAGCGACTGCCAGTATCCACCGTGGATGAAGACCAGCAATGGCCGGCCCGGCTTGCCGGCAGGAAAGAAGTCCAATGACTGCTTGGGGTCATCGCCGTACGCTAGGTCTTCCTTGACGGGACGTGCGAGGCGGAAGTCGCGGCTCTCCTTCGCCCATCGGTCGAAGATCGCTTGATAGTGCGGGATCCCGCCCCTGACGTTGTATTGCTTGTCCAGGGACTGCTGGTCGAAGTTTCGATACACTGACATTTGAGTTTTGGCTCCGAACTGGGGGATCGATGGAGAGATCGATCCCTGGGGTAAATGCGACGTGCGCTGACGTCGAACCCACAATACTTTCTGGCGCCGCCCAGCGCGCGCCGGCGGATGACACTTGTTGTCTCGGAGACGCCATGTTCGGAAAAAGTGAAAACCGCGAGGACTACCAGCACATTGGCCGACCAGTTGGCGGGATGGCCCGCGCGTTGCCCGATCGCTTTTATATCGATTACCACTCGCACCCGCGTGCCCAGCTGATCTACGCGTACAGTGGCGCGATCCTGGTGACCACAGGGATGGGCTCCTGGGTGGTGCCGCCCCAGCGGGCGGTATGGGTGCCGGGCGACGTTCGCCATGCCATGCAGGCATGCGGTGAGGTCGAGATGCGCACGGTCTATGTTCGTGAGGACGCCGTGCCCAGCGAACTGACGACATGCTGCGTCGTCGCGGTGCCGCCGCTGCTGCGCGAGCTCGTTTCGGAGATGGTGCGCATGCCGGTCGACTATGAGGAAAACGGCCGCGACGGCCTCGTCGCCGGACTGCTCCTGCAGGAGATGCGCCCCCTGTCCGTGGTACCTCTCCACCTGCCTATGCCAAAGGATGCGCGCCTTGCCAAGATCTGCGCCCGGATCGTCGCCGACCCGTCCGACGAGACTTCCGTCGAGGCCTGGAGCCGGTCAGTGGGCGCCAGCGACCGCACCATCATCCGGCTGTTCCCCGAGGAGACCGGCCTGACCTTTAGCCGCTGGAAGCAGCAAGCCAGGCTGATGGCCGCGGTGCGCCTTCTGGCCCAGGGACGCCACGTGACCGACATCGCGTTGCAACTCGGTTATGAGAGCCCGAGCGCCTTCAGCGCGATGTTCCGGCGGGCGCTGGGCATGACTCCGACTGAGTATTTTCGCGACGCGACTCGGCGGTAAGGGCGCACCGGCCTCACAGCCTGGYGTCTGCGCGATATTGCCTGGCGTCCGTGCGCCGGACAGCCGAAGCCTCGGGCGGCACAGTGAAGGTGGCGAATCTGTCGTGCAATCTGTGCGCGGCGGCGCGCTCGCCATCGCTCACAAGAGGAACCCCGTGACAATCATCGATCGCATTCGCGAGGCAGCAATCGTGCTGCCGCCGCCAGCCATTCCAACGGCCCTGTTCGTACCTTATACCCTGCACCGCGGCATCCTGACGGTTTCCGGCCAGTTGCCCGTGCGCTCAGGCCAGCCTATATTCGCCGGGCGGGTTCCAGCGGAAGTGTCCCTGGACGATGCGCGCGAAGCCGCCCGCCTTTGCGTCGCCAATCTGCTGGGCTGGGCCTCGGCGGCCACCAACGGCGATCTGGAACGGATCGATGGCGTGCTTCGCCTGGGCGGCTTCGTCGCGACTTCCGATGGCTTCCATGACGCGCCGGCCGTGGTCAATGCGGCGTCGGAGTTGATCAACTTCATCTTCGCAGACAAAGGCCGGCACGCCCGTATCGCCATCGGCGTGGCCAGCCTGCCGCTTGGCGCTCCCGTGGAGATCGAAGCCACGTTCGCGCTCGACGTCGAAGCATGACGATGTCACCTCAGATTGGCTATGCCGACGTGCTCGTGGGTCTCCAGTATGGCGACGAGGGTAAGGCGAGAGTCGTCGACCATATTGCCGGTAGCTATGACATAGTGGCGCGCTTCAACGGCGGCGCCAACGCAGGCCACACCATCGCCACGCCTCAGGGTACCGTACGTTTGCGGCAAGTTCCGTCCGGCGTGTTGCATCCCGATCTGTCCCTCTACATCGGGTCAGGCTGCGCAATTGGGCTGACCCAGTTGGCCGAGGAGATTGCGATGCTGGGCAGCCTTGGTATATCGTTGCACTCGCGCCTGGCCATCAGCGATGCCCGGTGGTCCAGCCCCTGCATGTCGCGCTGGACCGCGAGCACGGTGGCACCATTGGCACGACAGGCAACGGCATTGGCCCGTGCTACGCCGACCATGCCTTGCGGGCACGCGATGGCACGCGGACCTCGTTTCAGCTTCGTGACCTGTTGGCCGACAGTGACGCCGTTTTTCTCCAGGTGGCCGCTGCCAGCCGGGAACACGACGCGGACCTAGATATCAGTCGCATGCGCGCGGCGTGGGCGGAGATCCGCAACCTTGTTGTGTCCGATCCGACCTTCCTTTCACGTCGCGTACAGGACGGGGCGCGCGTCTTGTTCGAGGGCGCGCAGTCGGTGATGCTTGATATCACGCATGGGGACCAGCCGTGGGTGACGTCAAGCCATACGGTGCCAGCGTATGCCTACGTCGGCGGCGACCTGCCGTGCCGGTATCACCGCAAGACAATTGGCATTGCCAAGGCCATCGTATCGCGGGTCGGATCGGGACCGCTCCCATCCGAGCTTGGCGCAGCGCAATCTGCTGAGTACTGCGCAAGTGCGGCGCAACGTGGACTAGGTCGGCAGCAGGAAGCCCTGGTCTACGATCCTGGCCTCCTGTTGGCAGGCGAGGATGCCTTCGGCCTCGGCGTCGCCATCCGCATGCTGACCGGTGAGTATGGCACCGGCACCGGCCGCCCGAGACGGGTCGGCTTGCTCGATGTCGCGCAGCTTCGGCGTGCCGTGCAGCAGCATGGGATCGACGAGCTTTTCCTCAACAAGTGCGATTGCCTGGCGTTGTTCGCCCAGACGCCCGACCACGCCATCCCGCTGGTGGATAGCGACTGGACGGATAACGACGGGCCCATAATCCACCGCTTTGCCGCGTTCAGCGCGGCAGCACTGCCTCGCAAACCTCAGGACCCATTGCCGCCCGAGCTCGACGAACTCCTGCGCTGGCTTGCCAGCCAGCTCGGATGCCGCCTGCGCGGCATAGGGCTGGGCCCGGCGCGCGAACAGTTGCGCGTGCTGCCTTGATCCCGCCCAAGTCCTCCTTGGAGACAACCATGACCCCCGACTACCTGAGCGCAGAGATGCGCCGCACTGACCTTGCCTGGACCGACTGGCCCGCCATTGAAGCCTTTCTTAAGGACGAACTGATCTGCCGTGTCGGTGTCCACGACACACCGTTCCCGTACGTGACGGCGCAGAGTTTCACCTTCACTGGTGACGCCTTTCTGATACACAGTTCGCGCTTTGGAAAGCTGGCGACTGCGATCCGAGCCAACGCGCATATCACCATCGAGATCGACCGCCCCGTCGCCTTGCTGAAGGCGCCCAAAGGCCAGAACACCAGCCTCGAGTACTACAGTGTCATCGCACGCTGTGTCGCGACGGTGCGCGAACGGACCGAGGATATCCGCGCACACCAGTCTGTGGCGCTGGACAAGTTCCGACCCGAGAAGGACTACACGCCGATCGAGGACGGCGCGGCGAACCAGATCGTGGCATACCGGTGCGAGATTCAGTCGCTGACGGCCAAGAAGCGGATCCTCGCCGACGGGCAGTATTCACCGCCCGGTCAGCCGCGTGCGCCATACCTGCGCTATCCATTTCCCGCCGGTGCCTCCCTGTCGGCGCTGCCGGAAGATGCGTTTGATCCCCTGCGCTTCGCGACCCGCTGACCCGCACCCCTTGGCTCCTCCAGCGAGCCGCCCTGCCGCCGGCATACGTGAAAGCGTGTGCCGGCGCGCGCCTTTCCGATTCGCCTTCCTCCTGCTGCTCCGATTGCGTCTGTGTACCGAGCGCGCCGCTACAGCCTGTTGAGGCCGGTGCCGTCCGCCGCTCGGGTTGGCGCCCCGGCGACATGCTTTGGCATCCCGGAGCGGGCTACGCAGCCAGGGCCGCGCGACATTACATGCCAACCGGCGAAGTTGCACGAGCCGGCCCCTAAATTCCCCGGCCAATACAAGACAGGAGACAAGATGAAAGTGACCTCTACAGAGCTGATGCGGGTCCGCATCAGTGACCGACTGGAGCGACTACCCGTATGCGGCTACCACCGCTTCCTCTTCATGGTGATCGCACTGGCGTTCTTCTTTGACAACCTTGACTTGGCGATGATGACGTATTTGCTCGGCTCGATTCGCACCGAGTTCGCGTTGACCAGTGCGCAAGCTGGGATGCTGGGCAGCGCGAGCTTTGTTGGCATGGCTGTCGGCGCGCTCAGTTCCGGTATGCTTGCCGATCGCTTCGGACGCAAGCCGGTGTTTCAGGTAAGCATGATCGTGTGGGGCTTGGGCAGCTTTCTCTGCTCCACCGCCAGTGACCCCGTGACGCTTGGCATCTATCGCCTGTTGCTGGGTCTGGGGATGGGTATGGAACTGCCGCTCGCACAAACGCTTTTGTCCGAATTCATCCCCGCTCGCCAGCGCGGCAAATACTTGGCGCTAATGGACGGAAACTGGCCCATCGCTTTCATCTGCGCGGGGCTCCTGTCATACCACGTGCTCTCGGCGTACAACTGGCGCACCATGTTCCTGCTCGGCGCGGTGCCGGCACTGTTTCTCTTCGTGGTGCGGCGCTACGTGCCGGAGTCCCCACGCTGGCTCGAATCCAAAGGCAGGCACGAGGAAGCCTCTCGCGTGGTTGATCACATCGAAGAGACGGTGAAGCGACGGATGAAACTGACATCGCTGCCCGAGGCCGCAGCCACCGCTGTCGTCCCCGAAGCCGAGATATTCGGCGTGAAGGTACTGTGGTCGCCGGAATATCGAAACCGAACCCTGACTGTGTGGGGCCTGTGGTTCTTTGCGCTGCTTGGCTTCTATGGGCTCAACACCTGGATTGGGGCGCTGTTACAGCAGACCGGCATGGGCGTGACCAAGTCGGTGCTATACACCGTGTATATCTCCGTCGGCGGCATCCCGGGATTTCTGTGCGCCGCCTGGGCCATCGAGCATTGGGGCCGTAAGCCGGCATGCGTGATCACGCTCGTGGGCGGCGCGGTGATGGCTTTTCTGTATGGCCGCGTCGCGGGTATGAATTCGGAGCCTGTCGCACTCTTCCTGTCGGGCGGAATGATGCAGTTTTTCATGTTCGGCATGTGGGCCGTGCTGTACACCTATACGCCAGAGCTTTATCCGACCCGCGCCCGCGCTACTGGCTGCGGCATGGCCTCCACGGTTGGCCGATTCGGTTCGCTGTTGGGGCCAACCATGGTCGGACTTATCCTGCCGCTGGCAGGCCAGGCCGGCGTCTTTGCGCTGGGCGCCGCCTGTTTCCTGACGGCTGCATTCATCGTTTATCGCTTTGGCATTGAAACGCGAGGCGAGGCGTTGGAATCGATCTCAGCTGATTGAGCAACGGAAGGGAGGGGGCGGCCTTCGGCATTGGCCGACTGCGAAATGATCGATAGGTCGGGACAACCTGCGTGTGACCGATTTGACGCTGGTCCGGCTCAAAAGGAACAAGCTCCGGCTTGCCGAACCCAAGGAGACGAGAGCCAGCCGGCGTTTCCGGCTGCTCGTCGTCGAGACGAAGGCCATGACGAATAGGCGATGAGATCCGCGTCGCCTGCGTCTTTCTCTGCTCCCGATCCGCTTCAATTCGCGGCCGAGGGCAACCCCAGGAGCGCCCGCGCCTGCGCCACCGTCGCCACGGGGCGCCCATGCTCCTTGCACAAGGCCGCTACCTGGCCGACCAGCGCGGCATTGGACGGGGCAAGGGTATCCTTGTCGAGCCGGACGTTGTCCTCCAGGCCGGTGCGACAATGGCCGCCGAGTTCGAGCGACCAGCGCGCCATCGTCAACTGGTCCCGGCCGATGCCCGCGCCGGTCCAGGTAGCATCGGGCGCCAGGCGCCGCAGGGTCTGCACGTAGAAGGCGAGCACTTCCCGATCGACCGGCATCGCATTCTTGATGCCCATCACAAACTGAATATGCAGTGCGCCGTCGATCTTGCCCGCCTGTTGCATGGCGACCGCCTGGAAGATCATCGACAGATCGAAGGCCTCTATCTCGGGCTTGATGGCGTAGGCCTTCATTTCGGCGGCAAGCCAATCCACGAGGTCTGGCGGATTGTCATAGACGCGAGTCGGGAAATTGACTGATCCCGTGGCAAGCGACGCCATGTCCGGCCGCAGCGACAGCATCCCGCCGCGCTCCTTTCCCGCCCCGGAGCGGCCACCGGTCGAGACTTGCGTGATGATGCCGGGCGCATGCTTGCGGATTCCCTCGAGTACGAGGGCAAAGCGGTCCGGCTCCGAGGATGGCGTCTCGTCGTCATTGCGCACGTGCAGGTGGACGAGCGTGGCGCCCGCTTCGAACGCGGCCTGGGTGGACTCGACCTGTTCGCTGACGGTGATCGGCACGGCAGGGTTGTCCCGCTTGCGCGGCAAGGAGCCGGTGATGGCGACGGAGATAATGCAGGGCTGGGTCATGTCGGCTCCTGAGGTGGTATAGGGCATCATGCCCTCGAAAGGAAGCGTATCACCGCACGCGAGAATGCCGCGGGCTGCTCCCAGTTGGACAGATGCGCGGCATTGAGCACGAGGTATTCGGCCTCGGCAATGCCCCGCGCGAGTTCGCTGCCCTGTTCCGGCGTCGTGGCGGCATCCTGCACGCCTGCGATCACCAGCACGTGCGACAGGATGCCTGGCAACAGGCTGCGCAGGTCGGCATCGCGCACCGCGGCACAGTTGCCGATATAGCCGTCGGGATCCGTGGCGGCAAGCATGGCGAGCACGGGGGCGAGGCGCGCCGGATCGCCTGCCAGCGTGGCCGGCGTGAACCAGCGGGCCAGCACGCCCTCGGCGACCATCGACATGCCGTGGCTTCGCACGTGATCGATGCGTGTGTTCCAGCCGGATGGCGGCCCGATCAGCGCCGCGGTATTCGCCAGTACGAATCGGCCAAAGCGTTCGGGATGATGGCGTGCCAGCCAGATGCCGGTCATGCCTCCCATCGACAGGCCGCAGAAATGCGCCTGCCCCACGCCGGCGTGGTCCATCACCGCCAGCACGTCGCCACCCAACTCGTCCATGCCGAACGGCGCGCTCGGCACGCCGGATGCGCCATGGCCGCGCGTGTCGTAGCGCAGCACGCGGAAGTGCTCCAGCAGCGCTGGCATCTGGGGATCCCACATCGACAGGGTGGTGCCCAGCGAGTTGGACATGACCAGCACCGGCGCGCCTTGCGGCCCGTGAAGCTCATAGTAGAGGCGAAGCCCGTTGCGATCCGCGATGCTCATGTGCGGTCCCGCCGGTAGTGGGCCAGCTTGTCCTCATCCAGCGCGACCCCGAGCCCCGGCCCTTGCGGCAGGTGCAGCGCGAAGTCCCGGTACACCGGGCGTTCCACTACGATGTCGTCCTTCAGCAGGAGCGGGCCGAACAGTTCCGTGCCCCACGCCAGTTGCGGCAGCGTGGCGAAGGCGTGAGCGGCGGCGATGGTGCCGACGCTGCCTTCCAGCATGGTGCCGCCGTAGAGGGCGATGCCGGCGGCATCGCCAACCGCGGCGGTGCGCAGCATGCCGAAGATGCCACCGGACTTGGCGATCTTTAGTGCAAACACGTCTGCGGCACCGAGGCGGGCCAGCTCCATCGCGTCCTCGGGGCCGCACACGGCCTCGTCGGCCATGATGGGCACCACGAAACGGGCTGCCAGCCGGGCCAGCGCGGGGCGCTGCTCGCGCGCGATGGGCTGTTCGACCAGGTCGATCCCGGCGGCTTCCAGCATGGCGATGCCGGTGGCGGCATCCGCTTCGTTCCAGGCCTGGTTGACGTCCACGGTGACGCGCGCCCGCTCGCCCAGCGCGCGCTTGATCGCGGAGACATGCGCCACGTCGTCACGCACACTGCGCCGGCCGATCTTGAGCTTGAAGGTGTTGTGGCGGCGCTCGCCCAGCAATCGCTCGGCCTCGTCGATGTCGCGGGAGGTATCGCCACTGGCCAGTGTCCACAGCGCCGGCAGCGTGTCGCGCACGACGCCGCCCAGCAGTGTCGACAGCGGCACGCCGAGACGCTTGCCCTGCGCATCGAGCAGCGCGGTTTCCAGCGCCGACTTGGCGAAGCGGTTGCCGCGCGCCACCTTGTTCAGCCGCGCCATGGCGGCGTGTATGTTGGTGGCGTCGTGGCCGAGCAGCGCCGGGGCCAGGTAGGCGTCGATGGTCAGCTTGATGCCCTCCGGGCTTTCGTCGCCATACGACAGGCCGCCGATGGTAGTGGCCTCGCCAATGCCTTCCACGCCATCGGCGCAGCGCAGGCGGACGATCACGAGGGTCTGCCGTTGCATCGTCGCCATGGCGAGCTGGTGCGGCCGGATGGTCGGCAGATCGACCAGGATGGCCTCGATCGATTCGATGCCTATGGAGCTGGATTGAGTCGCCACTTTCATACCTTCCTGGTGCAGTTGAATGTTGCACGAAGTATGTAGGGCTATTTTTTGGGCGTCCAACACCGTTGGCGTCTGATTTCATACCTGAGGAGTATGAAGCGCCAATTGTGCTTCATGGCTTCTGCGGCGACAGGTAGGCCATGCCTTCTTCCTCGTAGAGTTGGTAGATCATGTCCCGCAGCGAGAGCAGGTCCGCCGACTCGTCGAGCATCCGTGTGCTCATGATGATGGGAGACACCAGCTTGGGATCGTCCAGCTCCTTGTAGGTCACGTCGTCCCGCTTGAGCCCGTACACGCTGCTGGGCACCACCGAGATGCCTTCGCCCATCGCCACCAGGCCGAGCGCGATCTGCAGCTCGCGCACTTCGTGCAGGCGCCGTGGCTTCAGGGCGCGGTCATGGAAGGCGGCCAGCACCTGGTCGGCAAAGCTGGGGCGCGGCGCCTTGGGAAAGATGATGAGCGGCTCACCCACCAGGTCGTGCAGCGCGAGCCGGGACTTGGCGTCAGCCAGCGGATGCCCGACCGGCAGCGCCACGATCATGCGTTCCTCTCGCAGCACCACGCGCCGCACCGATGGGTCCTCATGCCGGATACGCCCGAAGCCCACGTCGATGCGTCCCTCCTTGAGCGCCTTGATCTGGTCCATGGTCGACATCTCGTGCAGGCTCAGTTCCAGCTCGGCGTGCGTCTGCCGGAAGCGYCGGATGATACGCGGCAGCATCCCGTACAGCGTGGAGCCGACAAAGCCGACCGACATCTTGTGCTCGATCTTGCCCACCCGCTTGGTCATCGCCTGCAGTTCCGCGGTCTGGGCCAGCAGCTGCAGCGCGTGGGTATAGAAGTAGCGCCCGGTGTCGGTCAGCTTCAGTGGACGCGAGTGGCGCTCGAACAGTTGCACACCCAGGTCGTCCTCCAGTTGCTGGATCTGGCGCGACAGGGGTGGCTGTGCCATATGCAGCCGGTCGGCCGCGCGAGTGAAGTTCCGTTCCTCCGCCACGGCGACAAAGTAACGCAGATGCCGCAATTCCAAAACTATACCTCCCGGGTATAAAACAGATACTAAATCAGTGTTGGACTGCAAAAACCCCCGTTGACTATGCTTCATCCGTGCCCGGAAAACAAGCTTGATACCCGTAAAGCATGGACCGGAACCCCACCACAATTATGGAGACTCTCATGACCCACTCGGAAATCGATGCCCTGGTCACCAGCTTTATCGTCACGACCGGCACGCAAGGCACGCCCGATCCGCGCGTGCAGCAGGTGGTCGTTCGCCTGGTCGCGGACCTGTTCAAGGCGATCGAGGACCTCGACCTGAGCGCGAGCGAAGTGTGGAAGGGCATCGAGTACTTTGCCGAGGCGGGTGCCAGCCAGGAACTGGGCCTGCTTGCCGCCGGCCTGGGGCTGGAACGCTTCCTCGACATCCGCGCCGACGAGGCGGAAGCCCGCGCCGGCCTGACCGGCGGCACGCCGCGCACCATCGAAGGCCCGCTCTACGTGGCCGGCGCGCCAAAGAGCACCGGTTTCGCCCGCCTCGACGACGGCAGCGACGACGGCAAGGGCGAGGTCCTGTTCATGCAGGGTACGGTGTACGGCGCCGACGGCAAGCCGCTGCCCGGGGCCAGCGTCGAGGTATGGCACGCCAACCTGATGGGCAACTACTCGTTCTTCGACAAGACCCAGTCGCACTTCAACCTGCGCCGCACCATCGTGAGCGATGCCAATGGCCGCTACCAGTTCCGCAGCAACGTGCCGAAGGGCTACGGGTGCCCGCCGGAGGGCACCACGCAGCGCCTGCTGGACCAGCTCGCGCGCCACGGCCAGCGCCCGGCCCACATCCACTTCTTTGTGTCGGCGGATGGTTATCGCAAGTTGACCACGCAGATCAACATCGACGGCGATGAATACCTCTGGGACGACTTCGCCTTCGCCAGCCGCGAGGGGCTGGTCCCCGCGGTGACCCGCGTCACCGACGCCGCCGCGCTTGACAAGCATGGCGTCGACAAGCCGTTCGCATCGATCGACTTCGATTTCCGGCTGCTGCCGGAGCAGGATGGCGCCCCCGCCGCCGAGGTGGAGCGCCAGCGCGCCGCCGCCTGATTTTCCGTAGTACCGCCCGCCCCGCGGGCCGGCAGATCCATCCCAGGCGGCAGCGGCATGCGCGGCACCGCCCCGAAGACAAGTCATCGGCAGGAGACAACTCCATGATCCCCATCTATCCGGAGGGCAAGGCCCCCGTTCGCCCCAGCGCAAAGCGCCTCGACCTCGATGCCTTCCTGGTCGAAGACAAGGCCAGCGGCGACTACCGCCTGCACCGCCAGGCCTTCACCGACGAAGACCTGTTCGAACTCGAGATGAAGCACATCTTCGAGGGCAACTGGATCTACCTGGCCCACGAAAGCCAGGTCCCCAACAACAACGACTACTACACCACCCATATCGGCCGCCAGCCGGTGGTGATCGCGCGCAATCGCCAGGGCGAGCTGAACGCATTCATCAACGCCTGCAGCCACCGCGGCGCCATGCTGTGCCGCCACAAGCGCGGCAACAAGGCCACCTATACCTGCCCGTTCCACGGCTGGACCTTCAACAACAGCGGCAAGCTGCTGAAGGTGAAGGACCCCGAGAATGCCGGCTATCCCGACTGCTTCAACAAGGAAGGCTCGCACGACCTGAAGAAGCTGGCGCGCTTCGAGAATTACCGCGGCTTCCTGTTCGGCAGCCTGAACGCGGATGTGCCTCCGCTCAAGGAATTCCTCGGCGAAGCGGCCCGCATCATCGACATGATCGTCGACCAGTCCGCCGACGGGCTCGAGGTGCTGCGCGGCTCCTCCACCTACACCTTCGAAGGCAACTGGAAGCTGCAGGCCGAGAACGGCGCCGACGGCTACCACGTGTCGGCGGTGCACTGGAACTACGCCGCGACCACCAACCACCGCAAGCAGAAGACCGCGCAGGAAGACAAGATCCGCGCCATGGACGCCGGCAAGTGGGGCCAGCAGGGCGGCGGCTTCTACGCCTTCGACCACGGCCATATGCTGCTGTGGACGCGCTGGGCCAATCCGGAGGACCGTCCCAACTTCAGCCGGCGCGAGGAATTTGCCGAGCGTTGCGGCGCGGAAGCCGCGGACTGGATGATCCAGAATTCGCGCAACCTGTGCCTCTATCCCAACGTCTACCTGATGGACCAGTTCGGCTCGCAGATCCGCCTGCTGCGCCCGCTGTCCGTCGACAAGACCGAGGTCACCATCTACTGCATCGCGCCGAAGGGCGAATCCGACGAGGCGCGCGCGCGCCGCATCCGCCAGTACGAGGACTTCTTCAACGTCAGCGGCATGGCCACGCCGGACGACCTCGAGGAATTCCGGGCCTGCCAGCAGGGCTACGCCGGCCAGGCCCTGGCCTGGAACGACATGTGCCGCGGCGCGAAGCACTGGATTGACGGTGCCGACGAGGCCGCGCAGCGCATCGGGCTCAAGCCGGTGATGAGCGGCGTGCGGACCGAGGACGAGGGCCTGTACACGGTGCAGCACCGCTACTGGCTGGACGTGATGAGGAAAGCCGTGGCCGAGGAGCTCGGCGCATCCGCGAACGACGCCATCGATACCACGGCGGCCACTGACCTCGACAACGCCGCCGCAGGGAGCGCAGCATGAGCACCGCCGGGACCACCCTCGACAAGCCAGTCGACCTTGCAGCCATCCAGTCCTTCCTGTACCGCGAGGCACGGCTGCTGGACGACGAAGAGTGGGATGCATGGCTCGCCTGCTACCACCCCGAAGCAACCTTCTGGATGCCATGCTGGGATGACGACGGCGAGCTCATCACCGACCCGCAGCGTGAGATCTCGCTGATCTATTACCCGACCCGCCAGGGCCTGGAAGATCGCGTGTTTCGCATCAAGACGGAGCGCTCCAGCGCCACCATTCCGGACACGCGCACCAGTCACAACCTGAGCAACGTGGAAGTGCTCGGGGCAGAGGGCGACACGTGCACCGTGCGCTTCAACTGGCACACCCTCAGCCATCGCTACCAGACCACCTACAGCTACTTCGGCATGTCGCGCTACACGCTCGATCTCTCCGACGGGCAGCCGCGCATCCTGGACAAGTACGTCGTGCTCAAGAACGACTACATCAACCAGGTCATCGACATTTATCACATCTGATCCAGGCTGGAGAAACGCGCTATGGAACATACCATCGCCCTGCAATTCGARGACGGCGTCACCCGGTTCATCACCTGTGGCGAGAACGAAACCCTGTCCGACGCCGCCTACCGGCAACAGATCAATATCCCGCTGGACTGCCGCGACGGTGCCTGCGGCACCTGCCGCGGCCTGTGCGAGTCGGGCAGCTATGACTTGCCGGAATCGAGTTATATCGAAGATGCGCTGACCGCAGAGGAGGCCGCGGGCGGCTACGTGCTGGCCTGTCAGACCCGGCCCCGCTCGGACTGCGTGATCCGCGTGCCCGCATCGTCGGCCGCGTGCAAGACCGGTGTCGCCACCTACCAGGGGACGCTGGCCGAGCTGGAACAGCTCTCCGAGTCGACCATTGGCTTCGCCATCGACCTGGACGATGCCGGCGGCCTGGACTTCCTGCCTGGCCAGTATGTCAACGTCGAGATCCCGGGCACCAGCCAGACGCGCTCATACTCCTTCAGCTCCGCGCCCGGCAGCGCGCGCACCGGCTTCGTGGTGCGCAACGTGCCGAAAGGACAGATGAGCACCTGGCTGACCAGCCAGGCAAAATCCGGCGAGCGCGTGGCATTCTCGGGTCCCTACGGCAGCTTCTACCTGCGCGAGGTGGCGCGGCCGGTGTTGTTCCTGGCTGGCGGCACCGGCATCGCCCCCTTCCTGTCGATGTTCGATGCCCTGGCCACGCGCGGCTGTGCGCATCCCGTGCGCATGGTCTACGGTGTCACAAACGACATTGACCTGGTGGCGCTGTCGCGCATCGATGCCGCGCAGGCCGCCTTGCCCGGCCTCGAATACCGGACCTGCGTGGCTGACCCCGCCAGCGGCCATGCACGCAAGGGCTATGTCACCGCCCATGTGGAACCGGAATGGCTCAACGGTGGCGATGTCGACATCTACCTGTGCGGTCCCGTTGCGATGGTGGAGGCTGTGCGTGGGTGGCTGCAGCAAAGCGGCATCACGCCTGCCGGCTTCTACTACGAGAAGTTCTCGGCCAGCAACGCGGCATGAGCGAGGAGCAAGACAATATGAGAACGGCTACACGTTTCGCAGGTAAATCGATGGTCGTGACCGGCGCCGCGCAAGGCATCGGCCGCGGGGTGGCGCTGGCTGCCGCCGCCGAGGGCGCGTGGGTCGCGCTGGTCGACCGCTCGGCGCTGGTCGATGAAGTCGCGGCGCAGATCACGGCAGCCGGCGGACAGGCCATTGCCGTGCACGCCGATCTGGAGAGCTACGCCGGCGCCGTGCAGATGGTGAAGGCCGCGGATGCAGCGTTCGGCCACATCGACATTCTCGTCAACAACGTGGGCGGCACGATCTGGGCAAAGCCCTTCCAGGCTTATGAAGAAGACCAGATCGAAGCCGAGATCCGGCGCTCTTTGTTCCCGACGCTGTGGTGCTGCCGGGCGGTGCTGCCCGGCATGGTGGCGCGGCGCCAGGGTGTCATCGTCAACGTGTCGTCGATCGCCACGCGCAGCATCCACCGCGTTCCCTACGCGGCGGCCAAGGGCGGCGTCAACGCACTGACGGCCAGCCTCGCCTTCGAGCATGCGCACGAAGGGATACGCGTCAACGCCGTGGCGACTGGGGGGACCGAGGCGCCGCCGCGCAAGATACCGCGCAATACCTCAGCGCAGAGCGAGCAGGAAGCCAGCTGGTACCAGGCCATCGTCGATCAGACCAAAGCCAGCAGCCTGATGCAGCGCTATGGCACGATCGACGAGCAGGTGCGCGCCATTCTGTTCCTGGCATCCGAGGAGGCCTCTTACATGACAGGAACGGTCGTGCCAGTGGGCGGTGGGGATCAGGGCTGACGGAAAGCCACTTGCGTAGATTGGGCCGCCGCCGACGCCAGGTGAGCACGCTCAGAACCGATGCCTGATGCCCGTGGTGACGCCGAACTGATTGGCGCCAGCGGTGGTCTGCCCAAATCCGGAAGAGCCATTGCTCAGTCCGAGGTTGGAACCATGGCGGTTCAGCGTATAGCCCACCGCGGTAAAGATGTCGGTGCGCTTGGACAGCGAGTAGTCCAGCAGCAGCGAGAACAGCCAAGGGTCCGCATTGGTGTTCTTGAAGTCCTGATAATAGGCTGCACCTGTCAGGCTCAGCGCCGCCGACAAGTCGTATCTAAGCCCGGCCCAGTAGAGGTTGGATGCCTGGTTGCCGGCGCCAGCCAGGGCCCCTGTGACGATTCCACCGTCGTATGCCTTCGCCCGCCGGTAGCCGGCGAACGTGTGAGCAGGGCCGATATCGAAGGATGCCGCCACTGCCGCGCGCCGGATCCTGGCGTCTGGACTGGCGGCCAATGTTCCCGTGCCCACCTGGTCGTATATCGCGCCGATCGAAAAGGGGCCACTTGCGTAACGCACTCTAACGCCGTACTCCCGGCCGATCTTTGGCGCACCCGGGACTTCGCTTCCGCCGTTGACCGTGCTGTCGACGCCAAAGCTGTAAAGCGCGGACGCGGAGAAGCTGCCAAATGTCCCCGCGTACTTGACCGAGTTGTCGGAGCGAGAAACGAAGTAGACGTCCTGGCTGATGAGCGAGTATTTGGTTCCCAACTGCATAGGGTCGTAGTCGCCACCGAATTCAAAGAATGGCGTGATCTGCCGCCCCAGTGTGATCTTGCCAAGGGGATTCTGCAGACCAACGAATGCCTGCCGCCCGAACAGTCGCGAGTTCTGTCCGGACTTGCCGGTATCGGTGTCGAAGCCGCTCTCCAGGACAAAGATGGCGCTATAGCCTGCCCCGAGATCCTCCGACCCGCGCAGCCCCCAGCGGGATCCCGCGAGGTTGCCGGACGTCATCCGCGTCACGCTTCCTGCGTTGTCTGGTTGTCTGTTGGCATATTCGACGCCGACGTCGATCAACCCGTACAGCACGATACCGCTGTCCTGGGCGAACGCGCTGCCTGGGACGACGACAGCAGCAATGGCAATGATGGTTTTCTTCATGGATTGGCTCGCGATGTGAAGGGATGCCGGGCGGCGGTTAGGCGGCAAGGAGCGGTTCAGACAGACGAGACGCTCCCCACCGCGACCGTTTCGATAGCGGCGCGGTCCCCTTTTGATTTGGATTTCAGAGACTGCGGGTGTCGGGATGCCAACGGCGGGCCGGATGGCAACCCGCCGTGGATTGCGCAATTTCGCGCCCGGACGTCTAGGCTGAGCGTGCCAGCTTCTCTAGCGCCCACTCTTGCGCCGCTCGGGCAAGCGACATCTCAGTCCTGCTTGCGCGTTCGAACAGGCCTTCCACACGATCGGCGATGCGCAGGACTTCCGTATCCACCGCCGCATCCGTCGCGCCGCCCTCGTATTCGCGGACGCAGCTGACGATACCGCCCGCATTGACGAGGAAGTCAGGCAAATAGGCAATGCCACGCTCATGGAGCGCTTCGCCGTCGTCGGAAGTGGCAAGCTGATTGTTGGCCGCGCCGGCAATCAGTTGAGCCTGGATTCCAGGAATACTTTCGGCGTTCAGCGTCGCGCCGAGTGCGCAAGGCGCCAGCACGTCAACTGGTTGAGCCGTGATCTCTTGTGGTGAAACGACCTTCGCGCCGAACGCGGCGTGCGCCGCGGCCGCGCGCGCGGAATCCACGTCAGCAACGATCAGGCGGCAGCCAGCGCCGTGAAGCCAGTCAGCCAGTACCCAACCCACGGCGCCGAGTCCCTGAATCGCCACGGAGACGCCATCGAGCGATGCGTCGCCATGCATCATCTTCCAGGCGCGCTGAATAGACGCAAAAACGCCCAGCGCCGTCTTTGGCGACGGGTTTCCCCCAAACTGTCCCGCCCGGGGAATGCCCGCCGCGAACGACGTCTGCTTCCCGATCTGCAGCAGATCCTCCTCAGTGGTGCCGACATCCTCGCCAGTAATGTAGGTACCCGACAGCGACTGGATCAAGCTGCCGAACAGCTGGAACAGCTCGGCCCGGTTGGTCTGTTGCGGAGTGCGCAGGATCACCGACTTCCCGCCGCCGAAGGGCAGGTCCGCCATGGCGTTCTTCAGGCTCATGCCCCGCGACAGCCTGAGGGCGTCTTCCAGGGCTCGCTCCTCCGAGCCATAAGTGTAGTAACGGCAGCCGCCGAACGCGGGGCCCCGAACAGTATTGTGCAATGCCACGATGGCACGCAGCCCCGTGCTCTCGTCCGCGAACAAATGAACCTTCTCGTGAGGGGGCTCGCCTGCAACGCCGAAGAGGCTTTTCCTCGAGGCGAGGCGGTGGATATCAATGGAAGGCATATTGGAAATCAGATGGGTTGGAGTGAATGAATGCCCAAGGTCGAGACAACTGCTATGCAGACAGTCCGGCATGAAAGGTAGCGGGAGCAAACTCGCCCAGCGCCGCCAGCAGCAGGGTCCAGGCCTTCAGGCCCTGCGCGATCGAGCTGATCCGGAAGAACTCGTTTGGCGCATGGACATCCTCGTCCGGCAGGTTGAAGCCGAACATCAGGGTGTCGATGCCGAGGACTTCCTTGAACAGCGAGGTGATGGGAACCGAGGCGCCGAGTCGCACGCGAACCGGCCGGATGCCGCTGATGCTGCTCAGCACCTGGTCGGCTGCGAGAACAAGGGGATGGCCCGCGTCGAGGGTCGATGCGGGGCTGCCACCATGCATGGCCACCACGTCGAGTCTTGCTCCYGGAAGACAATGACTCTGCAGATGCTCGAGCACGGCCTGCAGCACTTGCCCGGATTCCTGCCCCTCCACCAGCCTGATGCTCATCTTGGCGTTGGCCTGACAAGGAATGATGGTTTTGTTGCCGCTGCCCGTGTAGCCGCCCCACAGCCCGTTGACATCGAGACAGGGACGCAGCGTGATCTGTTCGCGCATGCTGAAGCCCGGCTCACCATGCGCCGCAGCGCCGACATCGCCCAGATAGGCCACCCCGTCGAAGGGCAAAGCAGCAGTGTCCGCCCGCTGTGACGCCGCGAGCGGCGCCGCACCAGCATAGAAGCCTTCCACGGCGACGCTTCCGTCGATCCTGTGCAGCGATGCAACGAGGCGCGCCATCTCATGCAGCGCGTTCAGCGTGCAGCCGCCGTAGCGCCCGGAGTGCAGATCCTTGTCCGCGGTAATCAGGCTGACCTCGAGCAGGCAGTTGCCACGCGCGCCAGTGTTGATGGTCGGAAAGTCCGCGCTGGCGCGACCGCCGTCGGCGGACAAGACCGCATCGGCCGAGAGCAGTTGCCGGTGACGCTGGGCTAGCGCACTCAGCGAAGGGCTACCGGTTTCCTCCTCCCCTTCCAGGAAGATCTTGACGTTAACCGGACACGCGCCGTTGACGGCGAGAAATGCGGCAACGACTTCCAAAGCAATGGTCGTCGACCCCTTGACGTCAGACGCGCCGCGAGCATAAAGGCGGTCGCCATCCAGCGTCGGCTCGAAAGGCGGTGTACGCCACAGGGCGATGGGTTCGGCGGGTTGCACATCATAGTGACCATAGATCAGGAGGGTGGGCTTGCCGGGCGCGCCCAGCCATGAGCCATATACCGCAGGTTCACCGCCGCCATCCACCAGACGCACATCGTCCAGGCCCATGCTCCGCAGGCGCTCCAACAGAAATGCTCGGGCCTCCTCCATCCGGGGCGCGAACGCCGGGTCGGCGCTCACACTGGGAATACGCAGGAATTCGTCTAGCCAGCCGACAATATTGTCCTGGCGTGATTCGAGATATTGAATGACTTCTGCTGTCATGAATCGTGGTCCGGTAAGGTCGAAGGCGTGCACCATGCCCCGTCTCGCTCGGCAAGCAGGCGTGGCAATCCATCCCGGCGGGGAACGCCGGGGCATGGCTCTGGGGAAAACGGGGAAGGGATGTCGCCGTCTGGCCGCTTCCTGCGGCTGGCAGACGGCATGCCGGCTATTCCGGTTCGTAGCTAGAAGCCTTGAAGATCGCGCGGTAGCGCTGTATCTCAGCCTCGTAAAACCTCTTGCCGGCGGCAATGCTCATGGGGTCGAAGAGAGTCTTGCCTTGTGCTTCCAGAACGGCGCGCGCGGCCGGATTGCGCAGCGACGCGGCAATGGCCGCATTCAGGCGCTCGACGATGGCGGGATCGGTTCCCTTCTTTACCAGGTACGCGGTCCAGATACCGTAGTCGAAGTCTGCCAGGACACGGCTCTTATCGATTGTCGGGATCGACTGGAAGGGCAACGGTAGCGGTCGCTTCGAGAATGTGCCAATGATCTTCACGCGGCCCTGTTTGACAAAACCTTCGTAGTTGGCCTGATAGGGCAAGATGGCAAAGTCGATCTGTCCGCCGATCAAGTCCGCCACCAGCGGCACGCCGCCTTTATACGGGACGTGAGTCATCGGCACACCGATGCGCTTGGAGACCATTTCGGTCATCAGGTGCACAAGCGAGCCGGCACCGGGCGAGCCGTAATTCAATGTGTTCTTGCCCTTGCGCCGGGCGAGCGCAACGAACTCGTCAAGGGTATCGGCCGGGATGCCTGCATTGACCATCAGTATCAATGGCGAGGTCGCAACCGGCGCCACGAACTCGAAATCCTCCGGCTTGTGCTTGACTCCTTTGTTGGCCAATCCCGCCAGGATCAATTCGTTAGGTGAACCCTGGAACAGGTAATAGCCGTCGGCTGCCGCTCCGAGTACCTTGTTCGCCGCGATGGCTCCGCTGGCCCCGCCCAGGTTCTCGACGATCACCTGGCCGCCAATCTCCTGGCCGATCAATCCGTTCAACGCGCGAGCCGTGACGTCGCTGGCTGCACCGGCTGGATACGGCACCATCAGAGAGATGGGGCGTGCTGGATATGGCCCTTGCGCCGAAGCCGGGGCCAGCCCAGCCAAGGCAAGCGTGAACAGGGCCCAAAGGGTTCTTGCAAGTTTCATGTTCGTCTTGAGTACGAGAGGTTAGCAAAGCCGCAAAAGTATGGTAGAAACCTATCGACTATCGGTCCAATGCATTGTTATCATTTTTTTGATAATTCTTTCTCATGCTTTGGCGCCCAGAGACGGCAACCCATGAACCTTCAGCAGCTTGACCATCTCCTTGCCCTCGTCGAAACCGGCTCGTTTAGCCGGGCGGCGGAAAAACTCAATCTGACTCAGCCTGCACTAAGCCGAAGCATCCAGATGCTGGAGAGCGAACTTGGGCAGTGCCTGATCGACCGCATCGGCAAGCGCAACGAACTCACGCCATTCGGCGCGGCAGTGGCGGAGCGAGCCTTGAAGATCGTCATCGAAGCGCGCGAGCTAAAGCGCAGCGCAAAGCTGTTCGGTCAGGGCAAGATCGGCACCGTGCAATTGGGCTTGAGCGCGGCGCCCAGCGCGATGTTGACGGCTCCCCTGCTGGAGCATGTGTTGAATCACTTCCCGGGCATCCGCGTACAGATAATGGGCGGCAGCGTGGCGAATCAGCTCACGGCACTGCGGGCAAGGTCGATCGACGCGCTGGTGGTTAATTCCCGTGCCGTGCCACTTCACGATGACCTCAACATCTTTCCATTGGCCGAGATACCTTCTGGTTTTCTCTGCAGACAGGGGCATCCGCTGAGCGGAAAGGATGTGGTGGAGTTCGACGAACTGCGCGAGTACCCGATCATCTCCACCGCGATCAGTGATGACCTTTCGCGTAACCTCGTCGAGGCGTTTGGCCCTGATGCTTATCCGCAAAAATGGCTGCATGTGACATCGGACGAGATCCCGGGCCTGCTCGAAGCTGTGAAGCGCACGGATGCCTTGTTTGTCGGCGTGCTCGGCGTTGCCCGACGCATGCTACAAGCGGGTGAACTAGTGGCGTTGAACGTTGCCCGATGCCCTCCGCTGCGCGCGCAATTCGTCTTCGTCACCATGCGGTGGCGCACGGAGGCCCCGCCAACGGCGGTCATACGCGACTTCTGCGAGGAGTTGTGCCGGCAGGAATCGGACACAGTACAAGGCCTCGGCCGCCCGGGCGCGGACTGCCGAGGATAAGGATGACGCCGTGGTCAGTAGATTGAGGGAAATACCGTCGGGCCCCACACCGTGTCACACTTGTGCGCCGTCTCGAAGGCGTTGTTCGTGATCTTGATGACCGGATACGAGAACGCAATCATGGCGCGGTCGGTCGGGCCGGTGAATCTCGGCCAGCGCACTGGGATGTTCGTGCCGTCGCCGTTAGGATCTCCCGTCTTCACGAAGTTCACAATGTAGCTGGACATTTGCGCCGCGAGTGCCTGGCGCGCTTTCGTGCGGTCAGGATCCTGCGGCGCCGTGCGCTCGTCGAAGTATGGGTACGTGGCCAGCTGGTCCACCGTGTCGAACAGATAGAAGCTATCCATGCCATGTGCGGTGCCGTAGTAAAACTGCGTGGGTGCAGCGGGAAACGAGAGTGCCGGGTCGGTGAACTCCCAGGCAAAAACCGGCACCCATGCCGAAAGTGTGTCGCGCCTTGCACTATTCCCACACGCGTACATCGCATCGCCGATCGCCCTGGCGATGCCTTGGGCTGGTACCGCATACCCGGAGATCGGATAGGCCGCGTCGATAGCCGTGGTATCGAAGCCAGCCGGCGCCAGGCCGTGGAGGTATGGAAGGTAGGCGGCCGCCGGCAGGGCTGGGTCTACAAACAGCGTGCCTTCGTCGTAGACGCCTCCGGTCATGACGGGAACCTGGTTGAAGTTGCCGGTCGCAAATGCCTGCGCGGGGACTTGCGTAACGATTTGGGCATCCACCGTCGGCCGCCATTTCCGGCCGGTCTCATTGAGCAATGCAGATACCGGCAGCGCTCGCAGGCAAGCCACGACATCGGCGGCCTTGTCGCAACCGAGCGCTGCCACTGCCGCATCGCCGACAGCCAATGCGGATGCCTGCGATGGATTGGAGTACTCGGACGCACCGCCGCTCTGCATGATGGCGCGTTGGAACAAGCCTTTTGCCTTCGGGGACTGAAGTAGCGAAAAGCTCTGGGTGGCTCCGGCGGAAGTGCCCCAGATCGTAACGTTCGTTGGGTCTCCGCCAAATGCGGCGATATTGCGCTGAACCCAGGCCAGGGCGGCCATCTGGTCCATCAATGCAAAATTTCCGAGGCTGCCGTCGCGGTTTGACGACCGCAATGCCGCGTTGGCAAGGTATCCCAGGGCGCCTAGCCGGTAGTTGAGACTCACGCCGACGACGCCTTTTGATGCCAGTCGACTCATGTCGCCGCCACCCGATCCAAGTGTGAACGCACCGCCGTGTATGTACACGACCACCGGAAGCTTGCTGCCCGACGCCGCGCTCTGCGGCTTCCACACGTTCAAGAACAGACAGTTTTCACTTGTCACCTTTTCACCGCCGGTGGCAGGCTGTGGGCAGGCAGCGCCGAACGCTGACGCATCCAGGGGCGCGGATCGCGCCGTTGCCGGTCTGGTCGGTGCCCAGCGTAGCGGCCCCACCGGCGGGTCGGCGTAGGGGATGCCTTTGAAGGACACGGTACCGTTAGCGGCGGTGCCAATCACAGGGCCCTCCGCTGTCGTCACCGCCAGCGGCGGCGCCTGGGAAACCGCCGCTGCCGGCGGGCTATTATCGTCGCCGCCGCAAGCGGCAACGACCAGCGCCGAGCCGGCGATAGCTAACGCGCCACGCAGTGTCCGATCAAGTTGCACTGCTCTCACTCTGTTGGCCATTTCCCCCTGCCCTCCTTCTTTCAAAAAATGAAACGAATTAAAATAAAGCATAAATACGATAATGCCGGGAGAGGGAGATTATTGCCGCGCACGGAAATATTTATCGATAATCATCGGTGCGGCTTATATATATTTACTTGATAATATTGAATTGATATTTATTTGTCCAATGCATTCGAATCATTTTTTTGATAACTTTTGGTAATTAAGGAAACGCTGCATCCGGACTTGTATGGACCCGACGCCTTCTGCAAGCGCCTTGTTCGTGATGTCGAAACGGTCTGCCGTCGCCGATCGCGGCGACCACGGCGGTGGCGGTGGCGGTGATCGGACCGATGCCGGGCGCGTCCGCGATCTTCTTGCATAGTGCGGATTGCTTCACGACCCGATCGACGTTTCGATCAGACGGACACGCTTCTCGATGGCATGCAGGGTGCCGCAGGAGTTCAGCTGGCAGCGCCTGGCAGGACGACGTCAGTCGTCGGCGCTCTTGCCGAGCAGTTCCGGGATTGCGCGCTTGGACGCTTCCGGTGAGTGCAGAATCGTGAGCCTGTGCTCACTACTGGCGCAAAGGATCCCTCATGGCCGAAGAGCCTGAGGGCAAGCCGAGTGCGGAGCGGCCACCGCCAGATTTCGCGCCGATGACCCCGCTAGCGGCCCGCTGGTGCAGAGAGGGGCCCGCATCGACGCCGGCGTTATGGTGCCTTCACACCCGCGCCGGCCGTGGAACCCTCGGGGTTGCCACAGTGCCGGGGCGCATGCCGTTCACACCTTGGCGTGGGTGGCAGCCCATTGCGAAGGATTGACATCGATCGCCAGCCCGAGGCCGGAGCCGATCACGCCGACGTTGTTGAGCGTGTTCACGTTGACGCTCTGCAGCTGGAGGATGTTCTGGTTGACGTTGACATTGACGTTGGC
>NZ_JBFTNF010000089.1:0-24628 GCF_056397345.1 Cupriavidus sp. 05N38
GCCCGCAGGCGCGGCGGCGGGCCTGGCGGCGGGCGCCGCGGCGCCGCCCGGGCGGGCGAAGGCCTCTACGTCGGCGCGCAGGATGCGGCCGTGCTCGCCGCTGCCGCGCACCTTGCCCAGGTCCACGCCGGTCTCGCGGGCGAGCTTGCGCACCGCCGGGCTGGCGTAGGCAAGGGCAAAAGCGGCTTCGTCGACGCCACCGGATGCGGCAGCGGCGGTGGTAGTGGCAGCGGTAGCGGCGCCAGCGGGCGCGGCAGTAGCTGCAAGCGCGGCTGCCACGGCGGGGGCTGCGCCCGTCGCCGCCGGCGCATCGCCGGTGGCCAGCGCCATGATGATGCTGCCTTCGCTGACGGTATCGCCCACCTCCACGCGGATCTCCCGCACCACGCCGCCCAGCGGGGCCGGCACGTCCATGGTGGCCTTGTCGGACTCCAGCGACAGCAGCGCATCCTCGGCCTTCACGGTATCGCCGACCTTGACGAAGATCTCGATCACCGGGATGTCCTTGAAGTCGCCGATGTCGGGAATGCGCACTTCGGCCAGCCCGGCCGGCGCGCTGACCGGGGCGGGCGGCGCGCTCACGCTGGGCTTGGCCGCTTCCGCCGGCGCGGCGGCGGCAGTGCCGGCCCCGGCGCCTTCGAATTGCATCAGCACGCTGCCTTCGCTGACGGCATCGCCCAGCTTGACGTGGATCTGCTTGACCACGCCGCCGTGCGGCGCGGGCACTTCCATGGTGGCCTTGTCCGACTCCAGCGAGACGAGCGGGTCCTCGGCCTTGACCAGGTCTCCCACCTTGACGAACAGCTCGATCACCGGCACGTCCTTGAAGTCGCCGATGTCGGGCACCTTGATTTCAATGGCTTGGTTCATTGTCTTTATTCCTTCGCCTCTCAGACCGTCCACGGCGCTGCGCGCTCGCTATCCACCCCGTATCTGGCAATGGCCTCGGCCACCACCGCGGGCTTGATCGCGCCGTCATCGCTCAGCGCCTTGAGCGCGGCCACGGCCACGTGGTAGCGGTCCACCTCGAAGAAGCTGCGCAGCTTGGCGCGGTAGTCGCTGCGGCCAAAGCCATCGGTGCCGAGCACCACGTAGCGGCGCCCGGCGGCGTGCACGTATTCGCGCACCTGGTCGGCGTAGTTGCGCATGTAGTCGGTGGAGGCGATCACCGGGCCGTCATGGCCCGCCAGGCTCGCCTCGACCCAGCTCTTGCGGCGCGGCTCGGTGGGGTGCAGCAGGTTCCAGCGTTCCGTGGCCATGCCGTCGCGGCGCAGCTCGTTGTAGCTGGGGGCGCTCCAGATGTCGGCGGTGACGTTGAAGTCCGCCTTCAGCAGTTCGGCCGCCGCGATCACCTCGCGCAGGATGGTGCCGCTGCCCATCAGTTGCACGCGCAGCCCGCCCTTGCCGGCCTTGCCGCCGTCCTTGAGCAGGTACAGGCCCTTGAGGATGCCTTCCTCGGTGCCGGCGCCGGCGCCCGCTTCGGCCAGCCCCGGGTGCGTGTAGTTCTCGTTCATCAGGGTGATGTAGTAGTACACATCCTCCTGCTGCTCGTACATGCGGCGCATGCCCTCGCGCACGATGGTCACCACTTCATAGGCGAAGGTAGGGTCGTAGGAGACACAGTTCGGGATGGTGCCGGCGATGATGTGGCTATGGCCGTCCTCGTGCTGCAAGCCTTCGCCGTTGAGCGTGGTGCGCCCGGCGGTGCCGCCCAGCAGGAAGCCGCGCGCGCGGATATCGCCCGCCAGCCACGCCAGGTCGCCCACCCGCTGCAGCCCGAACATCGAGTAGTAGATGTAGAACGGGATCATCGGCACGTTGCTCGTGCTGTACGAGGTCGCGGCCACAATCCAGCTGGACATCGCGCCGCCTTCGTTGATCCCTTCCTGCAACACCTGGCCGTCCTTGGACTCGCGGTAGTACATCAGCTGGTCGGCATCCTGCGGCTTGTAGAGCTGGCCGACCGACGAATAGATGCCGAGCTGGCGGAACATGCCTTCCATGCCGAAGGTGCGCGATTCATCGGGCACGATGGGCACCACATGCTTGCCAATGGCCTTGTCCCTGACCAGCGTGCCCAGCATCTGCACGAAGGCCATGGTGGTGGAGATCTCGCGCTCGCCGGTGCTGTCCAGCAGGCGCTGGAAATTGGACAGCGGCGGGATCTCCAGCGAGGCGGACTTGCTGCGGCGTGCCGGCAGGTAGCCGCCCAGCGCCGCGCGCCGGGCGCGCAGGTACTGCATCTCCGGGCTGTCCTCGGCCGGCTTGATAAAGGGCACGTCGGCCAGCTGGTCGTCGCTGACCGGAATCTGGAAGCGGTCGCGGAAGCCGCGCAGGGCGTCCTGCGTCATCTTCTTGGCCTGGTGGGCAATCATCTGGCCTTCGCCGGATTCGCCCATGCCATAGCCCTTGACCGTCTTGGCCAGGATCAGCGTCGGCTCGCCGGTGTGCTTCACGGCCGCCGCGTAGGCGGCAAACACCTTCTCGGGATCGTGGCCGCCGCGCGTGAGGCCCCAGATTTCCTCGTCGCTCATGTCGGCGACCAGCGCCTTGAGCTCCTCGTACTTGCCAAAGAAGTGCTCGCGCACATAGGCGCCGCTCTTGCTCTTGAAATCCTGGTACTCGCCGTCGACGCATTCTTCCATGCGCTTTAGCAGCAGGCCGCTCTTGTCCCTGGCCAGCAGCTTGTCCCAGCCTCCACCCCAGACCACCTTGATCACGTTCCAGCCGGCGCCGCGGAAGACCGATTCCAGCTCCTGGATGATCTTGCCGTTGCCGCGCACCGGGCCGTCCAGCCGTTGCAGGTTGCAGTTGATGACAAAGATCAGGTTGTCCAGCCGCTCGCGGCCGGCCAGCGAGATCGCGCCCAGCGATTCGGGTTCGTCCATCTCGCCGTCGCCCATGAAGGCCCAGACCTTGCGCGCCGCCGTGTCCGCCAGGCCGCGGCCTTGCAGGTACTTGAGGAAGCGCGCCTGGTAGATCGACATCAGCGGCCCCAGGCCCATCGACACGGTGGGGAACTGCCAGAAGTCCGGCATCAGCCAGGGGTGCGGGTAGGAGGACAGCCCGGTGCCGCCGGTCTCCTGGCGGTAGCCCAGCAACTGCTGCTCGGTGAGCCGCCCTTCGACAAAGGCGCGGGCATAGATGCCCGGCGCGCTGTGGCCCTGGATGTAGAGCAGGTCGCCGCCATGGGTGTCGGTGGGCGCGTGCCAGAAGTGGCCAAAGCCAATGTCGTAGAGCGTGGCCGCCGACTGGAAGCTGGCGATGTGGCCACCCAGCTCCGACGATTCCTTGTTGGCGCGCAGGATGATCGCCATGGCGTTCCAGCGGATGATCGAGCGCAGGCGATGCTCGATGGCGCGGTCGCCGGTCGATTGCGCTTCGTCCTTGGGGGCGATGGTGTTGCGGTAGCCCGTGGTCAGGGAGCGCGGCACATAGAGGCCATCGCGTCGCGCCTCGTCCACCAGCGTATTGACCAGCTGGTTGGCGCGCTCGGCTCCGCGGTGCTGGGTCACCGCTTGCAAGGACTCAAGCCATTCCGCGGTCTCGATAGGATCGAGATCGCCCGCTTCTCGTGCGCTCATAGTGTCTCCACGTGTTCTGTTTTGGTTGTGTCAGGTGCTGCAGTGGCAGAGCTATTCAGCAAGAGATGTGCCACGGCAAGCGCGGGGATGCGGGTTACGCAAGTGATTGATTGGAAAGGAATCCCGCCGTGGCAGTCCGGCTGCCCGGTCGGGAATCCATATTCAGGCGGGGTGATCGTTATGAGATTTCATGCGGGGGTGTCAGGGAATACCCGCGCCTGGACGGCCCGGGGTTGTAGCGACGGCGCCTCGGTAATGTCCTCGGCCTCCAGGGCCCCCGCGGCATCGGGGTCCTGCGCGGCGCCAAGCTCACCTTCCCATTTGGCAACGACGGCCGTGGCGATGCTGTTGCCGATGACGTTGGTGGCGGTGCGGCCCATGTCGAGGAACTGGTCGATGCCCAGGATCAGCAGCAGGCCGGCTTCCGGCAGGTTGAACATCGGCAGGGTCGCCGCCACCACCACGATGGAGGCACGGGGCACGCCGGCAATGCCTTTGCTGGTGACCATGAGCACCAGCAGCATGGTGATCTGCTGGGTCAGGCTCATCTGGATGTTGTAGGCCTGGGCGATGAACAGCGCGGCGAATGCCTGGTACATCATCGAGCCGTCGAGGTTGAACGAGTAGCCCAGCGGCAGCACGAAGCCGGTCACCTTGTTGGGCACCCCGAACTTCTCCATCTGCTCCATGGTCTTGGGGTAGGCCGCCTCGCTGCTGGCGGTGGAGAACGCCAGGATCGTCGGCTCGCGGATCAGCTTGAGCAGCGTGAACACCCGGGTGCCCAGGAACAGGTAGCCCGCCGCGGTCAGCACCAGCCACAGCACCAGCAAGCCCAGGTAGAAGCCGCCGATGAACTTGCCGTAGGTAAACAGCACGCCAATGCCCTGCACCGTGATGGCGGCGGCGACGGCGGCAAACACGCCGAGCGGCGCGAAGCGCATCACGAAGTCGGTGACGCGCAGCATGATCGCCACCAGTTCCTCGATCGACGCCACCAGGTGATGGCCCACCTTGCCCTTGAACGACGCAATGGCAAAGCCGAAGAACAGCGAGAACACCAGGATCTGCAGGATCTCGTTCTGCGCCATCGCCTCGAACACGCTCTTGGGGAAGACGTGCGTGATGAAGTCCTTCAGGTTCAGCGTGGAGGTCTTGAGGTTGGTGGCCGCGCCGATTTCGGGCAGTGGCAGGTTCAGTGCATGCCCGGGCTGCAGCAGGTCCACGAAGAACATGCCGAGCAGCAGCGATATCAGCGACGCGGTGATGAACCAGCCGAGCGCCTTGATGCCGATGCGGCCCACGGCGCTGGCGTCTTTCATGCCGGCGATGCCCGCCACCAGCGTGCCAAACACCAGCGGCGCGATGATCATCTTGATCAGCCGCAGGAAGACGTCGGTGACGATGGAGAAGTAGCTGGCAATCTCCTTGGCCATGGCCGCATCGGGCACGAGGCGGTTGCAGAGATAGCCGGTGACGATGCCCAGGACCATGGCGATCATGATCCGGGTTGTGAGCTTGTTTGCCTTCATTGTGCGTTGTCTCCAGCAGTTGCGGCCAGATCCTGGTCTGACCGTCGGAATCGGGGCAGGGCGGGGGCGGTGGGGCCGGTGGGGCCTTGCCTGGCGCCGGACACGCCTTGCCCCCCGGATCAGCGCGCGCGGGGCGCCAGGCTCAGCTGGGTCGGCTGCGTCAGCACTTCCGGGCGCAGGATCTGGTCCAGTTCCTCCCGGGTCAGCAAGCCCTTTTGCAGCACGATCTCGTACACGCTGCCGCCGGTGGCATGGGCCTCCTGCGCCACGGCGGTGGCGTTGGCATAGCCGATGTACGGGTTCAGGGCGGTCACGATGCCGATGGAGTTCTCGACCGTGGCCCGCAGGCGCTCTTCGTTGGCGGTGATGCCGTTGACGCAGCGTTCGGCCAGCGTCAGGCAGCCGTTGCGCAGATGGCTCACGCTCTTGAACAGGCTGTGCGCGATGATCGGCTCGAAGGCGTTGAGTTGCAGCTGGCCGGCTTCGGCCGCGAAGCTGACCGTGATGTCGTTGCCGATGACCTCGAACGCGATCTGGTTGACCACCTCCGGGATGACGGGGTTCACCTTGCCGGGCATGATGCTGGAGCCTGCCTGCATGGCCGGCAGGTTGATCTCGCCCAGCCCGGCGCGCGGGCCGCTGGACAGCAGCCGCAGGTCGTTGCAGGTCTTGGAGAGCTTGACCGCCACGCGCTTGAGCACGCCGGAGAGCTGCACAAAGGCGCCGCAATCCTGCGTGGCCTCGATCAGGTTCGGCGCGGTCATCAGCGGAATGCCGGTGATCTCCTTGAGCCGCTTGAGGATCAGCGGCGCGTAGTCCGGGTGCGCGGTGATGCCCGTGCCGATGGCGGTGGCGCCCATGTTGATCTCGCAGATCAGCAGGGCCGCTTCGCGCAGCCGCTCCTCGTCCTCGCCGAGCATCACGGCGTAGGTGCTGAACTCCTGGCCCAGCGTCATCGGCACGGCGTCCTGCAACTGGGTGCGGCCCATCTTCAGGACATGCCTGAACTCTTCGGCCTTGCGCTCGAAGGCGCGCCGCAGCACACCCATGGCATCCACCAGGCCCAGGATGCCGAACCAGGTGGCGACCTTGAGCGCCGACGGGTAGACGTCGTTGGTGCTCTGGCCGATGTTGACCTGCTCGTTCGGGTGCAGGTACTGGTACTCGCCCTTGTTGTGTCCCAGCAGTTCGAGCGCGCGGTTGGCGATGACCTCGTTCGCGTTCATGTTGGTCGAGGTGCCCGCGCCGCCCTGGATCACGTCGACGACGAACTGGTCGTGCAGCTTGCCCCCGAGCAGTTCCGCGCAGGCCGCCACGATGGCGTCGCAGCGGGGCTCGTCGAGCAGGCCCAGTTCATGGTTGGCCAGCGCGGCCGCCTGCTTGATGTAGGCCAGGGCCTTGATGAGCTCGGGGTAGATGGAGATGGGGGTGCCGGTGATCGGAAAGTTCTCTACCGCGCGCAGGGTGTGCACACCGTAGTAGACGTCCGCCGGGACCTCGCGATCGCCCAGCAGGTCATGTTCGGTTCTAAAGGTTCGAGCGGTCATTGCATTGCGCCTCGCAAATTTGCATCAGGGAGGACCCGACTCTAGATAAACCGCCGACAGGTGGCGACTATGATGCGAATTTGTCATGGCATGGCGCGAAATACTCATGCGGCACGCTATCGGCAAGGCGCCACGAGGGGCTGGAGAGCGGCAGGCGGGCCGGGATCGCCGGACGATGATTTTTCCGCATATTTCGCTGCGAATTTTGCATCGACGTATCAGGGCTTATACGGATCCGGGCGCTTTTTGGTTGCCGTATCATCGCCCGCTCATCACCTGTCGTCACCATTTGGCGGGCACTCGCCGAGCGCCTGATATCCACCGCATGGAGAAAACCATGAAGCGTTTTGCACGTCTTAATACTCTCAGCGCCTTGCTGCTTGCCGCCAGCCTGACCACCGGCGTTGCCCATGCCCAGCTTGCTCCCTCCGCCCCTGCCGCCGGCGCGCCGGCACAGGCCAGCGAAGCCCGCAAGGCCAATATCGTGATCATCGGCACCGGCGGCACCATCGCTGGCGC
Organism: Cupriavidus sp. 05N38; assembly: GCF_056397345.1. Lineage (NCBI taxonomy): Bacteria > Pseudomonadati > Pseudomonadota > Betaproteobacteria > Burkholderiales > Burkholderiaceae > Cupriavidus > Cupriavidus sp. 05N38. The sequence goes on from NZ_JBFTNF010000089.1 coordinate 7,180, forward strand.
CGGTGCCGCCGCCACCAATACCGCCGCCTACCAGTCGGCGGTGGTGCCGGTGGACAAGATCATCGCCTCGGTGCCCGAGATCTCGAAGATCGCCAACGTCAAGGGCGAGCAGGTCTTCCAGATCGGCTCGGAGAGCTTCAACAACGAGCGCCTGCTCAAGCTTGGCAAGCGCGTCTCGGAGCTGCTCAAGCAGCCGGACGTGGATGGCATCGTGATCACCCACGGCACCGACACCATCGAGGAAACCGCTTACTTCCTCAACCTCACGCTCAAGAGCGACAAGCCGGTGGTGGTGGTGGGATCGATGCGTCCGGGCACGGCGCTGGGCGCGGACGGCGCGCTTAACCTGTACGACGCGGTGCTGGTGGCGTCCAGCCCGGAATCGCGTGGCAAGGGCACGCTGGCCGTGCTGAACGACGAGATCCACACCGGGCGCGACGTCACCAAGACCAATACCTTCAAGATCGAGACCTTCCGCTCGCCGTTCGGCCCGCTGGGCTACGTGGTGGAAGGCCGCACGCTGTACTACCGCCTGGCGGCGCGCCCGCACACCATGCAGACCGAATGGGACATCGACAAGATCGACAAGCTGCCTGAAGTTGCCGTGGTGTACGCCTACGGCAACGTCAATCCGGCCAGCATCGATGCGGCGGTGAAGAACGGCGCCAAGGCCATCGTCTATGCGGCCACCGGCAATGGCAGCGTGGGCGACTACATGGTCGAGCCGCTCAAGGCCGCGCGCGCCAAGGGCGTGCAGATCGTGCGTGCCTCGCGCACCGGCAGCGGCGTGGTGGTCCGCAACGCCGAGCAGCCGGACGATAAGTACGACTGGCTGGTGACGGACGACCAGCTGCCGCAGAAGGCCCGCATCCTGATGGCGCTGGCACTGACCAAGACCAACGACACCAAGGAACTGCAGAAGATCTTCTGGAAGTACTAAGCGGGTAGAAGGCGTGCACCAGTCGAGTACCCGGTACCTTGCGCTTGTCCGCGCGAGGCCGGGGAGGGATGTTGCAATTTCAGCATAATGCCGCGCAAAATTTGCATCGTGCTACCGGGCTTCCACCGATTTGTGCAGTGCCGCGTTGCCGTATGATGTGCCATAGACAGCGCGTCCCCCCTGATGTTGAGTACATTCCATTATGGAAACCAAGTGGCTTGAAGACTTCCTGTGCTTGGCTGAAACGCGCAGTTTTTCGCGCGCGGCAAGCGACCGGCATATCACCCAGTCGGCGTTCAGCCGACGCATCATGGCCCTTGAGGAGTGGCTTGGCGTCAGCCTGGTTGACCGCAGCGTGCATCCGGCAACGCTGACCACGGCAGGCTGGCTGTTCCGCCGGCTGGCCGCCGACCTGTTGCGTGACGCTTATGCCGCACGCGCGCTGCTGAGCAGCCGTCAGCCGCTTGCCGAGAGTGGCCAGGTTATCCGCTTCGCGGTGGCGCACACCCTGGTCTTTACCTTCTTCCCAAACTGGCTCAAGTGCCTGCACGAGCGTTTCGGCTCGTTGAGTGCCTGCGTGCATGCGGTGAACGTGCCGGAGGGCGTGCAGCAACTGGTGGATGACGATTGCGACATCCTGCTGGGCTACCACCATCAGCAACTGCCGATCCTGCTTGACCCGAACGGCTTCCCGTTCCTGATGCTGGGCGTCGAGCGGATCCTGCCGTTCTCGGCACCGGACAAGCAAGGGCAGCCGATCTTCCGGCTGCCCGGCACGAGCGCCAATCGCTTGCCTTTCATGGCCTATTCATCCGGCGCGTTCCTTGGCAACGTGGTCGAGATGATCCTGCTCAATGCGCCGGAGCCCTACGGGCTGCAGCGCTGCTTCGAGACCCATATGTCGGAGGCCCTGAAGGCCATGGTCGTGGCCGGGCACGGGGTGGGCTGGTTGCCGGAGAGCTGCGTCAGCGACGAGCTGAAAGAGGGCAAGCTGGTGGTGGCAGGGCCTGCCGCGTGGGCGACCAGCCTCGACATCCGCCTGTACCGTTCGGTGGCCAGTCCGAAGCCGCTGGTCGAAGAGTTGTGGTCCGCTATCAGCCAGGTGCCGGACCCGCAATTGATGATGCAAAAAACCGCGGAATCGAGCGACTGCGGAATGCTGTAAGGCCGGGTCCCGGGCCGCGGTGGTTGGCGACCCGGGCGGCTACCTTGGCGATTGGCCTCGGGGATCTATCGTCGGTCGATCAGCCAGCCGATCAGCACGCCGACAGCGGCCGCCACGCCGATGGCCGTCCACGGGCTTTCATGCACATAGTCGTCCGCGACGCGCGCCGTGTGGCGGCTCTTTTCCACGACGACGTATTGCACATCGGCGATTTTCTTCTTTGCCTTCTTCAGGCGTTCCTGCACCTTGCCCGGCTCGTCCGCGGMCGGCTTGCCGGGGGCATTGGTGGCATTGGTGGCAGGCACCAACAGGCTATCGACTTCACGCAGCGCGCTACCGGTATTCGACATTTCTTTCTCCTCGTTGAATGGCTACCGCAATGAAAGACCTTATCGCGTTAAAAGGTCCGGCTCATTGGGTCTGGCTAGCATAAGGAACATCCGGCGCGTAAATAAGAGCCAATCGGGATTTGTTGATGGAACCGCCTCCCGGCGGTCCACGCAGGCCTGTGCGTTGCTCGCGCCGGTAGATCAGCCGAGTTCCATGCAGAGGTATTTCATCTCCAGGTACTCGTCGATGCCGTAGCTGGAGCCTTCGCGGCCGAGGCCGGATTGCTTGACGCCACCGAACGGTGCCACCTCATTGGAGATCAGCCCCGTATTGATGCCGACCATGCCGTACTCCAGCGCCTCGGCCACGCGCCACACGCGGGCCATGTCCTTGGAGAAGAAGTAAGCGGCAAGACCGGACTCGGTGTCGTTGGCCATGGCGATGACTTCCTGGTCGTCCTTGAAGCGGAACAAGGGCGCCAACGGGCCAAACGTTTCCTCGCGMGCGACGCGCATGGCAGCGGTGGCATCAGCCACCACCGTGGGCTCGAAGAAGGTGCCACCAAGCGCATGGCGCTTGCCGCCCGTCAGCACCCGTGCGCCATGGACGAGCGCATCGGCGATATGGCTTTCCACCTTGGCGACGGCGTTGGCATCGATCAGCGGCCCTTGCGTGACGCCGCTGTCGATGCCGTGCCCGGGACGCAGGGCGCTCACCGCGCGCACCAGCCGGCTGGCCACCTCCTCGTACACGTTGTCGTGCACATAGATGCGGTTGGCGCAGACGCAGGTCTGGCCGCTGTTGCGGAATTTCGAAGCCAGGATGCCGTCCACCGCGCGGTCGAGATCGGCGTCCTCGAACACGATCAGCGGCGCATTGCCGCCGAGTTCGAGCGAGAGTTTCTTGACCGTGCCGGCGCATTGCGCCATCAGCAGTTTGCCGATGGCGGTGGAGCCGGTGAAACTCAGCTTGCGCACGGCCGGGCTCTCGCACAAGACGCCGCCGATCTGGACCGGGTCGCCGGTGACGACCTGCAGCACGCCGCGGGGCACGCCGGCTTCTTCGGCCAGCGCGGCCAGCGCCAGCGCCGTCAGCGGGGTCTGTTCGGCGGGCTTCACGATCATGGTGCAGCCCGCGGCCAGCGCCGGGCCGGCCTTGCGCGTGATCATGGCGGCGGGGAAGTTCCAGGGCGTGATCGCCGCGCACACACCTATCGGCTGGCGCAGCACCAGCAGCTTCTGGCCGGCGCGCGGGCTGGACAGTACGTCACCGTCCACCCGCTTGGCTTCTTCGCCGAACCATTCGAGGAAGGAGGCCGCGTAGGCGACTTCGCCACGCGCTTCGGCCAGCGGCTTGCCCTGCTCGGCGGTCATCAGTTGCGCCAGGTCTTCCTGGTGCGCCAGCATCAGGTCGGCCCAGCGGCGCAGCACCGCGGCGCGGGCCTTGCCGGTCAGCTCGCGCCACGCCGGCAGCGCGCGCGCGGCGGCCTCCACGGCTTGCCGGGTTTCGGCGGCGCCGCAGCCCGGGACGGTGCCGACCACATCGTGGGTGGCCGGGTTGCGCACCACCAATACGGCGGCGCCGGCGGCGCCGGTCCATTCGCCATCGATCAGGCAGGCGCTGCGCAGCAGCTCGGGTCGTTGCAATTTCAAGGTGTCTCCCACGGTGTCTCCCTTTATGCGGTGATGCCGGCCAGCACCTTCGTCAGCACCACCAGTGCGGCGTCGAACTGGGCTTGCGGGATGGTGAGGGGGTAGAGGAAGCGGATGGTGTTGCCGTACGTGCCGCAGGTCAGCAGGATCAGCCCTGCCTCCATGGCGCGCTGCTGCACCCGCTTGGCCAGCTCAGCGCTGGGCTGCCCGGTGGCCGGATCGTAGAACTCCACCGCGATCATGGAGCCAAGCCCGCGGACGTCGGCAATCACCGGGCAGGTGTGGCTCGCGTACTGCAGCACGGCCTTCAGTTGCTCACCGAGCGCGGTGGCGCGGTCGCATAGATGCTCTTCTTCAATGGCGTCGATCACCGCGTGGGCGGCGGCCACCGCCAGCGGGTTGCCGGCGTAGGTGCCACCCAGGCCGCCGGGCAGCGGCGCATCCATGATGGCGGCGCGGCCGCACACGGCCGACAGCGGCATGCCGCCCGCCAGGCTCTTGGCCATGGTGATGAGGTCGGGCGCCACCGGGTAGTGCGACATGGCAAAGAGCTTGCCGGTGCGGCCGAAACCGGTCTGCACCTCATCGGCGATCAGCAGGATGCCGTGCTTGTCGCACAGCGCGCGCAGCTTCTGCATGAAGTCCACCGGCGCCGGGTGGAAGCCGCCTTCGCCCTGGACCGGCTCGATGATGATGGCCGCCACGCGCTGCGGGTCGATATCCGTCTTGAACAGCGACTCCAGCGCCTGGATGGATTGCTCGGTGCTCACGCCATGCAGGTCGCACGGGAACGGCGCGTGATAGATGTCGGACGGGAACGGCCCGAACCCGACCTTGTACGGCGCCACCTTGCCGGTCAGTGCCATGCCAAGCAGGGTGCGGCCATGGAAGCCGCCCGAGAACGCGATGACGCCAGGGCGCCCGGTATGCGCGCGGGCGATCTTGACCGCGTTTTCCACGGCCTCCGCGCCGGTGGTGAAGAGGGCGGTCTTCTTCAGGCCATCGATCGGCACCAGGGCGTTGATGCGCTCGGCCAGCGCCACGTAGCTCTCGTAGGGCACGATCTGGTACGCGGTATGCGTGAAGCGCTCGAGCTGCGCGATCACCGCCTGCATCACGCGCGGATGGCGGTGGCCGGTATTGAGCACGGCAATGCCACAGGCAAAGTCGGTGTACTGGCGGCCTTCCACATCCCAGAGCGTGGCGTTTTCCGCCCGGTCTGCATAGAAGTCGCACATCACGCCGACGCCGCGGGGGGTGGCAAGGGCGCGGCGCTGATTCAGTTCGAGGTTCTTCATGGGCTCTCCGTRTTGCTTGGTATGGCCCGGGCGGCGCTTGCCGGCCGGGCGCGGTTCTCGCGGGTTTTCGCTGGCTGTCGATCGATCGCGATCGCAACGATGCAGTGCATTTCAACTTCCTTTGGCACTACAATCCAGTACCGCATTCCCATATCTGATGGTGCCAATTGAGATCGATCTGTGGCGACTTGCTGCTTCAGCGCCTGGGTCCGGACGGTCCCGCAGCCCTTGCGAAACCGCTGAATCGCAGTCTTTACGAGTGCATCCGCGGCGCCATCCTCGATGGCAGCCTGGGGCCCGAGACCCGTCTGCCGCCATCGCGTGACCTTGCCTCCGAGCTCGGCATGTCGAGAAATACCGTGATGTTTGCGTACGAGCAGTTGCTGGCCGAGGGCTATGTGCATGCCCGTACCGGCAGCGGCACCTTCGTGGCGGCCACCGCGCCGGAGGCCTATCTCAATGCCAAGGCCAGCCAGGCCAGCAGCGCGCAGGCCCGGGCCATGCCGGGCCTGTCGCCGCGCGGCGTGGAATTGCTGGCCAATGCCTCGGCGTCGCCATCGCAGTGGGGCGCCTTCATGCCGGGCGTGCCGGATGTGACGCGTTTCCCGCACCAGCGCTATGCGCAGATCGCCGCCCGCCTGTGGCGCAATCCGCCGCCCGAGCGGCTCAGCTATTGCCATGGCGGTGGCTTGCCCGCCTTGCGCGAAGCCGTGGCGGCCCATCTGCGGGTGGCGCGATCGGTGCAATGCGACGCCGCCCAGGTGCTGATTACCGAAGGCATTCACCAGGGCATCGACCTGCTGGTCCGCATGCTCGGCATGTCTGGCGAGCACGCCTGGGTGGAGGAGCCCAGCTACTGGGGGATTCGCGGCTTGCTGCAGATGAACGGCATCCACATGATGCCGATCCCGGTCGATGAGGAAGGGCTGACGATTCCGGCGGGGAAGGACGCAGGCCAGCCGCCGCGCTTTATCTTTGTCACGCCATCGCACCAGTATCCGCTCGGCGCCGTCATGAGCCTGACGCGGCGGCGCGCGCTGCTCGAATACGCCCGGCGCCAGGGCAGCTGGATCGTCGAGGACGACTATGACAGCGAGTTCCGTTTCTCCGGCCAGCCAATCCCGTCGCTGCAAGGCATGGAGCCGGATGCGCCGGTGATCTATATCGGCACGTTCAGCAAGACGCTGTTCCCCGGGCTGCGCATGGGCTACATGGTATTGCCGCGCGCGCTGGCCGGCGCCTTCCAGACCGCGCATTCCGAGCTGTACCGCGCCGGCCACCTGATGACGCAAGCCACCGTGGCCGAGTTCATGCAGGCGGGCGACTATGCCGCGCATATCCGCCGCATGCGGCTGCTCTACGGCCGCCGCCGCGCCATCCTGGCCGGGTTGATCGAGCGCTATCTGGGACCCGAAGCGCTGCACCGCTACGGCAGCAATGCCGGCTTGCACCTGGTTCTCTGCCTGCCGGACAGCGCGGACGATGTGGCCATTGCGGAGCAGGCCGGGCGCCGGGGCATCCTGGTGCGGCCGCTGTCTCGGTATTTCCTGGGCAGTGCGGTGCAGCGGGGGTTGTTGCTCGGGTATGCGTGCGTGCCGGAGGAGCAGATAGGGCCGGCGTTCGAGGTATTGCTGGGTTGCTTGCGGGACGTCCGGCTGCTGTCGCACTGAGCAAGACGAGGAGGGCGGCCCCCGGTCCGGTCCCTGGCGTCACGGCTTGCGGACGCCGTTTTTAAGCAGGAAGACTTTGCCGCAAGGTATCATTCGTTCCCGGTTAGCATCCGGTGGGCATCTGGTTTGCGCCCGGCTCACGCGCTAGCGTGGCGCAAGTACGGCACGCGCCACTCCCCGAGCCAGGGATGTTCCGCTTGCGTCTCGCCAGGATTTTTTTGTGATCCGGGCGCGGTTTCAACGATGTAGCCTGTCCGGCGGTTGCCTGGTGGCCGGTTTCGCCACCAAGCCGCACGGATGTGGCCACCACCGGGTTTTGCCGCCCATATAAAAGTGACGGAGCGCCGGCCACCGCCGAAGGCCGCTCCGCGCGACGCGCGACGCATGAAGGCTTCCTGCATGCGTCGCTATCCATAGCCTGCTTGTCGCCAGAACTGGCGCCCGCCGGTTCGCATGCTTGCGAACCACCAGATAAAAGTTCCCTGATGTTTGGATTCCTCCGTAGCTACTTCTCCAGCGATCTCGCGATCGACCTTGGCACCGCCAACACCCTGATCTACATGCGCGACAAGGGCATCGTCCTCGATGAGCCCTCGGTGGTCGCGATTCGCCAGCAGGGTGGCCCCAATCCCCGCAAGACCATCGAGGCGGTGGGCAAGGAAGCCAAGCAGATGCTGGGCAAGGTACCTGGAAATATCGAGGCCATCCGCCCGATGAAAGATGGCGTGATCGCCGACTTCCGGGTCACCGAGCAGATGCTCAAGCAGTTCATCAAGATGGTGCACGACACCAAGCTGCTGCGGCCTTCGCCCCGCATGATCATCTGCGTGCCGTGCGGCTCGACCCAGGTCGAGCGCCGCGCCATCCGCGAATCCGCGCTGGCCGCCGGCGCCAGCCAGGTCTACCTGATCGAGGAACCCATGGCGGCCGCGCTCGGCGCGGGGCTGCCCGTGTCGGAGCCGTCCGGCTCGATGGTGGTGGATGTCGGCGGCGGCACCACCGAGGTCGGCGTGATCTCGCTGGGCGGCATGGTCTACAAGGGTTCCATTCGCGTGGGCGGCGACAGGTTCGACGAGGCCATCGTCAACTACATCCGGCGCAACTACGGCATGTTGATCGGCGAGCAGACCGCCGAGGCCATCAAGAAGACAATCGGCTCGGCTTTCCCGGGTGCCGAAATCCGCGAAATGGAAGTCAAGGGCCGCAACCTGTCCGAAGGCATCCCGCGCGCGTTCACGGTGTCGTCCAACGAAATCCTGGAAGCGCTGACCGAACCACTCAATCAGATCGTGTCGGCGGTCAAGATCGCGCTGGAGCAGACCCCGCCGGAACTCGGCGCCGATATTGCCGAGCGCGGCATGATGCTCACCGGTGGCGGCGCGCTGCTGAGCGACCTGGATCGCCTGCTGGCCGAGGAAACCGGCCTGCCGGTCGTGGTGGCCGATGACCCGCTGACCTGCGTGGTGCGGGGCGCGGGCATGGCGCTCGAACGCATGGACAAGCTCGGCAGCTTCTTCTCCTACGAGTAAGGGCTGGCCGGTCGCAACGAAGAAGGCCGGCCCTCGGGCCGGCCTTGCGCGTCGCAGTCCCGGCGCTTCGAAAGCGCCGAAAGCACCATCGAGCAACCGCGCTTAATCCCCCAGTGCCACCCCCTCGCGGCGCGGGTCGGCGCCGCCGGCCCATGCCCAGGTGCCATCGGGGCGCTGGCGGCGCATGATGGCCTGCGTGCCGCTGGTCATCTCGATCTGCGCGACCTCATGCCCGCGGTCTTTCAGGCCTTGCACCAGGGCCGGGCTGACCAGGCCGGCTTCCAGCTCCGTCGGTCCGTTGCGGCTGCCGAAGTTGGGCATGTTGATGGCCGCCTGCACGTCCATGTTCCAGTCCAGCAGGCCCACCAGCGTCTTGGACACGTACTCGATGATCTGCGAGCCGCCGGGCGAACCCACGGTTGCGACCAGCTTGCCGGTCTCGCGGTCGAACACCAGCGTGGGCGCCATCGACGAGCGCGGGCGCTTGCCGGGCTGCACGCGGTTGGCGACCGCCTTGCCGTTCTCGCTTGGCACGAACGAGAAATCGGTGAGCTGGTTGTTCAGCACGAAGCCGCGCACCATCAGATGCGAGCCGAAATAGCTCTCGACGGTGGTGGTCATGGAAATCGCGCCGCCGGTGTCATCCACCGCGACGATCTGCGACGTGGACACGCGCGGCGGCGAGCGGTCCGGCGCCAGCGCGAGTGTGGCGCCGGGTGGCACGCCGGCCTCCGCCTTGTCCATGCTCTCGTCGCCGATCAGGCTCGCGCGGCTTGCCAGGTAGTCACGGCTCAGCAGCCCCGCCACATTGACGGGCACGAAATCCGAGTCCGCCACATAGAGGCCGCGGTCCGCATAGGCCAGGCGCCCGGCCTCGGAAAGCGCGTGCACAGCGTCGATGCCCGGCTCGACGCCGGCAGGCGTGGCTACCTGTTTGGGCCGCAGCGCGGCGAGCGCGTATTTCGGATCTTTCGCCGCGAGCGCCTGCAAGGTGCCGAGCATCTGCGCGATCGCGATGCCGCCCGACGATGGCGGCGGCATGCCGCAGACCTTCCAGCGCTTGTAGTCGCTGCAGATGGGCGCGCGCTCCCTGGCGCGGTAATCCTTCAGGTCAGCCAGCGAGAGTGAGCCCGGGTTGGCACTCCCGTTGACCTGCTTGACGATCTCGCTGGCAATCGGGCCGGTATAAAGCACGTCTGGCCCGCGCTGCGCGATCTCGCGCAGTGTGTTGGCCAGCGCCGGATTCTTCAGTATGGTGCCGACCGGCCTGGGTTTGCCGTCCGGTGTCAGGAAGTAGGCTGCCATCTCGGGCGAGGCCGGGAGGAACTTGTCGGCGGCGATCTGCGTATAAAGGCGCGGCGAAATCGGGAAACCCTGCTCTGCCAGCGCGATGGCCGGCTCGAACAGCTTGGCCCAGGGCAGCTTGCCATGCTGGCGGTGAGCCAGTTCCAGCGCGCGCAGCACGCCAGGCGTGCCCACCGAACGCCCGCCGATCTGCCCTTCGCTGAAGCTCATGGGCTTGCCGTCGGGGCGCATGAAGAGGTTTTCGCCGGCACCGGCGGGCGCGGTCTCGCGGCCGTCGTAAGCCTGCACGCGCTTGCCGTCCCAGTACATGATGAAGGCGCCACCGCCGATGCCGGTGGCCTGCGGCTCGACCAGCGTCAGCACAGCCTGCATGGCGATGGCCGCATCGATGGCCGTGCCGCCCGCGCGCAGGATCTTGCGGCCGGCTTCGGTGGCCAGGGGATTGGCAGCCGCGGCCATATGCTTGTCGGCGTAAGTGGTGGTCATGCCCGGCCGGTAGCCGGACGAGACTTCCGGCGCCGCGGGCAAGGCCGTTGCCGCGGGAGCGGTTGTGGCCGGCGGCGCCGAGGACACCCCGGTTTGCGTCGAACATGCGCTTAGCAGGGCGAGCGCCAAGGCCAGCGGGCTGCCCCGGCGCATCAATGAAAACTGCTGAGTGGCCATTTCATCATTCTCCTGAAAGGAAAGGCATTCTAGAAATCGATGCTTGCACCCTCGGGGGTGGCAGAGCGGCGTACGGCCTCGATGGCTTCAAGCCGGCGTTTTGCCTCCTCGGGAAAGCGGGCAATGAGCGCGGCAATCAAGGTCTCGCATTGCGCCAGCGCGGGCACCTTCGTATCGAACGGTGAGCCGGTCTGTACAAAGCTGCTTAGCGTGGCCGTGGCGAAGCCGGCGATCGGCGACTTCCACTCGTCGGTAAGCAGGATGATCCTTGCGCCCAGGCGATGCGCCGCGGCGGCAAAGTCGATCACGCTTTTCTGATAGCGGCGATAGTCGAAGACGACCAGCGCATCGTCTGGCCCGATGTCGACCAGTGCCTCGTTCGCCCGCTCCAGGGCAGGCTCGACGAGACGGACCTTGGGACGGATATGCGTCAGGTGCGACGCGAGCCGCGAGGCCAGGAACAAGCTCGATCGTCCGCCGGTGCAGAACACGGCGGACCGCGCATTGCCGAGCAATTCGACGGCGGTGTCGAAGTCCTCCGGCGAAGCGTGCTGCGCCACGCGCTCGACCGACATCGCCAGGCTTGCCAGCGAACCCCGCTGGAAATCGTCTCCGAGTGCTGTGTTGCCTGGCGCGCCGAGCCGGGAGAGCGGCGAATTCATGGCCTCGTCGACCTCCGCCAGGAGCGCTCGCTGAAATGACGGGTAACCGTCGAATCCCAGCTTCACGACCAGCCGGTACACCGTCGGATCGCTGACCCCGGCTTGACCCGCGAGGTTCGAGATGGACGTCAGCGCGGCACTCGGGTAGCTGGCGAGCAGCGTTTCCACCACCTTCAGCTCCGACGTGGTGAAGCCGGCGGCCTGGTCCGCCAGCATTTCCCTGATTGATAACCTGGCCAAGCCGCTCTCCGGAAGGGACTGCCTTGCCACCATGCAGTGGGGCAGTGTTGCGTAATAAACGTTACAGCGCGTGAAACAAATCGGAGAATATCATTGGGCAGTTCGGCAAAGACCGAGTAAAAACCCTCAGTTTCGCCTGGCGGACGCTGCGTGTATTGTTTGTTGGTGAAACACTCGGCTCAGTTCTCAGCTTTTCTTGTAGCGTACGTTACAGACGTCCAGCACGCACCAAGATGTCACTAGCCAAGAGTCAGGACTCAACGAGCAGAGGGAGCGAAGACTTTGAAAGAGACGCCACTGATCGACTGGCTTCTCGGGCGCAGTCACTGGGCGCAACCCGACCGATCGGGCCTCCCCTTGAACCGGCAGTTGTTTGACGACATCCGCGGCGCGATCCTGGCCGGCCAGTTGTCGGCCGGTACGCGCCTGCCGCCGACGCGCGAGGTTGCCAAAGGCCTGAGCATCGCCCGCAACACCGTCCTGTATGCGTATGAGCGCCTCACCGAAGAGGGCTATACGCTGACACAGGGCGGCAGTGGCACCTACGTCGGCAAGGCACCGCCCGATCCCGCGCTGCGCGAGAGTGTGTTCGGCTTGAGCCAGGCGAGCGAGATCGCGCCGCCGCGCGAGGAATCGCGCCTGTCCGCAAGAGCCCGCGAACTGCTCGATGGCGCCGGCGCATCGGACCGGCAGGTGGGCTCGTTCGTGCTSGGCATTCCGGAYGTCAGGCARTTYCCRCGSGCGACATGGCAGCGSCTSATCACCCAGGTCTGGAAAACCGCCTGCCAGGAACAACTGGGCTATGGCACGCGGCACGGCTGCCCGCCGCTCAAGCGCGCGCTGGCGCAATACCTGGCGCTCGCACGCGGCGTCGACTGCTCGCCCGAGCAGATCGTGGTGACGCAGGGCAGCCACCAGGCCATCGACCTGTGCGCCCGCTTGCTCGCCGATCCGGGCGATGTGGTGTGGGTGGAAGACCCAGGCTACTGGGGCGCGCGCAGCGTGTTTCGCGCCGCCGGCCTGAAGGTCGAGGCGGTGCCGGTGGACGCGCAGGGCATGCAGCCCCCGGTTGCGCCGCAGACCGCGCCCAGGCTCATCTTCGTCACCCCGTCGCACCAGTACCCCAGCGGCGTGGTAATGAGCCTGGCACGCCGTCGCTTGCTCACGGAGCTGGCGCATCGCTACGGCGCCTGGATCATCGAGGACGACTACGACAGCGAGTTCCGTTACCACGGCGCGCCCCAGCCATCGCTGCAGGGCCTCGATCCCCATCGCAACACCATCTATGTGGGCAGCTTCTCCAAGGTGCTGTACCCCGGCCTGCGGCTCGGCTTCCTGATCCTGCCGCCGTCACTGGTGGATGCCTTCGCCGTAGCACACTCCGAGTTGTATCGCGGCGGGCAGCTGCAGATCCAGACCGCGCTGGCACTGTTTATCGCGGACGGGCACTACGCCGCCCATATCCGGCGCATGCGCAAGATCTATGGCGAGCGCCAGGCGCTTCTCACGCGGGAATTGCAGCGACGGCTTGACGGCGAGATCGATATCGTCGGCACCGACACCGGGCTGCACCTGACCGTCCTCCTGCGCCGCGCGGAGGATCACCTGGTATCGCGCGCCGCGCTTGCCCACGGGATCGTGGCGCGCCCGCTGTCGTCCTACTACGCGGACCCCCGGCGCTCGCAGAACGGCCTGGTGCTGGGCTACGGTGGGGTCAGCGAGGAGGAGATCGCTCCGGCGGTGGCCAGGCTGGCGGCGGCCATCGAATCGGTCGGCGGGGCCTGAGGCGGGTGGCCAAGACGCGGCGGGCTGCCTCGGCACGCGTTGCGCCGGATCGCAGAAGAACTGCCTCGCGGCCAGCGCCGCGGCAGATAAAGTGCGCTTGCCTCATGCCGCCGTCGTCGTCGTCGCCAAAGCTGGAGGGTCACGGCGCGTGGCGCTCTTCAATCGCGCACAGTCGTGCCGCGCAGTAGGAGAAAGCCGCGATGACCTCATACCCATTGGAGGGAGGGGCCGTTGCCGTAGAGAGTGCAGGCAGGGCGTAGAGGCGGAAAAGCGCCATGCTTGTGTCAAAGGCGGCCAACGAGGCGGCCAGCGAGGCGGGCTGGCCGAAGCTGCTGCCGACTTGGCAGACGGCCTGGGCGATGCCTGTCTATGCTCGGTTCATCGTCTGACACGCATGGAGTATGGCATGGCCTCGCAGCAACGGGAGGAGATCATTCAGCGCCTCTGGGACGACAGGGCACGACTGCCGGAGGATGCCTCGTTGTCGCACATGCGCGAGCACGCCGATGCCCTGTACGACGCGCTTCCCATTCCGGCTGGCGTCCGCTTTGTCGAGGGCAGCGATGTTCCCGGACTGTGGACCATCTCGCCGGGCTCGGCGAGCAATCAGGCGATCCTCTATCTCCACGGCGGAGGGTACGTCCTTCATACCCCTTGCCAGTACCGGACGATGACTGCCGCGCTATCGCGCGAAACGCATCGTGATGTCTTTGCGCTCGATTATCACCGGGCGCCAGAGCATCCTTTCCCACACGCTTTGCACGCTGCATACGAGGCTTACAAGTGGTTGCATGACCGGCTCGGCGAAGATCCCGCTATTGTCCTGGCGGGCGATTCGGCAGGAGGCGGACTTGCCGTGGCGCTGATGCTGATGTGCAAGCTTCACGACATGCCACTGCCCAAGGGGGCTTTCCTGATGTCTCCGTGGACGGACCTGACGCTCAGCGGCGACACGATCCGCACCAAGGCGCTCGTGGACGCGCGCATCTCGCTGGACGCCCTGCGATTCTTTGCGCGAAGCTACCTGCAGGAAGAACACGATCCGCGGCATCCACTGGCGTCGCCGGTGTTTGGTGACCTTGGTGGCTTGCCACCGATACTGATTCACGTGGGCGGAGACGAGATCTTGCTGGACGATGCGACGCGGCTTGCCGCGCGTGCGGCAGTGGCTGGCGTCGACATCGGGCTCCGGGCGTGGCCCGCCATGTTCCACGCCTGGCACATGTGGCATGGCATCTTGCCCGAAGCGCGTCAGGCCTTGCAGGAAGGCGCCGACTTTATCCGCGGGCGCTTCGCGGCTTGAGTGGGAGGACGGCAATGCAAAACGCTGGGATATCTCCACCCATGGAGGTCGCTATTCGCATCGACCCCGCGTCGCTGGCGCGCGTTAGCACCGTGCGCGTTAGCAGGACTGGCCGGTTCCGGCGGACGCAGGAGGCAATGACGCGCATCGGCCTGGCGTTCGCCTTGGACAACATGATCGCCTTGCCACTGCAATGCGATGCGGACGATTGCCTGGCGCGCATCCAGGTCATGTCGTCATCCGCGGTCAGCTGCGCCCTTGCGATCAAGTCCGCGCTGCTGTTCCTAGGGGTGGCAGCGGAACTGGTTTCTCCGCTTGCCGGATTCCACGAGGTATCTGCCCATGACAGAACGCAGTCGTAAACGGGGCCCACGGGGGGCCCGTTCAGCGCAAAGGGTGCGCGTCAACCCACCAGCAGCCGGTGCGTGAACAGCCTGTACAGCGTCCGTACCAGYAGCACGAGGATCACGGTGCTGAGCAGGAAGAGGATAAGACCGGCCAGGGACGTGAGCACCCACGTGTCGGCGTAGAGGGCATATTTCAGGGCGGCATTGGCCAGGGCCGCCATGGGGAAGCTGATTGCCCACCACGACGCCGCGAACGGAATGGAGCGGCGGAACACCTTGAACGACAGCGCGATGAACAGGAACAAGCCGAAGTAGAACAGCAGGCCCGCGAACATGTCGACGTGCCCGGTGATGTTGACATAGGCAAGGAAACCCACTTCGAAGGGCGCGATCATGATCATCAGCGAGGGGACCATGCCGCTGGGAAGCGGCTCGTGATGGACCACGCGGGAAAAGATCATGGTGAAGAACACCAGTGCCACCATCGTGCCCACGGCAATGGCAAACATGTTGACTTCATGCGCCCACGCCATCGGCATGGTGCCGCCGGCGACGGCGATGTCCAGCGTCGCGACACCCGGAATCAGCCATGCCGGCGCGGCGTGCGCCGGATCCTCGCTGCCACGGAGCAGGCGACCGGCAATGACGAACGTGAACGCGATGGTGAGGACGGTGCCGATCGTCCAGACAATCTGTCCGAGGCCTTCGCTGTAGGTGCCGACGATCGACGACAGCAGCAGGATGGCAATGGTCACGGTGCCGAAGAAGTTGCCGGCGATCGGATGGTTGAACTCCGCCTTCACGGCTGCGGGATAGAGCCGCCACTTGGCGAGGTAGCCGGCGGTGAGCGCCAGGAAAGTGGCCATGGCCACGACGCCGACAGCGTCGGCGACGAACAGGTCGGCACCAAAGACCTTATGGGCACCGCGCCATGCCAGGGACAGGCCGGACAGGCCCATGACGGCACCGAACAGGTTGACGTGAAGATGCTTGACCGAGCTGCGCTGATGATGCGTGGGGGCTACGGTCGTGGAGGCGATATTCATGATGTCCTCTGCGTCCTTGAACATCCGGCCACCTCGTGTGATGGGGCGGCCCGGGATTGCGTTGAAAGGATTATGGAAGCGGGATTGGAAGTCCGAAAGGAGGGCGATGTGTCAGTTTCAGCCAACGTGGTGGACTTGGGAGCCACAAGACGAATCCGTCTCGCCCAGGAAGAAGACGGCCCGACCGGGGGCCGCGCGAAGGACGAAAGCCATCGAGGTCACGTGGGAGCTATCTGCCAATGGTCACCACGGCTGGGCTGACGCGGGCGGTCCAACTGACCGGAACAGCGCAGCGGGGGCGCTGCTGCGGTGAAGTTGCCGATAGGCGATCGGGCTCAGGGAAAGGCGGCGCACAAATGCGCGGCGCAGTCCGTTCTGCCCGTTGAAACCGCATTGGTAGGCGATCCTCTTGAGAGGCGTGCCACTCTGCACCAGCAGGCGCCTCGCCATGTCCACGCGGGCGAGCTCGACAAAGTCGGCTGGCGTTGTCAGCGTCTCGCGCTTGAACAGTCGCGAGAAGTTGCGCACGCTCATGCCCGCCCGTTGGGCGAGCGCCTCCACGGTCAGGTCGCGTGCCACGTCGTCGAGGATCCATTCCTGGATATCGCGCATCGCATTCTGCTCGCTGGATTGGACCGCAAGCTGGAGACTCAGTTGGGGTTGCGCCCCGGCGCGCTTAAGGTACATCACAAGCTCTTGCGCCACCTGCAATGCCAGGCCGTTGCCGAAATCTTCCTCGACCATGGCGAGCGCCAGATCCATGCCCGCCGTGACGCCGGCCGAGGTGTAGACCGGGCCGTCCTTCACATAAATATGGTCCGGCTCGATACGGATGTCCGGATAAGCCATCGCGAGGCGCGCGCAGGTTCGCCAGTGCGTGGTCGCGCGTCGGCCTGCCAGCAGGCGCGCCCGCGCCAGCAGGAAGGCGCCAGCGTAGAACGAGCCCAGGCGCCTGACCTGGGTAGCCTGCCGGGCCAGCCAATCGATCAGCGGGCCGTCCTCCTCGTACGCTGCGATATGCGGCCCGCCGGCCACCAGCAGCGTATCGATGTCGTGCCGCGCTTGCTCGAGCGAGGCGTCGGGCAGGAAGCGTACGCCGTTTGACGCGGCGATCGGTGCCGTGTCTGGTGATAGCAGTTGCAGCGTGTATGCGCCGGGATCGCCGAGTTGACGGCAAGCCTCGCTGAATACGTCCATTGGGCCCGCGAGGTCGAGCATCTGGACCCCGGGCAGTGCAAGAAGGGCAATGTGCATGGCGACGACTCCTGCCGCATTGCGCCCATCTTTTGACAGCGTTGCGGCGCTGGTTCGAGGTCGTAGAAGGATAGGGGGCAGGGGCGCGTACCGTCTGCCAGAAACAGGCGATCCCTGTCAAAATCCGCTGACGCATCAACCCTGCAGGAGACCGGCGCCATTTGCGTGGCCTGCGAGTGGCCTGCCGAGCAAGGCGGCCGCCTCGGCGAGGTCGGATGTGCGCCACCCCTCCGTAAAGCGCTCGTAGCACGCCGCCAGCC
>NZ_JBFTNF010000090.1:0-23335 GCF_056397345.1 Cupriavidus sp. 05N38
TTCGTCGTACTTCTTGGCCGAGCCGCCAAACTTTGCTGCCAGCACCGTGGCGATCGCTGCCGTCAGCGTGGTCTTGCCATGGTCAACGTGACCGATCGTACCAACGTTCACGTGCGGCTTGGTCCGCTCGAACTTTTCCTTTGCCATTTTTCAGCTCCTAATGGAATGCAGTCTTTTATACAGTTCATTGCACCGCCGCGCGGGTCGCGCGCGGCGGTTAAGCTTTACTTACTTGCCCTTGGCCGCCATCACGGCTTCGGCGATGTTCTTCGGTGCCTCAGCGTAGTGCTTGAATTCCATGGTGTACGTGGCGCGGCCTTGCGTGGCCGAGCGCAGCGACGTCGAATAACCGAACATTTCCGACAGCGGGACTTCGGCCTTGATGATCTTGCTGCCGCCCACCATGTCGTCCATGCCCTGCACGATGCCGCGGCGGGACGACAAGTCGCCCATCACGGTACCCGTGTAGTCTTCCGGCGTTTCCACTTCCACGGCCATCATCGGCTCGAGCAGAACCGGGCTGGCCTTGCGCATGGCGTCCTTGAAAGCCATCGAGCCGGCCATGCGGAACGCGTTTTCGTTCGAGTCCACGTCGTGGTACGAACCGAAGGTCAGCGTGACCTTCACGTCCACCACAGGGAAGCCAGCCAGGATACCGGCCGGCAGCGTGTCGACGATACCCTTCTCGACCGCCGGGATGTATTCGCGAGGAATCACACCGCCCTTGATGGCGTCGATGAACTCGAAGCCCTTGCCCGGCTCTTGCGGTTCCAGCGTGATCACAGCGTGACCGTACTGGCCGCGGCCGCCCGACTGCTTGACGAACTTGCCTTCGACGTCTTCGGCCTTCTTGCGAATGGTTTCGCGGTAGGCCACCTGCGGCGCGCCGATGTTGGCTTCCACACCGAATTCGCGCTTCATGCGGTCGACCAGAATTTCGAGGTGGAGCTCGCCCATGCCCGAAATGATGGTCTGACCCGATTCTTCATCGGTACGCACGCGGAACGACGGATCTTCAGCGGCCAGGCGGTTCAGGGCGATGCCCATCTTTTCCTGGTCAGCCTTGGTCTTCGGCTCGACAGCCTGCGAGATCACCGGCTCCGGGAACACCATGCGCTCGAGCACGATCGGGGCAGCCGGATCGCACAGCGTATCGCCCGTGGTGGCATCCTTCAGGCCCACCGCAGCAGCGATGTCGCCGGCCAGCACTTCCTTGATTTCTTCGCGCTGGTTGGCGTGCATCTGCAGAATACGGCCCAGACGCTCCTTCTTCTGCTTCACCGGGTTGTACACGGTGTCGCCCGAATTGATCTTGCCCGAATACACGCGGAAGAAGATCAGTTGGCCGACGAACGGGTCGGTCATGATCTTGAACGCCAGCGCCGAGAACTTCTCGCTGTCGTCAGCCTTGCGCTCGAGCTTCTTCTCGTCGTTGCTTTCGTCCACGCCCTTGACCGGCGGGATATCGACCGGCGACGGCAGGAAGTCGATCACGGCGTCGAGCATACGCTGCACGCCCTTGTTCTTGAACGCGGTGCCGCACAGCATCGGCTGGATTTCGCAGGCGATGGTACGGTCACGCAACGCCTTGACGATCTCGGCGCGGGTCAGCTCTTCGCCGCCCAGGTACTTTTCCATCAGCTCTTCGCTGGCTTCGGCGGCGGACTCGACCATCTTCTCGCGCCATTCTTCAGCGGTGGCTTGCAGCTCAGCCGGGATGTCCTGGTATTCGAACTTCACGCCTTGGCTGGCTTCGTCCCAAACGATCGCCTTCATTTCCAGCAGATCGACGACGCCCTGGAAGCCGTCTTCAGCGCCGATCGGCACCACGACGGGCACCGGGTTGGCCTTCAGGCGGGTCTTCAGCTGGTCGTAGACCTTGAAGAAGTTCGCGCCGGTACGGTCCATCTTGTTGACGAATGCCAGACGCGGCACGCCGTACTTGTTGGCCTGACGCCAGACGGTTTCCGACTGCGGCTGCACGCCACCCACTGCGCAGTACACCATGCACGCGCCGTCCAGCACGCGCATGGAGCGCTCCACCTCGATGGTGAAGTCCACGTGGCCCGGGGTGTCGATGATGTTGAAGCGGTGTTCGGGGTAGTTGCCCGCCATGCCCTTCCAGAAGGCGGTGGTGGCAGCGGAGGTGATGGTGATGCCACGCTCCTGCTCCTGCTCCATCCAGTCCATGGTGGCTGCGCCATCATGCACTTCACCGATCTTGTGGTTCACACCGGTGTAGAACAGGATACGTTCGGTCGTGGTGGTTTTACCCGCGTCAATGTGAGCCGAGATACCGATGTTGCGGTAGCGCTCAATGGGAGTCTTACGAGCCACTTTAATCCTCTATTCGTCCGTGAGGCGCCGACATCTCATTGCCAGCACCCGTAACACAAACGGGCGAGCGTGTCATGACACAGCCCGCCCGGCAACCAACGACGTAACCCGCGCGCTTTAGAAGCGGAAGTGCGAGAACGCCTTGTTGGCTTCGGCCATGCGGTGCACTTCGTCGCGCTTCTTCATTGCGCCGCCGCGGCCTTCCGATGCTTCCAGCAGCTCACCTGCCAGGCGCAGCGCCATCGACTTCTCGCTGCGTTTTTTCGCGGCCTCGCGCAGCCAACGCATCGCCAATGCCAAACGACGCGACGGACGGACTTCGACCGGAACCTGATAGTTGGCGCCGCCCACGCGACGGCTCTTCACTTCGACCACCGGCTTCACGTTGTTGATGGCAACGGAAAACACTTCGACGGGGGCCTTGCCTGCCTTCTTCTCGATCTGGTCGAACGCGCCGTAGACGATACGTTCGGCAACCGACTTCTTGCCGTCCAGCATCAGCACGTTCATGAACTTGGCAACTTCAACGTTACCGAACTTCGGATCAGGCAGAATTTCCCGCTTGGGGACTTCACGACGACGTGGCATCTTTTTTCCTTTAGATTCAGTTGAGAGCGCGGCACAAATTTCCCGCTCTCCGGCCACCAACTAGCTTGCCTTTCCATTCAGGCAAATTCGCCGGGTGACCACTTACTCGACGGCACGGCGCGAAAAACGCTCCGTTGTACCGCCGCCTGGTGACAGCACCATGACGCAATCGCCACAGGCCATCGGTTGTTGCTTCGGGCTGTTCGCCCTGCTTGCCTGGCGTTAGCCTCAGGCAGCCTTCGGACGCTTCGCGCCGTACTTCGAACGAGCCTGGCGGCGATCCTTCACGCCTTGCAGGTCGAGCGAGCCACGGACGATGTGGTAACGCACACCCGGCAAGTCCTTCACACGGCCGCCGCGGATCAGCACGACCGAGTGTTCTTGCAGGTTGTGGCCTTCACCGCCGATGTACGAGATAACCTCGAAACCGTTGGTCAGGCGCACCTTGGCGACCTTACGCAGTGCCGAGTTCGGCTTCTTCGGCGTCGTGGTGTACACACGGGTGCACACGCCGCGACGCTGGGGGCAGTTCTCAAGCGCCGGGCTCTTGCTCTTGACGACTTCAGAGACGCGCGGCTTGCGAACCAGTTGGTTGATAGTTGGCATTGTTCAATCCAGCTTGGTTTTACGGAAAAACACCCCTCCGCCACAAGCAATGGGCCGGAAGGGCAACGACGGGTTTTGGGCGGGAAAAGTGAGCGGGCGCTCTTGAGACGGGACCTGTGGAAGTACAGACGGCCAAAGAGCGCGAGCTCGCCAGGGATCCCACTGCGACCACACCGCCGGGAACATCGTTGATCCCCCGGCAGGCTTGCCGATTGCGAACCGAAGGCCACAAATCCGACAGGCGAGCGAAATCCAAAGCCAAAAACTCGAATCTGACATGCTAGCAGGGGATCCGTAAACGGTCAAGCCGCTTTCGTATACGTATACCTTGGCGCCGCCTGCCCTGCTAGACCGAGCCCAGCGCCTCCAGGAGGGCGTCGCCATAGCGCTCGAGCTTGGCCGCGCCGATGCCGGGCACCTCGGCCAGCGCGACCAGCGAGTCCGGCGCGCTGCGCGCCAGTTCGGCCAGCGTGGCGTCGTGGAAGATCACATAGGCCGGCACGCCATGTTCGCGCGCGGTCTCGGTGCGCCACTTGCGCAGCGCCTCCCAGTTGGCGAGCGCATCGGCATCCATGTCCGCGGTGTGGTCGGTGCGCGTGCCGCCGCCGCGCGCGGCGCGCTCGCCGCTGCGGCCAGGCTTGCTGGCCTGCCGGCGCAGCGTGATCTGCATCTCGCCCTTGAGCACGGCGCGGGCAGACTCGCCCAGCAGCAGCGCGCCATGCCCGCCGTGGTCGATCACCAGCAGGCCGTGGGCGATCAGCTGGCGGAAGACCGCGTGCCATTCCGAGACCGTGCGCTCGGCGCCGATGCCGAACGTCGACACCTTGTCATGCCCCCACTGGCGCACTTTCTCGGATGCGTTGCCGCGCAGCACGTCGACCAGGTGGGTCGCGCCGAAATGCACGCGGCTGGCCTGCGCCGTGCGATAGACGCAGGACAGCGCCATCTGCGCCTCGCGCGTGCCGTCCCAGGTTGCGGGCGGCTCCAGGCAGGTGTCGCAGTTGCCGCATGGCTCGCTGGCCTCGTCGAAGTACGCCAGGATGCGCACGCGCCGGCAGCCCGCGGTTTCGCATAGTCCCAGCAGGGCATCGAGCTTGGCCGAGGAGACGCGCTTGTGGGCCTCGTCGGCCTCCGACTCGTCGATCATGCGCTTTTGCTGGACCACGTCGCCCAGGCCATAGGCCATCCACGCGCTGGCGGGCAGCCCGTCGCGGCCGGCGCGCCCGGTTTCCTGGTAGTAGCCTTCCATGCTCTTGGGCAGGTCCAGGTGGGCGACGAAGCGCACGTCGGGCTTGTCGATGCCCATGCCGAAGGCGATGGTGGCGACCATGATCACGCCCTCTTCCTCGCGGAAACGGGCCTGGTGATGCTGGCGCACGCCAGCGTCCATGCCGGCGTGGTATGCCAGCGCGTTGAGACCGTGACTGCTCAGCCAGCTGGCCGTGTCCTCGACCTTCTTGCGCGACAGGCAGTAGACGATGCCGCTGTCGTGGGTGCCGTCCGCCGCCAGATGCTCGGCCTTGATAAAGGACAGCAGCTGCTGGCGCGCGTTGTCCTTCTCGACGATGCGGTAGCGGATATTGGGGCGGTCGAAGCTGGAGACGAAGACGCGCGCGTCATGCAGCGCCAGGCGCTCGACGATTTCCTCGCGCGTGACCGAGTCCGCGGTGGCGGTGAGCGCGATGCGCGGCACGTACGGAAAGCGCTCGTGCAGCACCGACAACTGGATATATTCCGGGCGGAAATCATGCCCCCACTGCGACACGCAGTGCGCCTCGTCGATGGCGAATACGCCGATACGGGTACGCTCGAGCAGGTCCTGGAAGCGCGGCGTCATCAGCCGCTCGGGCGCCACATAGAGGATCTCGAGGCGGCCGGCGAGCAGGTCGCGCTCCACCGCGGCGGCCTCGGCCCCGCTGAGTGTCGAGTTCAGCACGGCAGCGCGCACGCCCGCCTCGGACAACGCGGCGACCTGGTCCTGCATCAGCGCGATCAGCGGCGACACCACGATGCCGGTGCCCTGCCCCGCGCGCTGCCGCAGCAGTGCGGGAATCTGGTAGCACAGCGACTTGCCGCCGCCGGTCGGCATCAGTACCAGGCAGTCGCCGCCCTCGGCCACATGGTCGATGATCTCGGCCTGCCGGCCGCGGAAGGCGTGGTACCCGAATACATCCTTGAGAATCGCCAGCGCGCGCGACATAGGGAAACGAAAGCGGTGAAGCCAGAAAAGCCCCGGCTAGCCGGGAAAGGCGTAACCATACCACTAAGGGCACGGTACAAACGTTTCCGACCGTTGCGCATTCGCGCGGATGGCCGCGGGGAGACGGCGGGGGCAGCGGCAAGCCTGCCGGCCCGCCTCCCGCCGCATCAGCCCTGCAGGAAATCCAGCACGGCCCTGGTGAACGGCTCGGCCTGCTCCAGGTTGGACAGGTGCGCCGCCGGCTCCAGCTCGACATAGCGCGCACCGGGGATGGCCTGCGCCAGGAAGGCGCCATCGCGCGGCGGCGTGGGCAGGTCGTTGGCACCGGCGATCACCAGCGTCGGGCGCGCGATGGCCTGGATGGCCTCGCGCAGGTCCGAATCGCGCACCGCGCGGCAGTTGGCGGCGTAGCCGGCCGCGTCGGTCGCGCCCAGCATGGCCTGCAGCGACGCCACCAGCGCGGGCTGCTGCGCGGCAAACCCGGGGGTGAGCCATTTATCGACGACCGCCGCGGCGATCGACGCCACGCCGTCGCGCTCGACCGCCGCCGCGCGGTTGGTCCAGTTCTCCGGCGGGCCGATGTAGGCCGCCGTATTGCACAGCACCAGGCGGTCGATGCGCTGCGGCTGGTGCACGCCCAGCCACATGCCGGTGATGCCGCCCATCGACAGGCCGCAGAAATGCGCGCGCTCGATCTGCAGGTGGTCCAGCAGGCCGGTCACATCCTGGCCCAGTTGCGCGATGGTGTAAGGCCCGGGCGTGACCGAGGACGCGCCATGGCCGCGCGTGTCATAGCGCAACAGGCGGTAGCGCTGCGAGAACGCCGCCACCTGTGGCTGCCACATGTCGAGACTGGTGCCGAGCGAGTTGGACAGGACGAGCACCGGCAGGCTGGCATCGCCGTCGAGGCGATAGTGCAGGCGGACGTCGGAAAGATCTGCGTGGGGCATGGTGCGGAACTCCGGTGGATCGATGGGTTGGAACGGTCGGTCGGCGAATCGGTCGGCGAATCGTCCGGCGGACGGGTGGCGGCGCCGCTCAGTTCTGCGCGATGGCCGAACCGTGCTGCGCCAGCGCCGTTACCGAAATGTCCATGTATGGGTAGAGCGGCAGCGAAGTCAGCAGCGTGTGCAGCTCGTCGTTGTCCCTGACGTCGAAGATGCTGACATTGGCATACTGGCCGGCCACGCGCCACAGGTGGCGCCACTTGCCCTCGCGCTGCAGCTTCTGCGACAGCGCCTTCTCGTCCTGCTTGAGCTGCTCGACGAATTGCGGATCGAGCGAATGCGGGATGCGGACGGTCATTTCGGCCATGAACAACATGAATATCTCCTGAGCTTTGCGGGAAGTGGTATTTCGTTCGACGAATGCAGGGTCACACCGTGGCGACCGGCGTCAGCGGCGAGCCGAGCGCGCCCGGCAACCGCAGCGGCGGCGCGCTGAGGAAGAAGCGCGTGCGGCCGTTGGCGCGCAGCCATGCCGCCAGCTCGCGCAGGTACCACAGCTCGCCCAGCGGCAGGCCGAGCTTGAACAGGCAATGGTGGTGCAGGGGAAGTGCCGGCGCGGTGCCGCTGGCCGGGCGCGCGGGAAAGCGCTCCACGGCATAGTTGTCGGCCGCCAGCGCGGCGATGCCGCTGTCGGTGATCCACTGCAGCAGGCGCTCGTCGCGCCCGTCGAGCGCGACGCAGCTATGGTGCAGGCGCTCGGCGTCGGGGGTGCCGTTCATTTCGAGCACCATCTCGGCAAAACCGGTGCGCAGCACCAGGATGTCGCCCTCACCGATCTCCACGTGGTCGGCCTCGATCACGCGCATGAGGGCGTCGTAGCCGAGGGTGGCGAACTCGCGCCCGTGGTATTCGGCCAGGTCCAGCAGCACGCCGCGGCCCTGGACGCCGTGCTCGGCAAAGCGTTCGATGCCCAGCGCGTGCGCATGGCTGTGGTCGTGGCCGCATGCGTGGGCGGCGAAGCCGTCCGCTTCGGCATAGTCGACCGGGCCGACGATGTCCTGGTTCGGGCGGAAGCCGTTGTAGTAGACGCGCTCGGCCACGCCGTCGCCATCGGCGTCGAACAACGCGCCGACATGCGCCAGCGCGTCCCACTGCGTCGAATATTGCAGCGACAGCAGGACCTGGTCGTCGCTGAGCACGTCGACGGCGCTGGCGTCGACCTTGGCCAGC
This sequence comes from Cupriavidus sp. 05N38, assembly GCF_056397345.1. NCBI lineage: Bacteria > Pseudomonadati > Pseudomonadota > Betaproteobacteria > Burkholderiales > Burkholderiaceae > Cupriavidus > Cupriavidus sp. 05N38. The sequence continues at coordinate 7,909 of NZ_JBFTNF010000090.1, forward strand.
GGGAAGTTGACGTAGGCGACGCCGTCGCGGAAGGTCGGGCGCAGTTGCGGCGGATGGCGCCGCACATTGAGTGCATTGCCGCCGGGCATGTCGAGCGGCAGCGAGAGGCTGAAGGTGTTGCCCGTGCGGATCTCGCGCGCCGCGTCGCGCACCTTGTCCGGGCTGATCAGGTTCAGGCGACCGAGCTGGTCGTCAGGGCCGAAATCGCCCCAGTTGGAGCCGTCCGGCCGGTTCTTCCATCGCATGTTGATCTCGGGTATTGCACCGGCGCGCGCCTGCCAGGGCAGGCCGTCGTGCCGGCGCGCGGGCCGGGTCTGGCGTCGCCCGGACGCAGGTTCAGATGTAGCGCTCGCCGCCCAGATAGGCTTTGCGCCAGCGCGTGATGCGCACCTCGGCGAACAGCCCGGCGGCGGCAAAGGGATCGGCGTCGATGAAGGCCTGCGTGGCTTCGCGTGTTTCCAGGTCGACGATGTAGAAACCGCCGCCGGCATCGCTGCCGTCGTCGTTGAGCTTGGCGCCGCACGCCAGCAGCAGCGCCTTGTTGGCCTCGAGGTATCCGAGGTGGGATGCCCGGTTGGCCTGGCGCACGTGCTGGTGGGCGGGCTTGTCCCAGGTTTCGATCAGGAACGGCATGATGGTCTCCTCTGTCTTGTCTGCTTCGTTGCGAAATGCATCACGATCTACGCCGCGGCAGGCACTCAGCCGATCTGCGTGCCCCACAGCAGCAGGGCGCCGATATACACCAGGCCCACCCAGAACATCATGATCACGGTGTAGCCCATCACGTCCTTCAGGCTGAGCTTGGACAGCGCCAGCGCGGGCAGGATCCAGAACGGCTGCACCAGGTCGTTCCACGCGTTGCCGAGCATCACCGACATCGAGGTCTGGCTGATCGAGCTGCCGATGGCCTTGGCCGCATCGATCATGAACGGGCCCTGGATCACCCAGTGGCCGCCGCCGGACGGCGCGAAGAAGTTGATGACGAAGGAGCTGATCAGGCCCCAGAACGGCAGTGTCTGCGGCGTGGCGATGTCGACAAACACGCGCGAGATCGTGTCCACCAGCCCCGAGCCCGCCATGATGGCCATGATGCCGGCATAGAACGGGTATTGCAGGATGATGCCGGAAATCGTCTTGATGCCTTCGTTGAGCTTGGCCACGTAGTTGACCGGCGTGCCCAGCAGCAGCACCCCGAGGAACAGGATCATGAAGTTGATCAGGTTCAGGTCGAGCGAGCCGCCGGCGCGGAAGTACAGCGCGGCGTAGCCCACGCCGCACAGGCCGATGGCCAGGCTCAGGATGCGGCTGTTGTTGAGCTTCGATGCGATCGTGTTCTCCACGCCCAGGCTGTGCGCGGAACCTTGCGCAGCGTCGTTGCCGCCGGCGGCCTCGGGCTTGATCTCGACCACGTCGGCGGGATTGCGCGGGTGCAGCCAGGCATTGAGCAGCGGCAGGGTCACGATGACCACCAGGCTGGTCAGCAGCATCGGCAGCGAGAAGATGGTCTCGGACAGCGGCACCACGCCCATCGATTTCTCGAGCGGGTGTCCCGGCGTGGAGATCAGCACCGGGATGCTGGCCGACAGGCCCAGCCCGTACATGGTGAAGCCGCTGTATGCGGCGGCGATGATCAGCGGGTAATGCACGCCGCGCACCTTGGTGGCGAGCTTCTTGGCGATGATGCCGCCGATGACCAGGCCGAAGCCCCAGTTCAGGTAGCTGCCGATGCCGCCGACCAGGGTGGCGACGATCACGGCGCCGCGCGGGGTGTGCACAGCGCTGACGATGCGCTCAAGCAGCCGGTCGGTCAGCGGCGCGGTGGCGAGCACATAGCCCATGGCCAGGATCACCGCCATCTGCGTCGTGAACGACAGCAGGTTCCAGAATCCCTTGCCCCAGCTCAGGATCACCGCAGGGGCCGGCTGCCCTTCCACCAGGACCGCCATGGCCATGGTCAACAACGTCAGCGCGATGGCGAAAACGAAAGGATCCGGCAAATACCGGCGCATCAATTCGGTAAAGAAACCTGCGATCTTGCTCACTGCTTGTCCCCACAAGATGATGATTTGTATCGCCTGTYGAACTCCGGTTCTTGCTGCGAACAAAACAGGCGGTTGGCCTGGATGCTAGGAGCATCGCCGGAAGGGGTCAAGTCAATGAGTTGCGTCTTTAATTTCTTAATTCGCAATAATTCGGCAGACTTTCCGACAAATGCTTCGAATTGAACCGCTTTTGCCTGCATCCCGCCGTATCCCGCGGGATTCCCGAAAACGCGCGACAACACCCCGGCCGGGCCGCTGAAAGGCGGGCGAAAGCATGATGAAAGGCTGCCGAAAGACCCCATGCGCGATGCGGGAACGTCGGACGAAAAAAAGCCCGGCTCGAAAGCCGGGCTTTTTCAACATCTGCTGCCTTGCGCTGTGACTCAGCAGGCGGGATGGAACGTGGTCATGGAAATCAGACCGCGTCGCCCTCGCCTTCCGTCGTCGCGGGCACCACCGGCGGCTCGATGAAGAGCGACTGCTCTTCGTCGGAGATCGCCTGGGCGCGTTCGCGCTCGGCCGCCTCGCGCGCCTTGCGGGCGCGGTGGTAGGCCAGGCCGGTACCGGCCGGGATCAGACGGCCGACGATCACGTTTTCCTTCAGACCACGCAGGTCGTCGGTCTTGCCCATGATCGCGGCTTCGGTCAGCACGCGGGTGGTTTCCTGGAACGATGCCGCCGAGATGAAGCTGTCGGTGGACAGCGACGCCTTGGTGATACCGAGCAGCAGGTTTTCGTACGTGGCCGGACGCTTGCCTTCGGCGATCACGCGATCGTTCTCGTCGAGCAGTTCCGAACGCTCCACCTGTTCACCCGGGATGAACTTGGTGTCGCCCACATCTGAGATCTGCACGCGGCGCAGCATCTGGCGCACGATCACTTCGATGTGCTTGTCGTTGATCTTCACGCCCTGCAGACGGTACACGTCCTGCACTTCGTCGACGATGTAGTGCGCCAGTTCCTCGATGCCCTTCAGGCGCAGGATGTCGTGCGGGTCCGCCGGACCTTCCACGATCATTTCGCCCTTGTTCACCACCTGACCATCGTGCACCAGGACCTGCTTTTCCTTGGCGATCAGGAACTCGTGGGCGTTGCCGTCCAGGTCCGTGATCACCAGGCGTTGCTTGCCCTTGGTGTCCTTGCCGAACGAAGTCGTGCCGGTGACTTCCGCCAGCACGGCGGCGTCCTTCGGCGAACGCGCTTCGAACAGTTCGGCCACGCGCGGCAGACCCCCGGTAATGTCGCGGGTCTTCTGCGATTCGGTCGGGATACGTGCAAGCACTTCACCCACGTGCACCTGCTGGCCGTCCTTCACGGTAATCAGCGCGCCGACCTGGAAGCCGATGGTCACGGAGTGGTCCGTGCCCGGGATCTTCACTTCCTGGCCATTCGCGTCGAGCAGCTTCACCTGCGGGCGCAGGCCCTTGGTGGCAGCCGTGCGGCGCTTGGCGTCGATCACCACGAGGGTCGACAGGCCGGTGACTTCGTCCATCTGCTTGGCGACGGTCACGCCTTCTTCGACGTTCTCGAACTTGGTCGTGCCGGTGTACTCCGACACGATCGGGCGCGTCAGTGCGTCCCACGTTGCGAGCTGCGTACCAGCCTTGATGGCCTGGCCGTCCTGCACCAGCAGCGTCGCGCCGTACGGGATCTTGTGGCGCTCGCGCTCGCGGCCGTGGTCGTCGGTGATCAGCGCTTCGCCCGAACGCGAAATGACGATCAGCTCGCCCTTCGCGTTGGTGACGTAACGCATGGTCGCCGTGAAACGCACGGTACCGGTTGCCTTCGCTTCCACGCTCGATGCCACTGCCGCACGCGATGCCGCGCCACCGATGTGGAACGTACGCATGGTCAGCTGCGTGCCCGGTTCGCCGATCGACTGGGCGGCGATCACGCCAACCGCTTCGCCGGAGTTCACCAGCACGCCGCGGCCGAGGTCGCGGCCATAGCACATGCCGCACAGGCCGTAGCGCGTGTCGCACGACAGCGGGGTGCGCACCTTCACTTCGTCCACGCCCAGGGCGTCGATCATGTCGACCAGGTCTTCGTCCAGCAGGGTGCCGGTTTCGATCGCGGTTTCCTGGGTTTCAGGGTTCACCACGTCGCTCACCGTCACACGGCCGAGGATACGGTCGCGCAGGGCTTCGATCACTTCACCGCCTTCGACCAGGGCCTTCATGGCCACGCCGTTGGTGGTGCCGCAATCGTCTTCCACCACCACCAGATCCTGCGTCACGTCGACCAGACGACGGGTCAGGTAACCCGAGTTGGCGGTCTTCAGTGCCGTGTCGGCCAGACCCTTACGGGCGCCGTGGGTGGAGATGAAGTACTGCAGAACGTTCAGGCCTTCACGGAAGTTCGCCGTAATCGGCGTTTCGATGATCGAGCCATCCGGCTTGGCCATCAGGCCCCGCATGCCGGCCAGCTGACGGATCTGCGCAGCGGAACCACGCGCACCCGAGTCGGCCATCATGTAGATCGAGTTGAACGAGTCCTGCTTGACGGTATTGCCGTCGCGGTCGACCACGTCTTCGTGCTGGAGCTGTTCCATCATCGCCTTGCCCACCTGGTCGCCGGCGGCGCCCCAGATGTCCACGACGTTGTTGTAACGCTCCTGGTCGGTCACCAGGCCCGACATGTACTGCTTGTCGTATTCCTTGACCTTGGCTGCCGCGTCGGAAATGATCTTTTCCTTCTGCGGCGGCACCAGCATGTCGTCGATGGCGATCGAGATACCGGCGCGSGTKGCCAGGCGGAAGCCCGACTGCAGCAGCTTGTCGGCGAAGATCACGGTTTCGCGCAGGCCGCACTTGCGGAACGCGGTGTTGATCAGGCGCGAGATTTCCTTCTTCTTCAGCGGCTTGTTCAGCACCGAGAAAGGCAGGCCCTTCGGCAGGATCTCGGACATGATCGCGCGGCCGACCGTGGTGGCCTGCAGCGTGATCTTGGGCGCGAAGCGGGCATCGCCCACGGCGTCCTTGTCCACCAGCTCATACTCGGTGATACGCACGTTCACGCGGGAAGCCAGCTCGACTTCCTTGTTCTCGTAGGCGCGGATCACTTCGCTGATGTCGGCAAACGTCAGGCCTTCGCCCTTGCCATTGATCTTGTCGCGGGTCGTGTAGTACAGACCCAGCACCACGTCTTGCGACGGCACGATCGAGGGGTCGCCGTTGGCCGGGAACAGCACGTTGTTGGAGGCCAGCATCAGGGTGCGGGCTTCCATCTGCGCTTCCAGCGACAGCGGGACGTGCACAGCCATCTGGTCACCGTCGAAGTCGGCGTTGAACGCCGCGCAGACGAGCGGGTGCAGCTGGATGGCCTTGCCTTCGATCAGCACCGGCTCGAACGCCTGGATACCCAGGCGGTGCAGCGTCGGCGCGCGGTTCAGCATGACCGGATGCTCGCGGATCACCTCTTCGAGGATGTCCCACACCACCGCGGTCTGGCTTTCCACTTCCTTCTTCGCCGCCTTGATGGTGGTGGCGATGCCCATCGTTTCCAGCTTGTGGAAAATGAAGGGCTTGAACAGCTCGAGCGCCATCAGCTTGGGCAGGCCGCACTGGTGCAGCTTGAGCGTCGGGCCCACCACGATGACCGAACGGCCCGAGTAGTCGACGCGCTTGCCCAGCAGGTTCTGACGGAAACGGCCGCCCTTGCCCTTGATCATTTCAGCCAGGGACTTCAGCGGACGCTTGTTGGCGCCGGTCATCGCCTTGCCGCGACGGCCGTTGTCCAGCAGCGAGTCGACCGCTTCCTGCAGCATGCGCTTTTCGTTGCGCACGATGATCTCGGGCGCCTTCAGTTCCAGCAGGCGCTTCAGGCGGTTGTTACGGTTGATGACGCGGCGATACAGGTCGTTCAGGTCCGAGGTCGCGAAGCGGCCGCCGTCCAGCGGCACCAGCGGACGCAGCTCGGGCGGCAGCACCGGCAGCACTTCCAGGATCATCCACTCGGGCTTGATGCCTGAGCGCTGGAACGCCTCGAGCACCTTCAGGCGCTTGGCGAACTTCTTGATCTTGGCTTCGGAACCGGTGGCCTGCAGCTCGGCGCGGATCGTTTCGATCTGCTTTTCGATGTCAATGCCACGCAGCAGTTCACGGATGCCTTCGGCGCCCATCATGGCCACGAACTCGCCCTCGCCGTACTCCTCGCACTTGGCGATGTAGTCGTCCTCGGACATGATCTGGCTCTTCTTGAGCGGGGTCATGCCGGGCTCGAGCACCACGAATGCCTCGAAGTACAGCACGCGCTCGATGTCGCGCAGCGTCATGTCGAGCACCATGCCCAGACGCGACGGCAGCGACTTCAGGAACCAGATGTGCGCGGTCGGCGCAGCCAGTTCGATGTGGCCCATGCGCTCGCGGCGCACCTTGGCCAGCGTCACTTCGACGCCGCACTTCTCGCAGATCACGCCACGGTGCTTGAGGCGCTTGTACTTGCCGCACAGGCACTCGTAGTCCTTGATCGGGCCAAAGATCTTGGCGCAGAACAAGCCATCGCGCTCGGGCTTGAACGTGCGGTAGTTGATCGTTTCCGGCTTCTTCACTTCACCGTACGACCACGAACGGATCTTCTCCGGCGAAGCCAGGCCGATCTTGATCGCGTCGAACTGCTCTTCCTGCTGAACCTGCTTAAAGAGATCGAGCAATGCTTTCATTGCAACTCCTTGTTTCGCCGCCAGCCCGACGTCATGTCGGGCCCGCGGCATTCATTCTGTGGGAAATCCGTAGCGGGCAATCGGCGGGAGGCTGGCCGCGACCGGCCTCCCGCGCGCTCTCGATCAGTAGCGATCGAGATCGATGTCGATACCCAGCGAGCGGATTTCCTTCACCAGCACGTTGAACGATTCCGGCATGCCGGCATCGATCGAGTGCTCGCCCTTGACGATGTTCTCGTAGACCTTGGTCCGGCCGTTCACGTCATCGGACTTGACCGTCAGCATTTCCTGCAGCACGTAGGAGGCGCCATAAGCTTCCAGCGCCCACACTTCCATCTCACCGAAACGCTGGCCACCGAACTGCGCCTTACCACCCAGCGGCTGCTGGGTCACCAGCGAGTACGGGCCGGTCGAACGCGCATGCATCTTGTCGTCGACCAAGTGGTGCAGCTTCAGCATGTGCATCACGCCCAGCGTCACCGGACGCTCGAACGCTTCGCCGGTACGGCCGTCGTGCAGCGTGACCTGTTGCTTGGAAGCGGTCAGGCCCATGTCCTTGGCGATCTCTTCCGGGTAAGCCAGGTCCAGCATGCGGCGGATTTCGTCCTCGTGCGCACCGTCGAACACCGGCGTGGCGAACGGCACACCCTTCTTCAGGTTGGTGGCCAGTTCCAGAATTTCGGCGTCGCTCAGGCTGTCGAGGTCTTCCGGCTTGCCGCTCTCGTTGTAGACCTGGGCCAGCAGCTTGCGCAGCTCCTGTGCCTTGGCCTGTGCCTTGAGCATGCTGCCGATACGCAGGCCCAGGCCGCGCGCGGCCCAGCCCAGGTGGGTTTCCAGGATCTGGCCCACGTTCATCCGCGACGGCACGCCGAGCGGGTTCAGCACGATGTCGGCAGGCGTGCCGTCAGCCATGTAGGGCATGTCTTCGATCGGGACGATCTTCGACACCACACCCTTGTTGCCGTGACGGCCGGCCATCTTGTCGCCAGGCTGCAGGCGGCGCTTGACGGCCAGGTACACCTTGACCATCTTGATCACGCCCGGCGGCAGTTCGTCGCCCTGCGTGAGCTTCTTGCGCTTCTCTTCGAAGGCCAGGTCGAACTCGTGGCGCTTCTGCTCGATGGCTTCCTTGACGGCTTCCAGCTGGGCAGCGACTTCCTCGTCGGCCGGGCGGATGTCGAACCAGTGGTACTTGTCCAGGTCGGCCAGGTACTCGTGGGTCAGCTTGGCGCCCTTGGCCAGCTTCTTCGGGCCGCCGTTGACGGTCTTGTCGAGCAGCAGGCGTTCCAGACGCTGGAAGGCGTCGCCTTCCACGATACGCAGCTGGTCGTTCAGGTCCAGGCGGTAGCGCTTGAGTTCGTCGTCGATGATCGACTGGGCGCGCTTGTCGCGCGTCACGCCTTCGCGGGTGAAGACCTGGACGTCGATCACGATGCCGCTCATGCCCGACGGCACGCGCAGCGAGGTGTCCTTCACGTCCGAAGCCTTCTCGCCGAAGATCGCGCGCAGCAGCTTTTCTTCCGGGGTCAGCTGGGTCTCGCCCTTGGGCGTGACCTTGCCGACCAGCACGTCGCCGGCTTCCACTTCGGCACCGATGTAGGTGATGCCGGACTCGTCCAGGCGCGCCAGTTGCGCTTCGGCGAGGTTGGAGATGTCGCGCGTGATTTCTTCCGGTCCCAGCTTGGTGTCGCGGGCGACGACCGACAGTTCCTCGATGTGGATCGAGGTATAGCGGTCTTCGGCGACCACGCGTTCGGAGATCAGGATCGAATCTTCGAAGTTGTAGCCGTTCCACGGCATGAACGCCACCAGCATGTTCTGGCCGAGCGCGAGCTCGCCCAGGTCGGTCGAGGCGCCGTCGGCGATCACGTCGCCGCGGGCGACGAAATCACCGACCTTGACCATCGGACGCTGGTTGATGTTGGTGTTCTGGTTCGAGCGCGTGTACTTGATCAGGTTGTAGATGTCCACGCCGACTTCGCCTGCAACGGCTTCGTCGTCGTTCACACGGATCACGATACGCATCGCATCGACGTAGTCCACCACGCCGCCACGGGTGGCCTGCACGGCGGTACCCGAGTCGACCGCGACGGTACGCTCGATGCCGGTACCCACCAGCGGCTTGTCCGGACGCAGGCAAGGCACGGCCTGACGCTGCATGTTCGCGCCCATCAGTGCACGGTTCGCGTCATCGTGCTCGAGGAACGGCACCAGCGATGCCGCGGCCGAGACGATCTGCGACGGCGCCACGTCGATGTACTGCACGCGGTCCGGCGTGACCATGCGGGTTTCACGCTCGCTGCCTTCACGCGACGACACCAGTTCGTCGATGAGGGTGCCGTCGGCGTCCACCGTCGCGTTGGCCTGCGCCACCACGTACTTGCCTTCCTCGATGGCCGACAGGTAGTCGACCTGGTCGGTCAGCTTGCTGTCGACGACCTTGCGGTACGGCGTTTCCAGGAAGCCGTATTCGTTCAGGCGGGCGTACAGTGCCAGCGAGTTGATCAGGCCGATGTTCGGGCCTTCCGGTGTTTCGATCGGGCACACGCGGCCATAGTGGGTCGGGTGCACGTCGCGGACTTCGAAGCCTGCGCGTTCGCGCGTCAGACCGCCCGGGCCCAGTGCGGAGACACGGCGCTTGTGCGTGATCTCGGACAGCGGGTTGGTCTGGTCCATGAACTGCGACAGCTGCGACGAACCGAAGAACTCGCGGATCGCCGAGGAAATCGGCTTCGAGTTGATCAGGTCGTGCGGCATCAGGTTTTCGGTCTCGGCCTGGCCCAGACGTTCCTTGACGGCGCGCTCCACGCGCGAGAGGCCGGCGCGGAACTGGTTTTCCGCGAGTTCGCCGACGCAACGCACGCGACGATTGCCCAGGTGGTCGATGTCATCGACCTCGCCCTTGCCGTTGCGCAGGTTGACCAGGATCTTGATGGTCTCGAGGATGTCCTCGTCCTGCAGCACCATGCTGCCTTCGCCGCTCGGGCGGCCCAGGCGGCTGTTGACCTTCATGCGGCCAACGCGCGACAGGTCGTACGACTCTTCGCTGTAGAACAGGCGCTGGAACAGGGCTTCCACCGCGTCTTCGGTCGGCGGCTCGCCGGGACGCATCATGCGGTAGATGGCGATACGCGCAGCGGTCTGGTCGGCGGTGTCGTCCACGCGCAGGGTCTGCGACATGTACGGACCCTGGTCCAGGTCGTTGGTGTACAGCGTCTGGATCTGCTTGACGCCGGCTTCGCGCAGGTTCTCCAGGACGGTCTCGGTGAGTTCGTCGTTGGCGTTGGCAATCACCTCGCCGGTGTCCGGGTCGATGATGTTCTTGGCCAGCACGCGGCCCAGCAGGTAGTCTTCCGGCACGCTGATCAGCTTGGTGCCGGCCGAGTCCAGGTCGCGGATGTGCTTGGCGTTGATACGCTTGTCCTTCTCCACCACGACGCGGCCGTTCTTGTCGGCGATGTCGAAGCGCGCGACTTCACCGCGCAGGCGCTCGGGCACGAACTCCATCTGCGCGCCTTCCGACTGCAGCGTGAAGTTGTCGAACACGAAGAAATGCGCGAGGATCTGTTCGGGCGTCAGGCCAATCGACTTCAGCAGGATCGTCACCGGCATCTTGCGGCGGCGGTCGACACGGAAGTACAGGATGTCCTTCGGGTCGAACTCGAAGTCGAGCCACGAACCGCGGTAGGGGATGATACGAGCCGAGAACAACAGCTTGCCCGAGCTGTGGGTCTTGCCCTTGTCGTGTTCGAAGAACACGCCCGGCGAACGGTGGAGCTGCGAGACGATCACGCGCTCGGTACCGTTGATCACGAACGAACCGGTCGACGTCATGAGCGGAATTTCGCCCATGTAGACTTCCTGTTCCTTTACTTCCTTGACCTTGCCCGGGTTTTCGCGATCGTTGATGATCAGGCGCACCTTCGCGCGCAGGGCCGAGTGGAAGGTCAGGCCACGCTGTTGACATTCCTTGACGTCGAACGGCGGGTTGGAAAGATGGTAGGAGACGAACTCCATGCGGGCGAGCCCGTTGTGCGACACAATCGGGAAGATTGCGCTGAATGCCGCTTGCAGGCCCTCTGTTTTGCGACGCGAGGGTGGCGTATCCTCTTGCAGAAACTGAGTGTAGGATTCAATCTGGGTGGCAAGCAGGAAAGGAACCTGGTGAACCGTCGCGCGCTTCGCAAAACTTTTGCGAATGCGCTTCTTTTCGGTGAAGCTGTACGCCATGGGATCTCCGAATCATCGCAGGGGCTGGCTGGACCTGGCGCAGCACCTGAGGTGTTCAGCGACTGGGAGGGGATTTGGCGGTTGGCCGCTACCAACCTCTGGCTGACGGTGTCCGCACGCTGCGAGCCGGCAGCTACGACGCGATGCGCCATGCCGGCCCGGGGGACACCCGACCAAACTTGTCTTCTGCAGTCGGTTCAGAAGACAAACATCAGCAACCACTTAGTGTGCCACTGATGTTTGGCCTCTGCTGAAGCTTAGGCACGAGCCCATGCGTTCAAGCATCGATTGCGCCATTTTCTGACGTCTTGCCTACGGTACTTCGCGGTTCTGGGTGCCGGATAAAACACTCATCGCAGAAGCGCAAAAAGGCTGGCGCCGGGAAACTCCCTTTGCCAGCCCCATTCGCGTGCCGGAAAATGGCACGCGAGCACAGCTTACTTGACTTCGACCTTTGCGCCGGCGTCTTCCAGCTTCTTCTTGGCGTCGGCTGCAGCAGCCTTGTCCACGCCTTCCTTGACAGCCTTCGGTGCGCCGTCGACCAGGTCCTTGGCTTCCTTCAGGCCCAGGCCGGTGATTTCGCGGACAGCCTTAATCACGCCAACCTTGTTCGCGCCGATTTCCGACAGGATAACGTTGAACTCGGTTTGCTCTTCGACAGCGGCAGCGCCAGCGCCCGGGGCAGCAGCCACGGCCATCGAAGCGGCGGACACGCCAAACTTTTCTTCGAACGCCTTGACCAGGTCGTTCAGTTCCATTACGGACATCGCGCCTACGGCTTCGAGGATGTCGTCTTTGCTGATTGCCATTTGGAATACTCCTGCTAAATGTGATTCGGTATCGGTAATGCGATCTTGATGAGCCAGGCTGCGGGGGCTTGCGCCTTAAGCAGCAGCGCCTTCGCTCTCGGCGGCGGCAGCAGCGCCTTCGCCTTCGGCAGGGGCGCCTTCGCTCTTCTTGGCGGACAGGGCGGCCAGCAGACGGGCGAAGCCCGACACCGGTGCCTGCATCACGCCAAGCAGCTGAGCAATCAGTTCGTCACGGCTCGGGATCGAGGCCAGTGCCTTGACGGCAGCAGCATCGAGCACGTTGCCGTCGTACGACGCTGCACGCAGAACCAGCTTGTCGTTGGTCTTGGCAAAGTCGTTCAGAACCTTGGCCGACGACACTGCATCTTCGGAAATACCGTAGATCAGCGGGCCGGTCATTTGCTCTGCGAGGCCGGCAAACGGCGTGCCTTCCACGGCGCGGCGGGCCAGCGTGTTCTTCAGAACGCGCAGGTACACGCCTTGCTCGCGGGCCTTGGCGCGCAGCTTGGTCAGATCGCCAACCGCAATGCCGCGATATTCGGCCACGACGATGGTCTGAGCTTTAGCGACTTGCGCCGAAACCTCAGCAACGACGGCCTTCTTATCTTCAATATTGAGTGGCACGGTTAAGCTCCAAAACGATGCTTGTCCCCCGGATCGTCCGGGGCACGCACATCAGTCCAAACGAACGGCGTCCGATTGGCCCGAATCACCCGGGTCATTGCCCGGATTCTCCAATCCCTCGGGTGCGCCATCTGCGCTGGTGGGGCGGGGGACGTGGCTGCAGGGCCAGAGCCCTGTCGCGTACGTTCCGTCCGATTAAGGCGAGCCGGCCAGACTTCGGCCACGCCCGCCACCAGCGGTCTTTGATAACCAGCGATGCCTGCCGCGCTTGCGCGCCGGCGGGCACCACTGCCCAAAGCCTTGCTCCTTGCTCCGCACAGTGCCTGTTCAGGCCCTGCGCCGGCTTGGAGACGATCCCGGCCTGGGGCCGGGATCTTCAATTCTTTGCGCCGGGCGACGTTATCGGGTCCGCCCGGTGCCTTGCCGCCAGCCTCAGGCCGACAGCGAGCCCTGTTCCACGCGCACGCCAACGCCCATGGTGGACGAAACGGCGATCTTGCGCAGGTACACGCCCTTGCTCGTGGCCGGCTTCGACTTCACCAGCGCTTCGATCAGTGCGCTCAGGTTGCGCTTCAGGTCGGCGTCCTGGAACGAACGACGGCCGATGGTGGCGTGGATGATACCGGCCTTGTCGACGCGGTATTGCACCTGACCAGCCTTGGCGTTCTTCACGGCCTGGGCCACGTCGGGAGTCACCGTGCCAACCTTCGGGTTCGGCATCAGGCCGCGCGGGCCGAGGATCTGACCCAGCGTACCAACGATACGCATCGTGTCCGGCGAGGCGATCACCACGTCGAAGTTCAGGTTACCGGCCTTGACTTGCTCTGCCAGGTCTTCCATGCCGACGATATCGGCACCGGCTGCCTTGGCAGCTTCAGCCTTTTCGCCTTGCGCGAACACAGCCACGCGCACCGACTTGCCGGTACCGGCAGGCAGCACCACGGAACCGCGAACCACCTGGTCCGACTTCTTCGCATCGATGCCGAGCTGGACGGCCACGTCGATCGATTCGTCGAACTTGGCCGATGCGCATCCCTTCACCAGGCCCAGGGCCTCGTCGATCGGGTAGAACTTGGTGCGCTCGATCTTCGCCTTGTTGGCGGCTGCGCGCTTCGAAAGCTTAGCCATTTACAGACCCTCCACGGTGATGCCCATCGAACGAGCCGAGCCAGCGATGGTACGCACGGCAGCGTCCAGATCGGCAGCGGTCAGGTCAGCGTTCTTTGCCTTGGCGATTTCTTCAGCCTGGGCGCGGGTGATCTTGCCGACCTTGTCGGTGTGCGGCTTGGCCGAACCCTTGGTCAGGCCGGCAGCCTTCTTGATCAGCACGGTCGCCGGGGGCGACTTCATCACGAACGTGAAGCTCTTGTCGGCGAAGGCGGTAATCACCACCGGCACCGGCAGGCCGGGTTCCATGCCTTGGGTCTGCGCGTTGAACGCCTTGCAGAACTCCATGATGTTCAGACCGCGCTGACCCAGTGCCGGGCCCACGGGCGGGGAGGGATTTGCCTTACCAGCCGGAATTTGCAGCTTGATAAAGCCAATGATCTTCTTGGCCATCTTTACTCCAATCCGGATCCTTCACTTTTGAAAAGGATCCTGTTGAGTCGTAACGCGCTGTCGCCGTGCCGCTGGCACGACCTCACGCTCCTCTTTGGGCGCGGCCTCTCGACCCGCCCTTTCGCCCGTCGTCTGCCTTGCGGGCCGGCGACGGCCGAAAATCCTTAGACCTTCTCGACCTGGCCGAACTCGAGTTCGACCGGGGTAGCGCGTCCGAAGATCGTGACCGAGACACGCAGGCGCGACTTCTCGTAGTTCACTTCCTCGACATTGCCGTTGAAGTCGGTGAACGGGCCGTCCTTGACGCGCACCATTTCGCCCACTTCGAACAGCGTCTTGGGACGCGGCTTCTCGACCCCTTCCTGCATCTGGGTCATGATCTTGTCGACTTCCTTCTGGGAAATCGGGCTCGGGCGGTTGCGCGCACCGCCCACGAAACCGGTGACCTTGCTGGTGTTCTTCACCAGGTGCCAGGTTTCGTCGGTCATTTCCATCTCGACCAGCACGTAGCCGGGGAAGAAACGGCGCTCGGTAACGGACTTCTGCCCGCCCTTGATCTCGATCACTTCTTCCGACGGCACCAGGATGCGGCCGAACTTGTCCTGCATCTCGGCGCGCTCGATGCGCTCCTGCAGCGCGCGCTGTACGCTCTTTTCCATGCCGGAATAAGCGTGCACCACGTACCAGCGCTTCTTCGACGAAGGCGATTCCGCTGCGGGGACTTCCTGTTGTGCGTTATCCGTCATGTCCTATCCTTCATTTCCAGCCAAGCACGAGCGAAAAGATGACCCACTCGATGAGCTTGTCCGCAGACCACAAGAACACGGCCATGATCACGACGAAGACGAACACCAAGCCCGTCATCTGGCCAGCTTCCTTGCGGGTGGGCCAAACGACCTTGCGGACTTCGCGATAGGATTCCTTGGCGAATCCGATGAAGTCCTTGCCCGGCGCCGAGACCAGCGCGACCACCACGCCCAGTGCGATGCCGCCGAACAGCGCGGCGCCGCGCACATAGGAGGGCTGCTGTGCCAGGGCATAGAAACCGATGACGCCGGCAACCACCAGTAGCACCGCCACGCCCAGCAACAACTTGCCGCTGGAGGCGTTCACGGTTTCAACGTTGGGATTGGCCATGTTTCGCAAACGAGACTAAGCCGCGTCACGATACTCTATCGCGACGCGGCTGATTGAATTGGCAGGGGCAGAGGGAATCGAACCCCCAACCTTCGGTTTTGGAGACCGACGCTCTGCCAGTTGAGCTATACCCCTAAAACAACTTTGGGGTCGGCGCTGGCGCCAACCCCTCTGGCAACGGATACGGCCGGTTGGTGCCGTATCCGCTGATCGACCTTATCAGTCGAGGATCTTTGCCACGACGCCGGCGCCGACGGTACGACCGCCTTCACGGATGGCGAAACGCAGGCCTTCTTCCATGGCGATCGGGGCGATCAGCTTGACGGTGATCGACACGTTGTCGCCGGGCATGACCATTTCCTTGT
>NZ_JBFTNF010000091.1:0-23007 GCF_056397345.1 Cupriavidus sp. 05N38
GCCCATCACCCTTCCGCTGTGGCTGGGCTGGCTGCTGATCAACGCGTTTCCCGACAGCGTGGAAGCATGCATCCAGTACAACGTGCCCTACACGCCCTTTCCCACGGACATCGACGAGTTGTGCGGCATGGCATCGCCGCAGGTGAACGACGATGCCTAGCATCATGGGGACCACACCATCTGCACGTTTAGGCGGTTGCTTCTTCACCGCCTCCATCGGCCCGGCCAAGCTGGAGCCAGAGGGGACGCCACAGTGAATAGCGGAGACCATCAAGCGGCTGCCGCCCAGCCTGCGCCTGGGCGGCACGCCGCTCTATCAGAGCCACACTACCGGTGAAAACGCCCAAGCCCGACGACGTGCGTCGCGATCCCACACTGGCCATGATGCCGCGACGGGGGCCGTTGCGGCATCAGGCACCGAAGGAATGACGCCGTTTCCACACGGCTTTTCCGAAACATCCGAGACCTGCGCGCCTTTTCCTGCGGCATTCTCCCCCGCAAGTGACAGCCCATAGACGGCCACCCCAGTCGGCGCCACAGGTACGCCGGCCGGCGGGTGATATCGCCTTGCCAGGAACTTGCCATGCCACGCCAGTCCGCCCTGCGCTTCACCTTCGCCGTCGTCGACAGGGTCGACTTCGAAGTCATCGCGTTCGATTTCGACGAAGCCCTCTCCGAGACCTTCCGTCTCGACGTGCAGCTGGCCCACGCCGGCCCCGCCATCCCGCGCATCGGCCAGGAGGTCATCGTCGACTTCTGGGACGGCGATCCTGACCAGCCGGTCATCACCGGCCGCACGTACCGATCGAACCAGTTGCCGGCCTACGCGCTGCCGCGCCACAAGACCCGCATGACCATCAAAAGCCAGACCCACAAGGGCGAGGGCTACAACGAACTGCGCTTCGAGGACGAGAAAGTAGTTTGAGGATTACCACCGTGACCCTGCCCCTCAAAAAAGCACTTCAACCCGCGCATCCCAGTGAGAAGCCAAGGAATTGCGCCATTTCGCCGCCGTCGTGCCAGCGCGGCGTCCCGGTCTACCCCCTGCGCTACGGCATCGCTGACAAGGGCTTCGAAGCCGCAGTCTTCCCGACACTCAGCGTGAAAGGCTATCCGGAACTAAAGGGCAGCAAGGCGTATGGCCTGCGTGTATTGCGTCCTGGCACTTATGTCTACCTGTTCTATTACCAGAACAGCCGCATGTGGACCCAGCACTACCAGGTCACCAGCGACGTGCGCTTCGCGCCCATCTGGTGGACCGAGGCGGATGCCAACGACGACACACCCGGACGTTATGCCCGCCCCGATACCGTCGGCGCCAGACCCTACCTGCTGGCGCCGGAAACAGAAGTGGCCAACACCGTCTACCTCATGGTCAGCGAAACCCTGTTGAGCCACGCCCGACTCTGGCGCATCGAAACCAATAAGGATGGTATCCGCGACAAGCTAGCGACCCAGCTCTCCCCTGCCGGTGACCCCAGACAGCGGCATGTCTTCGACGCGGTGCATCTCGCAACAGCCACGCCGGAACTGGTGACGCCGGCCATCTCCGGCCGCGCCCGGCCCTGTGCCTGGAGCGAGATTGCCCTGGGCGATCGCATCATGACGTACCAATCCATCTTGACCGGCATGTACGGTGCGTTGCCGCCGAGCGCAGATGGTGCCTCCGACAAGAGAGTCAAGCCCTTGGCGGCGGTGCTACAGGACCCTATCGGCATCACCAGCGAACTGGCCCACCTCACGGCCGTCGCGGCAGCCGAACGCCAAATCTATGAGATCGACAACAACCACGCCTACACCAGCGCCACCCTGATCAAGCAGTACCTCAGTAGTGTGCAAAAACAAACCACCAGTGAGTTCTACCTGAAGCGGCAACGACTCGTACGCTACTACGAAAGCGACAATGCCAACACCATCGATGGCAACGCCATGCCCTTCATCTTCGCCTACCAGCGCAAGATCAAAACGCTGCAAGAGACCCTGGACAAGTGCGCAGCGGACCTCGATGGCTGGGTCAAGACCGCAGGTAGCGCCATCGGCAAGGGGTGGAGCGATGGCCTCTTCGGCAAGGCCCTGTCCTGCTTTGACCTAGGTAGCCACCGCAACGCCCAGGACTATGAAAACGTCGTCGCCCGCTGCGCTGGCAGCCTGACCCACAGCGCCGCCGGCCGTGACAGCGTCCGCGATCTGGTCCTGGCCGACCATCGCAGCAGCCCGGTCTGGCTGGCACTGGCACATGGCATACCGGAGCTGCACGCCAACTTCACCAATCCCGATATTCTGAAGCAAGCGCTGGATACCGGTGTAGCGGCATTCGCCCCGATCTTCCAGTTCAATATCAGCCACCCAGCCACACCTCATTCCGACGCGCTGATCAACCTGATGCTTCCGCTCCTGGCAGACAAGACCCTTCCGGATGCCAAAGCAGATCTTGTCGCCCGGCGCGTGCGCCTGTTCGCCGAGATCCGTGTCGGCAGCACCGTCGTCACCTACCGCGTGACGAGCGCTGAAGCCAATCGCCAATATGCCCAGTTCCGCGGCGAGCAGCACATGAACACCGAGCAATTGAGGAAATGGGGCATCACCGTGAAGCGGGAACTGCGAGGCCAGCCCGCCACCACGCTGCTCTATGAAGAAGTACCCAAGGGCGCCGGCAAGGACTACATCAGCCCCGCGCCCGCCGGCGAAGGCCAGAAGTTCAGGCTGGAGGGCAATATATTCCAGCGTACCCTGCAACGCCTGCAGGGGAGCCGAGCCTATGCCGCCACGCAGAAGGGCATCGTGGCCGGGGAGTATGCGGTGACGGGAGTGGCGGCAGTTTCGGCAGTTATGTCTCTTAGGTCATCGCTTAAGGATTTCGCACAGGGGAAAATGACATCGGGTGATGCCTCCAAACGAGCGACATCCATAGTGGCCGCTTTTGCGGCAATTTCGGCTGTCCTAAGCGCCAGCTACTACATCAAAGGCGACATTCTTCAACTCAGAGGATTAGCGAAAGGCGGAGCACTCAATGTCGTGCGCGGTAGTCAGGAGGTAATCGCCGCTCRTACTCTCGCGACAAAGTTCGGAGCGGGGGCGGCATTCTTAAGCGCTGCAGCAGACCTCCTGCGTGCTAGCAAAGCATACGGAAGTGAACAGAATACCGAAGCCGCCAAGATGTTCATGGCCTCCGCGGGTTGCGGTACGTTGGTCGGTGCGAGTCTTCTGCTAAATGCCGTGGGCGTCACGCTCAGCTTTATGGGCCCTGTGGGCTGGCTGATCTTGGCCGCTGTGGCGACAGTCGGCGTCACCTACTTCTCAATACAAGCAGCCATGGCCAGGTTCCAGCCCGATGAGGTCTGGCTGGCTCATAGTTTCTGGAGCCAAGGCGACGCACGCTACCGCTTCAAGACCCTGGAGGACGAGTTGGCGGCCTTCCACGGCGCAATTTACGGAGTGCGTGTCGTGGCCGATTGGGACAGCCCTGCCAGCGCCGTACCTTTTAGCCTGGGCAACATTGCCTGGCGAACAGCCTTGCCCCTGTATGGCCTATGGCAAGACGCTCAAGCACTGCACCGCGAGGTCGCCGCCGAAGGGGTAGGCACACTCTCTATTTCGCTGAGCTTACCCAGCTATCGGGAAATCAAAGACCAAAGCGATGAGACCGACAAAGCAACCGCCGCCGTAGCGGCCACGGCAGATGCCGCTGCACGCTTCCAGAAAGAGTTGCGTGTCTACCGTGGCAAAAAACCCCTGCGTCAGGTGGAAGGCCCCATCGTGACCTCACCGGAGTATCGCTTCCCCTACGACGACGAATGCCTGATTGCCAGTAGCGATGCCGTGCGCGATGGCACCCGCGTGCTGACGTGGCGCATCAGCATGCGCGCCGACGCGCGGGTCGAACTGGACTATTGCTATCGGCCCGATCCCAAGGACCAGCCCATGCTGGCCTTGATGCCGCAACGGGAGCCGCTGGAGTTCACCCGCGGCACCTGGCTGACCGATCCTATCGATAGCGATCTGCTTGAGCCGGTCAAGGTGTCCAGATGACGATACGACCCCCCTCCCCAGCGCGGCCTACGTTTGCCAACGCCCAGCGGAAATGGCGCCTGTTTCGCTCGGCATGTACGACCCTACCACTAGAGCCCGATCCGAGTGTTAAACCGACCATTACCATCCTTCGTTCGAGCGAACATTGCATAGTACTGACAGCGGATACTCTTCAGCGAAACGACACAACAATATCGTGGCACATGGGGGCGCTTATTACTTTTGGCGCTTTTATGATCATTGGCGTCGGACTGTTGCAGTCAAACACGGATTCACCACTCCCGTTTTGTTTCGCCGCGATACTCCCGATCGCGTATCTACTGGTAATTAGTTTATCACGTATGCTGAGTTATCGACTTCGCTATCGCAATTCAGCTGTGCGGGTCGATCGCAAGGCGAAAAGGATTTACTTCGCCCCGTATCCGGATGAAAGTCCTGATTCTCTTTGGACTCTCGATTGGGACGAGTTATTGGCCATCGATTACTATCGAGGCAAAGGCCAAGGCTATTTATATCTTGTTGGATACACGTCAAACCTAACGGAACGCGAACTTGTCAAAGTCCCCATCATCGGGGCTCATATCGGCTACCACAATGAATCAACGTGGACATGGTTGCAACGGTATATGGCGGGAGACCCAAACCTCCCGTCCCCCACCGTGGAGTCCCCACCACGCACCTGGCGCGATGTACTGCTGCGTTACGGCGGTCGCTGGGTGCTCGCCTCCTTCACCGATCCAAAGCGCCGCTGGTGGCTACCGCTCACCCTCTGGGTGGACCTCGCCATCGTGCTGCTGGTCATGCCGGTGATGGCGCTCCCCCAACTCATCATCCTCACCTACCCGGAACCTCAGTTTCCGCCGGAGAACGACCGCCTGTGCGGCTTCGCCGACGAGGATAGCGATCATCGTGCCTGACCTCCAACGGCGACCCACGCTCGCCGAGATCCAGCGGAAATGGCGTCAATTCAGATCCGCAAGCAATCTATTGTCTTCCGAGATAAATCCCAATTCCATCCCGGGAATCTCCATTCTTCGGAAAAGCGAGCACGGAATCGAATTGATCTCGGAAACCATGCAGAGAAACAATGAGGGGCTGACTCTGAGGATCAGCTTGCTGCTTAGCATCACACTAATACTCGGAGCGACACTGAGCCACTCACGGGATAATACGACTTATTTCCTTGTGATCAGCCTCTCCTGCCTTGCATTTGGATTTTCCGGATTCCTATCGGCGCGACTCATTGGACCACGCTTCCGCTATCGATCTAGCCGAGTTCGTATTAATAGAAAAACTCAGAAAATCTACTATTCACCTTACCCAGAAGAGGGCAATGAAGAACTTTTGGTTATGGAGTGGAACCACATCCAAGCACTCGCCTATTCAACAGGAAGAAGCGCGCCGTATTTGTACCTCATCGGATATACAAGCAACACACCAGAGCCCAAGCTGGCCAAAATTCCCATAGTTGCGGACTATAGAATTTCCATTGACTCTGTATTAGTTCTCCCTACCGATTGTAGATGGGCTTGGCTGCAACGGTATATGACAGGAGATCCGAGTCTCCCGGCCCCCACCGTGGAATCGCCACCACGCAGTTGGCGCGATGTACTGCTGCGTTACGGCGGTCGCTGGGTGCTCGCCTCCTTCACCGATCCAAACCGCCGCTGGTGGCTTCCGCTCACCCTTTGGGTGGACCTCGCCATCGTGCTGCTGGTCATGCCGGTGATGGCACTCCCCCAACTCATCATCCTCACCTACCCGGAACCTCAGTTTCCGCCGGAGAATGACCGGCTGTGCGGCTTCGCCGACGAGGAACGCAATGATCGCGCCTGACTTCCAACGGCGGTCCACGTTTGCCGATATCCAGCGGAAACGGCATCGGTTTCGGTCGGCGAGCAATTGGTTTCCCTATGCGATGGATGAAAGCACACAAGTCTCCACGCAGTTTCGGCTGAATGGAAAATAATGGCAATCGCCTGGTTATGGACACCGAACAGTAAACCCGAGACGGCCCCCGCCGTCAGTGACCAATACATCGCCATGGGCAGGCAGGTGCTGTGCCTGCGCAATCCATGGCCAGCGGACTCGGCATTCATGGGTAAGATGTACTCAACAACTATTTTTTCATGGGTAATTTATTTTATTTATTACCTATATGACGACCTAATAAAAATTAATACAGATTCAATTATCGCGATATCTCTTGTTTGCTTTCCGGTGCTGTTTTTATTTTTACCATCGCTTGCCTATAGAATCAACTTTATTAGTCGACAGTCAAATTTCTATTTCAACCGAATCACCCAGAAAGTATATTACCGCAAAGGAAAACTTCTGCACGTCGGCGAATGGAGTCGCGTGCAAGCGGGTATGCTGGGCCAAACGGAATACTCTGGCCGATCTTTCAGTACGAGCTATTCGCTTCTGCTCAATGTCTTTGGCACCGAACCAAGCAGCGAGCAGGCCCGCTTGATCGCAAAATCCTGGGCGCCCAACTACAACATCGCCATCGATAGCAACGAGCCCAGCGACCCTCGCACCATCTTTGTCGCCCAGGTCTGGGAATACATCCGCCAATTCATGGCTCATGGGCCGGATAACTTGCCGTTGCCGCACGCACCGCACTGGTGGAACGTGCCCCACAACAACCTCTGCCTGACACCAGCCCAATCGTGGCGCCACTACGCCCCCTGGCGGACAGGCGAGCCCGGCGAAGCGCAGGTAAAAAAATGGTGGCTGCTACCGTTTTGGGCCGCCCTCTTCCCTTACAACCTGTTCGCCGCCCTGTGCTGGTGGGCCACCTGCCGGCTGTTCAAGGTACGTCCCGCTACGCCACCCCCAGAAGCATTCGAGGGAGAAACGGGTCCGCTGGTCACGATAGAGATGGCCGCGCGCGGCATAAGGCCATGATGCACAAGACCCGAAACGAGGCAGGTCATGGCAATTGACTGGTTATGGTCGGCTCGCAGCAAGCCGGATGCGGCTCCCGCGATTGGGGATYAGTATGTGGCCATGGGTCGGCATGTACTCTGTTTGCGAAACCCTTGGCCAGCGGACTCCGCCTTCATGGGTAAAATTTACGCTACAGGAATAATATGCGCGGCCGCATTCCTAATTTACTACCTTGCAAAAAACATATCGTACGAATCACGACTCGATAAGTCATTATTCATTGTCATTTTATTTCTATCTCTATTTTCATTCGCACTTCTTTATCTACGAATACATTTAATAAAAAGCAGATCCAATTTTTATTGGAACCGACAAAATAAATACATGTATTACCGTGAAGGAAAATATCTCCTCGTTGGAGACTGGAGCAGTGCCAAGGGAGGCATGCAATCAAAGATGGAATTCACCGGACGCGCGGTTAGCGTTACCCATTCGCTGATACTGCATATGCTCAATCAAGGACCGCCGGCCTCTCCGTCGAAGCCCGCGCCGGAGGCCATGTTCATAACGATAGATGGGAACGACCCCAGCGATGCACGTGTCGCTCACGTTGCCCAGGTTTGGGAGTACATCCGCCATTTCATGGCCCAGGGACCGAGTGATCTGCCGCTGCCTCCGGCGCCCCACTGGTGGAATATCCCTCACAACAATATCTGCCTGACTCCGCGTGAAGCGGTACGTCACTACGTTCCGTGGCGCACTGGCGAGCCCGGTGAAATGCAAGGCAAGAAGAACTGGATGCTTCCCTTCTGGGCGCTGCTATTCCCCTACAACCTGTTCGCCGCCCTGTGCTGGTGGGCCGCCTGCCGCCTGTTCARAGTACGTCCCGCTACGCCACCCCCAGAAGCATTCGAGGGAGAAACGGGCCCGCTGGTCACGATAGAGATGGCCGCACGCGGCGTAAGGTCATGAGGGCTAAGGCGGAACCTTGCATGGCGTTTTCTGAGAATGAACGCGCAGCCCTACTGGCCGTGAAAGGCGTAGGCTCCACGGTCGTGGCCCGGCTGGAACAGATGGGCCTCCGCTCGCTGGCGCAGCTTACTGCGGCAAGCGTCACCGACATCGTCACTACCGCTGCAGGCCTGATCGGCTCGACGTGCTGGAAAACAGCCCGCAGGCACTCGTGGCCATACAGCGTGCCATCGAACGAGCGAAGTGCTACCCGCCTTGGCGTTGCCAGAGCCGATGCCCATCAGCACGGATGCGCGCCGACCTTACCCACCTGGAGTCCCCTCATGGTCGCCTTCTCTCGCCGTCCCGGCGAATCCTGCGTGATCGGGGACGCGGTCACGCTAGAAGTCCTGGATATCGACCACGGAGAAGTTCGCTTCGGCATGGTCGCCCGCAAGGACATTCGTATCCTTCGCGGCGAAGCGCGGCGGCCACGCGCCGGCGACGGAGACCGATTACTACTGGCCGTCCATGCTCGTCGTCATCCTTCGAGTCAGAGAGATTTCTTGCTACCTGATGCGACAACGGGCGGAGCAATCGTCGGCTCCACGGAAGGCGATGTTGCCTCTCCACGTCTCTGTGCAAACTCGTCGTCAAGTTCAACCGATGCGCGGCGTAACAGTCGCTCCGCTTGGGCACGGTCTTTCGTGTGCAGACTGCGGACAATCTCTTGCCTGCCATACTGCTGAATCAAGTCTTGGGGAATTTTGCGGCGAAGATAGCAGACACTGCCGCGTCGTGAGGTGGGTTGCCATCGGATACTCCACCAGTCCATGTGTAGCACCCGCATGGCTGTGTAGCAGTCCGGACAGACCCACAAAAAACAAAACCCCGGAAGACCGCAATCTTCCGGGGTTTCGCCGCCAATAATGGCGGAGACGGAGGGATTCGAACCCTCGATCCAGGTTTTGGCCCGGATGCTCCCTTAGCAGGGGAGTGCCTTCGACCTCTCGGCCACGTCTCCCAAACCTGCCGTTGTGTGAGGGAGGCCACACAACGAAGCGCGTATTCTATCGAGGTGTTTTGATTTGGTCAACGAAGTTTCGATCACCAATCACAAAAAATTTGTGCACCCCGACAGAATCACCGGCGGGCCGCATGCGGCCTGCCGAGCCGGATCACGCCTGATCCAGTTCGAACACCTTGTGCAGCGCGCGCACGGCGAGCTCCATGTACTTCTCGTCGATCAGCACCGAGATCTTGATTTCCGAGGTGGAGATCATCTGGATGTTGATGCCTTCTTCGGACAGCGTGCGGAACATCTTGCTGGCGATGCCGACGTGCGAGCGCATGCCCACGCCGACCACCGATACCTTCGATACCTTGGGGTCGCCCGATACGCTGGCGGCGCCGATATGGCCCTTCACGCCGTCGTTCAGGATCGCCAGTGCGCGCTGGTATTCGCCGCGCGGCACGGTGAAGGTGAAGTCGGTCTTGCCGTCGACGGACTGGTTCTGGATGATCATGTCGACGTCGATGTTGGCGTCGGCGACCGGGCCCAGGATCTGGTAGGCGATGCCGGGCTTGTCGGGCACGCCCAGGACGGTGATCTTGGCCTCGTCACGGGCAAAGGCGATGCCGGAGATGACGGCTGCTTCCATTTCAGACTCTTCCTCAAAAGTGATCAGCGTGCCCGAGTGCATTTCCTTCTCGAGCGGCATCAGGGGGTCGGTCAGCGACGACAGCACGCGGGTCTTCACGCGATACTTGCCGGCGAACTCCACCGAACGGATCTGCAGCACCTTGGAACCGAGGCTGGCCATTTCCAGCATTTCCTCGAAGGTGATCTGGTCCAGGCGGCGGGCGTCCTCGACCACGCGCGGATCGGTCGTGTAGACGCCGTCCACGTCGGTGTAGATCAGGCATTCGTCGGCCTCGATGGCGGCGGCGATGGCCACTGCCGAGGTATCCGAGCCGCCACGGCCGAGCGTGGTGATGTTGCCGTCGCCGTCGATGCCCTGGAACCCGGTGATGACGACCACGCGCCCGGCGTCGAGATCGGCCAGGATGCGCTCGTCATCGATCGATTCGATACGTGCCTTGGTGTAGGCCGAATCGGTCTTCACCGGCACTTGCCAGCCGGTGTAGCTGATGGCGTCGATGTCCTCGACCTGCAGCGCAATGGCCAGCAGAGCCACGCTGGCCTGCTCGCCGGTGGAGGCCAGCATATCCAGTTCGCGCGGGTTCGGCTGTGCCGAAATCTCCTTGGCGAGACCGAGCAGGCGATTGGTCTCGCCCGACATGGCCGAAGGCACCACGACTACGCGGTGACCGGCGCGATGCCATTTGGCAACGCGCTTGGCGACATTCTTGATGCGTTCCGGAGAACCCATCGAAGTGCCGCCGTATTTGTGAACGATGAGAGCCATCTTCTTGTCGACGCCAGCGATTGTGCAAAACCCCTGAAAATACACGAAGAGCTCCGCCGAGGCAAGGCGCAGGCGGCCTCACGGGGCGCAGGATCATGTGGAGCGAGGCTCGCACGCGCGGCATCGGCGCGTCGGCGCGACAGCGATTCCTGCGGCGCCTACCCGGCCGGCACGACGCCGGCGGGCCACTCGGACCATTCGATACGCCAGCGCGGCGACGCCGGCGCGCCGGGCCACCTGCGATGCATGCCGAGGCCGGCCGCAAACAGCAGTTGATCGCCTGCCCACAGCAGCGGCAGCCGCGCGCGCCGCGCCGCCGGCACGCTGGCTTCCTGATAGGCCTGCTTGAGCGCGCGCGCGGGGCCGCCCGGACGCAGCACGATGCGCTCCCCGCCCTGCCGCTGCGCCAGCCGCAAGGGCTGGCGCAACGCGGCCTCCGGCACGCCGAAGGTGTCGTCGCGCGTGAAGCGCAGCTCGCCACGCCAGCATGGCGCCGGCAGGCTCGCCTCGCCGCGCCACTGCATGGCGAGTTCCTGCGGCGAGAGATCGCCCTCGGCACGACAAGCCAGCACGTGCCCCTGGAAACGCCGCAAGACCAGCGCCTCGTGATGGATGGCAGGCTCGCCGCCGTCGTGCCGGATCAGTTGCGCGCGCATGGCGCACAGGCGCGCGGTCGATGGCGCCTGCGTGCCGAGCTCGCGCAGCCACAGGCGCAACACGGCATCGGCCTGCGCCGGCGACAGCGCACGCAGGCCG
This sequence comes from Cupriavidus sp. 05N38, assembly GCF_056397345.1. Lineage (NCBI taxonomy): Bacteria > Pseudomonadati > Pseudomonadota > Betaproteobacteria > Burkholderiales > Burkholderiaceae > Cupriavidus > Cupriavidus sp. 05N38. The sequence continues at coordinate 11,058 of NZ_JBFTNF010000091.1, forward strand.
GCGAGATCGAGTTCGGCCACGGTGCCGGCATCGCGCGGCGGGCGCACCAGAGGGGCCATCCATTCCGTAGCGAGCGCATCGAGCAACTCGCCAGCCTGGGCCAGATGCGCGGCGGCCTGAGCCACATTGGCGCGCAAGGCGGGAAACGCCGCCGCCAGCGCCGGCATGTGCTGGCGCAGCGCGTTGCGGGCGAAACGCAGATCGTGATTGGAGGGATCGTCGATCCAGGGCAGCGCATTGGCCACGCAATAGGCGTCGATCTCGTCGCGCGCCACGTCCAGCCAGGGGCGCAGCAACACGATCTGCCGGTTCGTGCCCATGCGCCGCAGGCGCGGCATGCCGCCCAGCCCGGCCAGGCCGCTGCCGCGGAACAGGCGCAGCAGCACGGTCTCGGCCTGATCGTCCTGGTGATGCGCGAACAGCAACAGGGCCGCGCCGGCCTCGCCGCACATCGACTCGAGCGCGGCATAGCGCGCGCGGCGTGCGGCGGCCTCGAGGCCTTCGCCCTGCTGCTGGCTCACCACCACGCGGCGGCTGAAGAACGGGACCTGCCACTCGCGGCACAGCGAAGCGCAGAAGGCGTCCCACTCGTCCGCGGCCGCCTGCAGGCCATGATGCACATGCAGCGCCGCCACGCGCAGCGGCAGCGCGCCGGCCAACACCGCCGCGCGCAGCGCGTGCAGCAGCGCGACCGAGTCGCGCCCGCCCGACAGCGCCACCGCCACCGTGCCTGCCCGTCCGCCGTGGCCAGAAACAACAAAGGCCGCACCGGCCTGGAGAGCCTGTGCGACCTTGTCGGTCAAGCCGGCGGACGGGTCAGCCCGGTGCGCCGGATTCCTTGAACTTGCCATAGGCCAGCAGACGCTCATGACGGCGCGCCTGCAACTCCTTCACGCCCATGCCCTGGAACTGGCGCAGCGAATCGGCCAGTGAACGCTTGAGCATGGCCGCCATGCCCTTGGTGTCGCGGTGCGCGCCGCCCAGCGGCTCGCTGACGATCTTGTCGATCAGGCCGAGCGCCTTCAGGCGATGCGCGGTCAGGCCGAGCGCCTCGGCAGCTTCCGGCGCCTTCTCGGCGGTCTTCCACAGGATCGAAGCACAGCCTTCCGGCGAGATCACGGCGTAGGTGGAGAACTGCAGCATCTGCACCACGTCGCCCACGGCGATCGCCAGCGCGCCGCCGGAGCCGCCTTCACCGATGATGGTGGCGATCAGGGGCACCTTGAGCCCGGCCATCACATACAGGTTGTGGCCGATGGCCTCGGACTGGCCGCGCTCTTCCGCATCGATGCCCGGGAACGCGCCCGGGGTGTCGACGAAGGTGAAGATCGGCAGGCCGAACTTGTCCGCCAGCTCCATCAGGCGCTTGGCCTTGCGGTAGCCTTCGGGCTTRGGCATGCCGAAGTTGCGCAGCGCGCGCTCCTTGGTGTCGCGGCCCTTCTGGTGACCGATCACCATGCACGCCTGTCCGTTGAAGCGGGCCAGGCCGCCCACGATGGAGAGATCGTCCGCAAAAGTGCGGTCGCCGTGCAGTTCGTGGAAATCGGTGAAGATCTCCCGCACATAGTCGAGCGTATAGGGACGCTGCGGATGCCGGGCGATCTGCGCCACCTGCCATGGGGTCAGGTTGGCGTAAATGTCTTTGGTCAGCTGCTGGCTCTTGCCGGCCAGCCGCGAGATTTCTTCGGAGATGTCGACAGCCGAATCGTCCTGCACAAAACGCAGTTCTTCGATCTTTGCCTCGAGTTCGGCAATGGGCTGCTCAAAATCCAGGAAGGTGGTTTTCATGAGAATCACACGTACCCGTCTGTGAAGGGGCGGATTCTACCGGAATTCGCCCCCAAAACCGCAAGTCTGCGGATGCAGTCTCGCGCACTTCCCCGTAAATTCTGTGCCCTTTCAGGCTAATAGGTCACCGGCAGCGGGTCAAGGCTGCGCCACATGTACCAGGTGGCGACGGTGCGCCAGGGCTCCCAGTTGGCGGCAACCTCGCGCGCTTCGCTGCGCGTGACGGGTTCGCCGCTGAAATAGTTGGCCGAAATGGCGTTGATCAGCCCGACATCGTCGAGCGGCAACACGTTGGGCCGCATCAGATTGAACATCAGAAACATCTCGGCAGTCCAGCGACCGATGCCGCGGATCTGCGTGAGCTCCGCGATGACGGCTTCGTCGTCCATCTCCGCCCAGTTGCCCACATGCACACGGCCGGCCTTGAAGTGCTCGGCGAGATCGACGATGTACTCTGCCTTGCGCCGCGACAGGCCGCAGGCAGCCAGGTTTTCGTGCCCGGCCTTGAGCATCTGCGCCGGGGTGAGCTTCGGACAGAGCGCGGCCAGCCGTTCCCACACGGTCTGCGCGGCCTTCACCGAAATCTGCTGGCCGACCACGGAACGGGCCAGCGTGATGAAGGGATCGCCGCGCGAGATCAGGTGCGCCGGGCCGTAGGTCGGGATCATCTTGCGCAGGATACGGTCGCGCTTCATCAGGTCGGCGCAAGCCTCGTCCCAGTACGCGGGACGCACCGCGTCCACCACGGTCTCGACCGGCAGCGGCACTGCCTGCGCCTCGGGCAAGGCGGGCACCTTGCCCGCGCGTGCGCCGGCCTTGGGTGCGGCCTTCACCGGCTTGGCGGCGGGCTTCGCTGCGGGCTTCGCTGCGGTCTTGGCCGCGGTAGTTGCCTTGAGCGGCTTTGGCGCTGCCGGCTGCCCGGCCTTGGCGGCCGCGGCAGTCTTGGCGGGCGCCGCGGGCGGCGCCGTCTTGCGCACGGCAGCGTTCAAGCGCGCCTCCACTCGGTGGCACCGCCCGGCTTGTCTTCGAGGATCACGCCGCCTGCCAGCAGTTCGGCGCGGATGCGGTCGGCCTCGGCGAAATCGCGGCCGGCCTTGGCTTGCTTGCGCGCGGCGATCAGCGCCTCGATCTGCCCGGGCTGCAGGCCGTCGGCGGCCGTGCCGCCTTGCAGGAAGGCATGCGCGTCGCGCTCGAGCAGGCCCAGCGTGGCACCCAGGCCCTTGAGCTGGCGCGCCATCTGCGGCGAGCCGGTGCGGTTGACTTCGCCGGCAAGGTCGAACAGCACGGCCATGGCGATCGGGGTGTTGAAGTCGTCGCCCATGGCTTCGACGAAGCGCCTGGCGTGCGCCTCTTCCCAGTCGAGCGGCTCACCATCGGGCTGCACATCCTTGAGCGCGGTGTACAGGCGCGTTAGCGAATGGCGTGCGTCGTCGAGATGGGCATCGCTGTAGTTCAGCGGGCTGCGGTAGTGCGCACGCAGGATGAAGAAGCGCACCACTTCGGCGTCGTACTCCTTGAGCACGTCGCGGATGGTGAAGAAGTTGCCGAGCGACTTCGACATCTTCTCGTCGTTCACGCGCACGAATCCGTTGTGCATCCACATATTGACGAAGGTCTGGCCGCTGGCCCCCTCGGACTGCGCGATCTCGTTCTCATGGTGCGGGAACTGCAGGTCGGCGCCGCCGCCATGGATGTCGAAATGCTCGCCGAGCAAGGCGCAGCTCATGGCCGAGCATTCGATATGCCAGCCCGGGCGGCCGGCGCCCCACTTCGACTCCCACTTGCTTTCGGCGGGCTCGCTCTCCTTGGCCGACTTCCACAGCACGAAGTCCAGCGGATCGTGCTTGGCCTCGTTGGTCGCCACGCGCTCGCCCGCGCGCAGGTCTTCCAGCGACTTGCCCGACAAGCGGCCGTAGTTCGGGAACTTGCGTACCGCGTAGTTCACGTCGCCATCGCTGGCGTGATAGGCCAGCCCGCGCGCCTCCAGCTTGCCGATGATGTCAAGCATCTGCGGCACGTAGTCGGTGGCACGTGGCTCGTGGTCCGGGCGCTGGATGCCAAGCGCGTCGGCATCTTCGTGCATGTAGCGGATGAAACGGTCCGTCAGCGCGCCGATGGTCTCGCCGTTCTCCGCCGCGCGGCGGATGATCTTGTCGTCGATGTCGGTGATGTTCTGGACATAGGTCACCTCGTAGCCGGCGGTGCGCAGCCAGCGCTGCACCATGTCGAACACCACCATCACGCGCGCATGGCCAACGTGACAATAGTCGTACACCGTCATGCCGCAGACATACATGCGTACACGGCCGGGTTCGATTGGCACGAAGAGCTGCTTTTCACGCGCGAGCGTGTTGTAGATATTCAGTGGATACATGAAGCGAGGTGAATGGAAGAGAAATCCTGCCGGCGGCATGACAGGTTGCGACAGCTACGGCACAACACGGCAAAGCAAACGCAGCGAGACGACAAGGCGGCAACGGCGCGCCGTCTCCTGCACAACAGGCACAACAGGTACAACAGGCACAACGACACAACAGGCATGACAGCGGCGGCGGGAGCGCAGCGCATCGTCGTCGCACCACATTGTCACGCCATCCGCGGGTCCCGCATTTTGCGCCTGAGCAAATCCAGGCGCGACCCATATCTTACCGGAAGCGCCAATTCGCGGTGGCACGCCGCACGCCGCGCGGCGCACCACGGCAAAACGCGGTGCGCGTCAATACGCGGCCGGCATGCCCGCGCTTTGCTAGAATGCCGCGGAGTATAACGGACCGCCCTTACATGAGCCTGTTCCTGCCCACCTTGACATCTGCTTCATCCCAGCCCGCGCGCCGACGCATCGCGGCCGCATCGTTTGGCCTGGCGGCGATGCTGGCGGGCCTGCTTGGCGCGGCAGGGCCTGCCGGCGCGCAGAACGGCCCGCTCTCGCTGAGCGCGCCGGCCACGCCGCCTGGCGGCGTGCGTTCGGCGGACCCGGGCATGGCCGAAGCGGAGAAGGCGGCGTCGCAGAAGCGCTATGACGAGGCGATCAACCGCTTCGACCGCGTGCTGGCCACCAACCCGCGCAATGCGCAGGCGCGCTTCGAGCGCGCCTGGGCGCTGGCCCAGGCCGGGCGCGAGGATGAAGCCATCGCCGCGCTGTCGTCGATGGCCCAGGACTTCCCCGAGCTGCCCGAGCCGCACAACAACCTGGCGCTGCTGTACGCCAAGCGTGGCGACCTCAAGCGCGCCGAAGCGGAATTGTTGCTGGCGGTCGATGTCAAACCCGATTTCGCCGTCGGCTATGCCAATCTCGGCGATGTCTATCGCCGCCTGGCCGAAAATGCCTACCGCGATGCCTTGCGCCGCAACCCCAAGGACGCGGCAGCCGCGGCCGGCCTCAAGCAACTGGTGCCCGCCACGGCCACGCCGGCGGCAGCCGGCAGCGCGCGCAAGCCGGCCACCCGCGCCGGCGCCCCCGCGGCCGTGCCGGCCAGCGAAGCCGCTGCCGAGCCCGCCCGGTAGCACATTGCCCGACAGGCCCAACAGGCGCGGCGCCGCCGCCCTGCCCCTATGTTTCCCCGATCCACGGAGCCAAGCATGATCTTTTCGCGTCGCCTCGTCCTTGCCGGCATGTTCGCCGGTGCCCTGGCGCTGTCGCCGCTGGCCGCGCAGGCCCAGCAGACCAAAACCGAGCGGGTGCAGTTCGTCACCAGTGCCGGCAAGTTCACGCTCGAGGTCTACCCGGACGCCGCGCCCAAGACCGTCGCCAACTTCATGGAATATGTCAGGAGCGGCTTCTACAGCGGCACCATCTTCCACCGGGTCATCAACGGCTTCATGGTGCAAGGCGGCGGCTTCGACCGCGACATGAAGCAAAAGCCCACGCGCGCGCCGATCCAGCTCGAAGCGCAGAACGGCCTGAAGAACAAGGCCGGCACGGTGGCAATGGCCCGCACCAGCGATCCCAACTCGGCCACCGCCCAGTTCTTCATCAATGTGGTGGATAATTCCAGTCTCGACTATCCGCAGCCGGACGGAAACGGATACGCCGTGTTCGGCAAGGTGGTGGATGGCATGGATACCGTCGAAAAGATGAAGAGCGCGCCTACCACGTCATATGGCCCGATGCGCAATGTGCCGGCCACGCCGATCGTCATCGAGTCCGCCACGGTCGTCAAATAACGCCGGGCAATCACAACGCCAGGCAACCACCAGGCATCACCGAACAGAGGAAAGCAAATGTCCAAGGTAGAACTCCACACCAGCCAGGGTGTCATCACCATCGAACTCGAYGCCGARAAGGCGCCSAAGTCGGTTGAAAACTTCCTGTCSTAYGTGCGCAAGGGCCACTACGACAACACCGTTTTCCACCGCGTGATCAAGAACTTCATGATCCAGGGCGGCGGCTTCGAGCCCGGCATGAAGCAAAAGGGCACCGACGCCCCGATCGAGAACGAAGCCGGCAACGGCCTCAAGAACGACCGCTACACGGTTGCCATGGCACGTACCAACGCGCCCCACTCGGCCACCGCGCAGTTCTTCATCAACACGGTCGACAATGACTTCCTCAACTTCACCTCGCCGACCCCGCAAGGCTTCGGCTACGCCGTGTTCGGCAAGGTGACCGACGGCACCGACGTGGTCGAGACGATCAAGGGCGTGCGCACCGGCAGCGCCGGCTTCCACCAGGACGTGCCGCTCGAAGACGTGGTCATCGAAAAGGCCGTGGTGGTCGAGTAACGCCACGGCGATCCCCGGCGGGACGCACCGCCGGGCCCCGCGGGTCGCGGCTGTCGAGCCGTATTCTCTTTCCATGCACATGACCGTGACCCCCTCCATGCCGGCGGCCGGCGCCCTAGCGGTGCCCGCGCCGGCGTGGTTCATTTCCGACCTGCATCTCACCCCGGGCATGCCGCGCACGCTGGCGTCCTTCGAGCGCGTGCTCGCGCGCGCCGCACTGCAAGCGCGCGCCTTGTTCATCCTCGGGGATTTCTTCGAGTTCTGGGTGGGCGACGAGGAAACCGACAGCCCCTTCGCCGCACAGGTCGCGGCAAGGCTGCATCAGCTGGCCGGGCACGGCGTGCAGGTGTACCTGATGCACGGCAACCGCGATTTCCTGCTGGGGCAGCGCTTTGCGCGCGCTGCCGGGGCCACGCTGCTGCCCGACCCTACCGTGATCGACTGCGCCGGCCAGCGCGTGGCGCTCAGCCATGGCGACATGCTCTGCACGGACGACCAGCGCTACATGCGCTTTCGCCACTGGACTCGCAAGGCCTGGGTGCAGCGCGCCTTCCTCTCGCTGCCGCTGGCGCTGCGCCTGCGCGTGGCGCGCCGCCTGCGCGCCGACAGCGAGGCCGGCCGCGCCAACCAGGCGCGCCGCGACGCCCTGCCGGACTACGGCGACACTACGCCGCAAGCCGTGGCAGCGCTGCTGCACGCCAGCCATGCGCCGGTGCTGGTGCACGGCCACACCCACCGGCCCGCCCGCCACGAGAGCGCCGAAGGCGTGCGCTGGGTGCTGACCGACTGGGACCTCGACGGCAAGCGCCCGCGCGCCGCGGTGCTGCAACTCGACGCCGGCGGCTTCAGCGTGCTGCCACAACTGGACTGAGCCGCGGCGCCGCAGCCCCTACTTCATCACCTACTTCATCAGCTTGCGCAGCTCGCTCGCATCGAAACGGTCGTTGGGCGTGTTCTCGAGATGCTCGCCGAGCCGGTCCAGCGCCGCCAGCACGGTCTSCAGCCGCTCGTGCTGCTGCGCGGCGTTGTCGATCAGGCTCTTGAGCGCCAGCGAAACCGGATCGTCCGCGTTGGGCGTGATGCCGTAGGCGGAGAATTCCTGCTTGGCGCCCTGCTGGTCGCTGGGCGCATCCGGCAAGATGATGCGCGCCGGCACGCCGACCGCGGTGGCACCCGGCGGCACCGGCTTGAGCACCACGGCGTTGGAGCCAATGCGCGCACCTTCGCCGATGGTGTAGCCGCCCAGCACCTTGGCCCCGGCGCTCACCACCACGTTGGCGCCCAGCGTCGGATGCCGCTTCACGCCCTTGTACAGCGAGGTGCCGCCCAGGGTCACGCCCTGGTAGATGGTGCAGTCGTCGCCGATCTCGGCGGTCTCGCCCACCACTACGCCCATGCCATGGTCGATGAACACGCGCCGCCCCACCGTGGCGCCCGGGTGGATTTCGATCCCGGTGAGAAAGCGCGACCAGTGCGAGATCCACCGGCCCAGCCAGTGAAAGCCGGCGTTCCAGCAGGCATGCGCGCAACGATGGAACATCACGGCATGCAGCCCGGGATAGCAGGTCAGCACTTCGAGACGGCTGCGCGCGGCGGGATCGCGCCGCATGATGGCGTCGATATCTTCCTTCAGACGAGAGAACATCTTGGTCGTGTCGTGTTGCCACGCCGTGCGCCGCGCGCCCCGGTCCATCCGGGGGAAAACGCGATCGCCGGCATGGTCATTGGCCGGTGGGAACGGGAGCAGGGAGTGTAAGAGATTTGCTGCCCTGCTGCCGTCATGGACATTGACTGCGCAAGCGCCGCTGTCGCATCCGTGCCGTGGCACGGACACCCGCGGCGCCAGTCGTCAACATCGCTCTGGCACGTGGACCAGGCCGGTCATCAGGCGCCGCGCGCTGCTGCGCACCAGGGCGCGCTCCAGCGGTTGCGAAGTAGAGGCAGGGGCGGAAGCGGAGGAAGCGGCGGAGGCGATGGAGTCCGACTCCGAATAGTCGAGCACGATTTCCGCGGCAGGGAATGGCACGCCCGCCTCGCGCAAACCGGCGGCTTCCAGCGGATGGCCATTGCGGCAAGGTACGCGCGCCACGATGGCTTCGCCCGTGTTCTGCTGCCACATGCGCACGGTGGTGATGCTGTCGCGCGCCGGCACGAARCCGCGCCAGATCGCGAACGGCCCGACGGCCGCGGACAGGTCGTCGCAACGGCCCGACCAGTCGATCAGGGCCGCGCGGATTGCCACCGCGCCGAACAGGTAGTCCACGTCGCAGCCGGCATGCTGCGAACGGCGTACCAGCACGACATTGCCGGCACTGGAAGTGGCTCCGCCCAGGCCGTCGGCCTGCGTGCCATAAGGGTCGGGCGAGCCGATCACGCGCAGCAGCACGTCATCGCGCCCGGCGGGATCGGACGGCAGGTCGTCAGCCAGGAAGAACAGACCCTTGCTGGCGCCGCCCCGCATGTAGAAGGCAGGAATCTCCGCCACCGCTCACTTCTCCTGTTGGCCTGGCCCACTCCGGGAGCCAGGGACGCTGCCCTGCGAGGCCAGCAGCATGTGCTTGGCGATGCCACGCAGGATATTCACTTCCTCGCGCTCCAGCCCGCTGCGCGCCAGCAGCCGGCGCAGGCGCGGCATCAGCTTCTTCGGCGTGGCCGGGTCCAGGAAGCCGATCGCTTCGAGACCCGTCTGCAGATGGCCGAACATCGCCTCCACCTGCTCCGCCGTGGCCGGTTCGCCAGCATAGCCGATCTCGGCCTGCGGCGTGGCGCGCGGCTCCAGCAGCGCCAGGCGCATCTCGTAGGCCACCAGCTGCACGGCCTGGGCCAGGTTGAGCGAGGTGTAGGCCGGGTTGGCGGGGATATGGGTGACGGCCGAGCAACGGTCCACGGCCTCGTTGGGCAGGCCGAAACGCTCGTTGCCGAAGACGAAGGCCACATGGGCGCCCGGCGCGGGCATGCCCGGGACCGGGGCGGCCGCAAGCTGGAGGGCGATGCGCTGGCCGGCCTGTGCGGCGGCATCGCGCGGCAGCAGGCGCGGCGGCCCGAACTCGCGCTGGCGGGCCGTCAGCGCCACGGCATAAGCGGTACCGGACAGCGCGCTTTCGATATCGTCCACGATCACCGCGGCGGCCAGCACGTCGTCGGCGCCGCTGGCCATGGCCACGGCATCCGGGTGCGCGCGCACCTCCGGCTCGCGCGGCGAGACCAGCACCAGGCGGCCCGGCTCGGCGCCGAAACCCATGGTCTTGATCGCGCGCGCCACCGCGCCGACATTGCCGGGATGGCTGGTCTCCACCAGCACGAAGCGCACGGCGGCAAAGGCAGCGGGCGCATCGAGAGTCACATTGACTGCCTTGCGCGGCACGGCGGGGGCGTCGCCGGCGGCGGCACTCGTCTGGTTCAGCGGGTTCATATACAATCCAGGCTTCATCTTCGGTGCGCCGCCCGTCTCGCACGATCGCGACGCGCCCGTTCTTCTACAATTCGTTGTGTTGTCAGCCGCCCCCGGAGGGCAGCGCGCCGGCCTTTTGCGCCAGGCGGCGCACTCCTGGCCGGCCTGGAGAGATTCATGCATCCGATGCTAAATATCGCCGTCAAGGCGGCCCGCAAGGCAGGTTCCGTCATCAACCGCGCGTCGATGGACGTCGACCGGGTCCATGTTTCCCGCAAGCAGCACAACGATTTCGTCACCGAGGTCGACCGCGCCGCCGAGGCTGCGATCATCGAGATCATCCGCACGGCCTACCCGGAACACGCCATTCTAGCGGAAGAGTCCGGCCAGTCCTGGGCCGAGGGCGAAGAAACCAGCGAATACGTCTGGGTCATCGATCCGCTCGACGGCACCACCAATTTCATCCACGGCTTCCCCCAGTATTGCGTGTCCATCGCCCAGTTGCACAAGGGCGTGCCCGCGCAGGCCGTAGTCTACGACCCCACGCGTGACGAACTCTTCACCGCCAGCAAGGGCGCCGGGGCTTTCCTGAACAACCGCCGCATCCGCGTCTCGCGCCGCGACAAGCTGGCCGACTGCCTGATCGGCACCGGCTTCCCGTACCGTGACATGGAAGGTCTGGACCAGTACATGGAGCTGTTCGCCCTGATGACGCGCAGCTGCGCCGGCCTGCGCCGCCCGGGCGCTGCCGCGCTGGACCTGGCCTACGTGGCGTGCGGACGCACCGATGGTTTCTTCGAGCAAGGCCTCAAGCCCTGGGACATGGCCGCCGGCATGCTGCTGGTGACCGAGGCCGGCGGGCTGACCGGCAACTACGCCGGCGAAGCCCGCCAGCTGGAGCAAGGCGAAGTGCTGGCAGGCAACCCCAAGGCCTTCGCGCAAATGGTGCGCCTGCTGTCGCCATACTCGCTCGACAACGCCAAGCCCGCTAGGCCCGCCGCCTGAGCGCCTGCCAGCGGCCGCCGCCGAGCGCCACGCCCGCCCTCCACAGGGCGGGCGTTTTTGTTTGGGCGAACGTATTGTTGCGAGGCGTTTACCGGCGCATGATCCATATCAAGGCCGGCGGCTCCCCGCCGCTGCAGAATGAGGGCATGCGCTGCCGGCGCCCGTCGCACCCCCGACCGATCACCGCGCAGCCCGGATTCCCACCTGAAGGAGCCTCGCATGTTTCCCGAATTCCGCGAACTGATCTCGGTGCTCAAGGCGCAGGACGCGCACTTCGCCAGGCTGTTCCATCGCCACAATGACATGGACCAGGAGATCAAGAACATGGAAGCCAGGCTGGTGCCCGCCGACAGCGTGACCATCGAATCGCTCAAGAAGGAAAAGCTCCGGCTCAAGGACGAGCTCTACGGCATTCTGCGCAGGGCCTCGGCCTGAGCCGGCCACCCCCACGTCGTCCGTTCTTTCCAAAACACATACACACGCCCATGTTCCAACATATCCTGCTCCCCATCGACGGCTCCCCGCTCTCGCAGAAGGCTGTCGCCGCCGCCATCGAGTTCGCCCGCGCAACCGGCGCCAGGCTGACCGCCTATATGTGCGTGGAGGAATATCCCTTTCTGCAGTCCAGCGATGCCGGTCACGAGAAGCGCTCGGTATTCGAGCAACGTGTCGAGGCCGCGGCACGCAGCGATCTGGCACGCGTCGAAGCGGCCGCCGCGCTGGCCGGCGTGCCGTGCGCCGCGGTGACCTCCGTCTCCGCGGCGCCTTACCGCGGCATCATCGCCACCGCGACGGAACAGGGCTGCGACGTGATCTTCATGGCTTCGCACGGCCGCAGCGGCATCAGCGGCCTGCTGATCGGCAGCGAAACACAGAAGGTGCTCACCCACAGCACCATCCCCGTTCTGGTCTTCCGCTGAAGACGACACGCAGGCAGCGCCCCGGCTCCCCGGGCGCTCGCCCTGCGTCCCGGCAGCCGCGCCGGCCAGCCCGCGCCTCCAGACCTGGCGGCCGGTGCTGTACCATATCGCCCATCTTCCGAAA
>NZ_JBFTNF010000092.1:0-21504 GCF_056397345.1 Cupriavidus sp. 05N38
GCGCCGCCTTTCGCAACCATAGTGGGCGTTGGGAGCCGTTGCCAGGCGCAGGCTCGCTCGACGAGATGGCCCAGGTGGTCGTCACGCTCCTGGAGCCGTACCTACAGCCTGATAATTATTAAATCTATTTACGGGATGTTGTACTAGTGCTGATGAATGCCGGCTTCCTGCCGCTGGTCCAGGGTGCTTCGTCATCGTAGCGCGGCGCGGCCTTTAGGACTTCGCGGGACAGGTCGAGCGAGACCGTGAGCAAGCCTTCCATGTGGCCGATGTCACCGTCCAGGCATGAATGGCATAGTGCGCAATGGCTTGCGCGCTGCGCAGATGCGTGCCGTCCCCCTCGCGCTGGCTCTGCCCCGGTCCGCTGTAGCCGGCTGCCACTTCGCCTGGAGACAGAGGAGTCCGTCCCGGACGCCTGCGCCGCTCCAGTGGTCGGCATAGCCGTTGTAGGCCAGATAGTCCGTTTCGTGCTGCCGGGAGAAATGGGACGCGGGGGACCGATTGCGGTGCGCGCAGGCCCCGCATGCTCGCCTCAAGGACGGCACTCGCAGGAATAGGGCGCAGGCGCGACAACGTCTGTCCGGTGCCGGACGCGCGAATCGACAACGCTGGCTCGCGGCATGCCAGGGTCAGCCTTGCCTGGATGCGGGCCGTATCTGCCGGCTGAGGAAGACCATATCGGCGTTCTGCTTTTGCACCTTCGACATGCTGTCGTAGAGCGCCTGGAACACGGATGCGAGCTTGCGGATGCCTTCGGCATGCACCTCGGCGATCGTGCGGCAGGCGTTGAGATCGCCGGGGGCCGTCATATCCCTGGCGGCGGTGCTGCGCTGCTGGTGCAGCGACGCCATCGTGCCGGCGTTGCCGCGCATCACCTGCGCGATCTTCTGCCAGTGATCCTGCTGCGACATTGTGATGCGGAGCTGCATATGCAGCTCTCGGATATGCGTTTCCATCCGGTCGGGACGCGTCCAGTGCACCCGGTGTGCGGCGGCTGGCACCTCTCTGGCCGGGGTGGGTAGCTCCAGCAGCGCTGCAGCGATAGCAGTTGGCAGTGCGAGGGGTGTCTTGGGGAGGAAGAGGGGGAAGACGAATGCCATGAGTGATCTCTTTTGGGTGGGATGAGCGCGCCGGGGGATCGCAGATGCCTCGGCGGCGCGCGACGGCGGCAGGGCAGGGAGGAGATTGCCGCCGGGGCGCGGTCAAGCCGATGGCCCGGGCATATACCACCACTGTCAGTGGATGACGATCTCCGGCGCGCCGCGAAAATGCAGTCTGTGCAGCAAGGTGCGCCACCCAGTCACCGTGCCCGCCGATGCTGGCATCCTCCGTCCGGGCGGCGATGGCGCTGCGAGCGCGGCGGCGGCAAGCAGCACGACAGCATCGTCGCACTCGCCCACCGGCGCGATCGCGGCCCGCTGCGGCGGCGTTGCGTAGATCACCGTAAGGACGTCATCGAGGGCCTTCGCGCTGCTAAATGGGCCGAAACGGTAGATCCATGTCCCATCGACCTCGGCGAAGAACCAACTGGATGGCGCAGTGCGATAGGTTACCACCGCTATACCAGATATCCCGGATTGCATGGAATACTCCCTGCCCGTGCGCACGGCATGGGCGTCGCCGGCGGTGCCTCCTCCGTAGAGGGACACTGCCCGCCTTCAGATCCTGCCGAAGAAGGCAAGTATCAACACCACGAGTAGCAATGTCCCCAGCACGCTGCCGGCATATAGCCCCATACACGGCTATGGTGCCAGACTGACACGACTGCCACCAAAGTCATCGCCAATACGACGACCACCAGAACACCTAGCATGGTTCTCTCGCGCAATTCCTTGCCGAGGCGAGGCTCTCATCGGCCTGCCAGCACGGGGGGGCACCAGGCCCGCCCATAGATGAAGGTTGGCACGGTAGCGCCTGCGTGTCGGTACGATGGCGGACATGCGCCCCCGCGGTATGAATCGATTCACGGTGGCTGGCGGTGCCGCCGCCGATGCAGCCGGGCCGAGTGCCGGCCGCCATGGGATCGAGATAGCCCGGACTATGTCCGGGCATTGTCCCCCCCTCGATAAGGGGTTCCAGGCATTGGTCATGTCCGGCACCGGACAGACGCGTCGCCGGTGCCCGCGCATACATGGCCTATCGATCGACAACACCGGCTGCGATAACGCAGCGGATGGGCCGAGGCCTGTAGCCGGTATGCTCGAGACGTCGAGGTGCCGCCATGCGTTCCCTTCTGTACTTTCGCTTCGAGGATGCCGTTTCGGCCAAAGCCGGGTGGGACCGCCTGCTTCCGCTTGGGCAGCCACCCGCCCATGTCTCGGGTCCGTGGTTCTTCGGCGAGGCGTTCAGGCCGGTGAAGGGATTTCCCGCTGTCGATGCCACACATATCACCTTCCGGCGTGAAGGGGCGACCGCAGGGTATGCGATTTGCGCGCTGCTGGGTGCGGTAATCGCCGGATACTACAGTGACCGGGCCACACTGCTGGTCGGCATCGCCGCGTATTGTGTTGGCTTTGTCATCGGCGGGATAGCCGGCTGGTGCCTCGGGGGACTGGCCGGAAGCCGGGTTGTGCGGCCACATCTGGCACGGCACGCAGCCGTTTTGTCCGAGGGCGAGATCCTGATGGTCGTCGGCTGCAAGACTGCGGAGAAGGGAAAGGTGCGATCGGTGCTGTGCGGATCGGGGGGCGTCGGCGTCGAAGAACATGGGGACCTGCTGCCCCATCTCAGGTGAACCCGATGACGCTACGCGTCGCGGCACGTTTGAAGCTTCCAGCCTCTTCGAGTCTGTTCGCTGGCGCCCACGAGCGAGGCCGTGCTTGACTATGCCAATGCGAAGGGCGCGGGGGATACCTCGAAGCCGCGGTTCTAGGGACGGCGCGGCTTTCTCAGACGGCCGGCAAGTTCGGGGTCGAACTCCTTCTTCACCACGGCGTAGCATTCGCACGCGTGCTTTTCTAGCGCCGGCTGGTCGAGCACCGAGATATGGCCATAGCTGTAGCGGATCAGGCCCGCGTTCTGGAGTTTCAGCGCCGCGTCGGTGACGCCGGAGCGCCGCGCGCCTAGCATGTTGGAGATCCACTCCTGCGTCATCGTCAGTTCTTTGGTCGGCAGCCATCTGGGTAATCAGGGCCTGGATGTATCGCAGCGGCAGGCGCCGCTCCGGGCCGCCGCGCGCGAATTCCTGTTTCAGAGCTTGGCATTGAGCTTGTATCCGTAGCCGGCGCTTTGCACGATGGCGCGGCTCGGCGTGGTTTCGCCGCCCATGAACAGCGCAATGCCGACGATCCCTTCGTTGCCGACAATGGCGATCTCGGCCGATGATCCGTCTTCCATCACATAGAGCAGCGATACGATCGCGCTGGTGGGAAAGTACGCCGCCCCCAGCTGATCGCCGGACTCGTAGACCACGTGCCGCAGGGGCAGTTCAGTGAAATCGAGGTGCCGTTCAAGGCGCAACCAGTCTCTTCAGGCAGTACTGCTCGCAGATGGTTAGTTTTCGGCTCATCCAAGATACTCATGTCGCGCCTCCGGCGCCGGCCAAATGAAAGATCCGGCATATTGGCGGCAATGCGCGCGGATCTTCGTCGCGCGAACAACCGTGCCACCGCTAAAAAATATAGTCCAGCGCGTTGTCAGGAGGGTGGGGTGATGGCGACACGGTTTTCGGCGGCACTTGGTCCCGCGCCGTTGCTGGGTGTCCGCCGGCAGTAGTGTCCGTCAGCGTACCGACAATCCCCATTCTCGATGGCACATTGATCGCAAGGGGGTCAGATCCATTCAGGTAACGCGGCCGACTACGCGTCGGGCTCGATGATTCAGGCCCCTTGGCGGAGAGCAACGGCGACCTGGCCAACGCGGAGTCGGGGAAGGGGTGTTCCATGCTAGGAACCGCCGTATTGCTGGTCGTGCTCGTGCTTGTCCTGCTCGGCGCCATGCCGACGTGGCCGCACRGTCGCTCCTGGGGCTACATGCCCAGTGGCGTGCTGGGTGCATTGCTGATCGTGGTGCTAGTGCTGGTGCTGATGGACCGCTTCTAGGCGGCCGTGGCCAGACTTGGGCGCGCGAGCCAGAGTTGTGCCGCGCGTGACGCCCGGCGCGCGATTGGCCGGCCGGCCGCCATCATCAAGGAGCGGTGTCATGAATATAAGCCAGGTGAAGGGCCGCCTCGAGAAGGCGAAGGGAAGACTGAGGGAAATGTTTGGAAAGACCACCGGACGCAAGACAACCCAACTCAGAGGCAAGGTCGAACAGCTTGTCGGCGAGGTACAGGCTTCCTACGGAGACGCGAAGGAAGAACAGCGCAAGCAACCGTAGCGGTGCCGCAGCCAATATCTCAAAGGCGTTCATGTATTCAGCTCTGCTCCGTACGTTCGATTTCCCTTCAACCGCATCACCATGGAACAACACGGCACCGGTGCGCGAGGAGTTGTTCGGCACCGAACGGCTGGAGCAGCATGCGCAAAGCCTCGCCTCGGCGCAGCCGGTCACGCCGAAGCCGCCGCGGGTGCCGTCCTTGCGCAGCCGTCTCAATGACAATGCCGTGGTCCTGCTCGCAGCCTATCGTGCCAGCGCGGCGGAACTGGAGAGCGGCAGGGGCGTGGAGCCCGCGGCCGAATGGCTGCTCGACAACTACCATCTGGTGGAAGCGCAGATCCGCGAGATCCGTGACGACCTGCCCACCGGATATTATCGCCAGCTGCCAAAGCTGAGCGAAGGGCCGTTTGCCGGGTATCCCAGGATATTCGGGCTGGCATGGGCCTTCGTGGCGCATACCGACAGCCATATTGACCCGGACACACTGCGCCGATTCATTGCCGCCTATCAACGTGTCCAGCCCCTGACCATCGGCGAGCTGTGGGCGGTCGCCATCACCCTGCGCATTGTCCTGGTGGAGAATCTGCGTCGACTGGCGGAGCAGATCACCGCTGGTCGCGTCGCACGCGCCGATGCTGACCAACTATCGAAGCAGCTGCTCGTGTCAGGTTGCGCCGGTTCGGCACTCGATATCGATATCGCCTCGCGCTCGGCATCGCCCCTCTCGGAGCTGTTCGCCGCGCAGCTGGCGAAGCGGCTCAGGGACCAGGATCCGAGAACCACGCCCACGCTCGGGTGGCTGGAGCAGCGGCTTGGCCGGCAGGGCGCGTCGATCGACGGCGTCGTGCGGCGCGCGCAGCAGCGCCAAGGCGCGGCCAACGTGACCGTGCGCAACGTCATTACCAGCATGCGCTTGATTTCCGATATCGACTGGGCGGAGCTGTTCGAGAGCGTGAGCCTGGTTGACCAGCGGCTACGTGCGGGGAGCGCTTTTGCGGCAATGGACTTTGCCACGCGCAATCTCTACCGCAGCGCTATCGAGCAATTGGCACGGGGCTCGCCGGTATCGGAGCTCGCTATTGCGGACATCGCCCTGTCGGCCGCGCACGCTGCGGTGGCGGGTACCACCAGCGCAGCGCAGGCCGAGCGCACCGGCGATCCCGGCTATCACCTCATTGCAGAGGGGCGGCTCGCCCTCGAGCGGACTATCGGCTTTCGCCCGCCGCCTCGCCTTCGCTTCAGCCGCATCAATGTCGCTCTCGGCATTGGCGGCTATGTGGGCGCGATCCTACTTGCCACCGTCGGTGTGCTTGCCGCCTTCCTCTGGGTGCTGGCCTCAGTGCCGGATCCCGGGCTCGCGGCTGGCTGGCTGGCGCTGATCGGCGTCATCTGCGTTGTGCCGGCCAGCGAGGTGGCGACCACGCTGGTCAACCGCGTGATGGTCTGGAGCTTTGGCGCGTCCATCCTGCCCGGTCTTGAGCTTTTGGATGGCGTGCCGTCATCGTTGCGCACGCTGGTCGCTGTGCCGACGCTGCTGGTCAGCGAAGCCAGCTTGCGGGAGCAGATCGAGCGCCTGGAGGTGCACCACCTTGCCGGTGCCGGCGGTGACCTGACCTTCGCCCTGCTGACCGACGGCGCCGATGCGGACCAGGAAGCGGCGTCGGCCGATTCGGCGCTGCTGGCCATGGCCGCGGATGCGATCGAGGAACTGAATCGCCGCCACGGGCCGGGTCCTGCGGGCAATCGCTTCCTGCTGCTGCACCGCCGCCGCATCTTCAACGCCAGCGAGCAGACATGGATGGGCTGGGAGCGCAAGCGCGGCAAATTGCATGAACTCAACCGGCTGCTGCGCGGCGCCACCGACACGAGCTATGTCGGTGCCAACGGTGAGCCGCCGCAGGTACCCGCCGGGGTGCGATACGTCATCACGCTTGACGCCGACACACGCCTGCCGCGCGATGCGGCACTGCGGCTGATCGGCAAGATGGCCCACCCGCTGAACCGGCCCCGCTTCGACGAGCGGCTGCAACGCATCGTGGGCGGCTATGCCGTGCTACAGCCGCGCGTGACGCCCTCGCTGCCGGTGGGCAGCGAGGGGTCCGTCTTTCAGCGGATATTCTCCGCGCCCGGTGGTATCGATCCTTATGCGGCCGCCGCGTCCGATGTCTACCAGGACCTGTTCGGCGAAGGTTCCTATACCGGCAAGGGCATCTATGACGTAGATGCTTTCGAGCGCGCGTTGCACGGCCGCATTCCGGAAAACGCGGTGCTCAGCCATGATCTCTTCGAGGGCGTGTTCGCTCGCGCCGGCCTGGCCTCGGATGTCGAAGTCGTCGAGGATTTCCCGTCGCGCTATGATGTTGCCGCCAAACGCCAGCACCGCTGGACGCGCGGTGACTGGCAGCTTCTCGGCTGGATCTTCAAGGGCCGCGCCGGCAGTGAGGCGGTGCCGATGCTGGGCCGCTGGAAGATGCTGGATAACCTACGTCGCGCCTTGCTGACGCCCGTCCTGCTGCTGGCTTTGGGCGTGTGCTGGCTGCTGCCACTGGCAACCGGACTGTGGGCCACGGGGATGCTGCTCGCCGCCATCGCGTTTCCCGCGTTCTTTCCTGGCTTGTTTTCGCTGGTCCCGCATCGCGCGGGCATCCAGATGCGCAACCACCTGCGGATGCTGACGGCGGATCTGCACGCCGCGGCCACGCAGGTGCTGCTCACACTTGCGTTCCTGCCCGACCAGGCTTGGCGGATGGGCGATGCCATCTTAAGAACCCTGGTACGCCTGCGCTTCACGCGGCGCCATTTGCTGGAGTGGACCACAGCCGCGCAGTCGATGAGCAGTCCACGGCTGGATCTTACCGGTTTCTATCTAAAAATGGGAGGCGGGGTCGCCCTGACGCTAGCCATGATGGCGGGCGCCTTAGCCTTTGCGCGGCCTTCCTGGCCGCTTTTGCTGCCGTTGGGGCTGCTCTGGCTGACAGCACCGGCGCTGGCCCTAGGCGTCAGCCGCTCCCCGACGGTGGCCCGGCACCTGCTGGCGTCGGGGCCGGACACGCGCGACCTGCGCCTGACGGCGCGCCGCACCTGGCGATATTTCGAGACCTTCGTCACACCGGCGGACAATATGCTGCCGCCCGACAATTTCCAGGAACGGCCGCGGCCCGTGGTGGCGCACCGGACGTCGCCTACCAATATCGGCCTCTATCTGCTCTCCGCCGTTGCCGCGCGTGACTTTGGCTGGAGCGCCACCGTGGCGACGGTCGAGCGCCTGGAAGCCGCCTTCGCCGCCATGCGCAAGCTGCCGCGCTTACACGGGCATTTCTATAACTGGTATGACACGCAGGACCTGCGCGCGCTGACGCCCGCTTATGTCTCGTCGGTGGACAGCGGCAACCTGGCCGGCCACCTGATCGTGCTGGCCAATGCCTGCGAGGAATGGACCGATTCCGCGGCGGTGCCGGACTTCCGGCCCGGCATGATGGACACGATCAGGCTCGCGCGCGAAGCCCTTGCCAGCCTTGCCACGCCGTGCGGGGAGCGGGGTGGCGTCCTGGGCGGGCTGATCGAGGACATCGAAACCCGGCTCGCCGGCACGGAGCCCATGGGCACGCTGTCGCCCACGCTCAGGCGGCTGACGGAAAAAGCCACCATGACGGCCCGCGCGATCTTGCCGGCGGCGGGCGATGACAGCCTCGCGGACCTTGCGTTCTGGGTCGAAGCGTTACGCAAGACCATGGCTGAGCACGAGCAGGACCGGCTTCATAGCGCCGCGGCGCCGGGCGAGCTCGCAGCGCGGCTGCAGGCACTTGCAGCCGAGGCGCGCGAAATGGCGCTGGCGATGGACTTCGGGTTCCTGTTCGACCGCGAGCGCAAACTGTTGTCGATTGGCTATTCGCAGGAGGACAACCGCCTCGACGTGAGCTGCTATGACCTGTTGGCATCGGAGGCGCGGCTGGCCAGCCTGTTCGCCATCGCGAAGGGCGACGTGGACACGCGCCACTGGTTCCACCTGGGCCGCACGGCCACGCCGCTGGGCAACGGTTCGGCGCTGATCTCCTGGTCTGGGTCCATGTTCGAGTATTTGATGCCGTCTCTGGTGATGCGCGCGCCGGGCGGCAGCCTGCTGGAGCAGACCAACCGGCTGGTGGTGGAGCGCCAGCAGGTCTACGGCCGCTTGCTGGGCGTGCCGTGGGGGGTGTCCGAGTCGGCCTACAACGCGCGCGACATGGAGTTCACCTACCAGTACTCCAACTTCGGTGTACCAGGACTCGGGCTCAAACGCGGTCTGTCGGACAACGTCGTGATTGCACCTTACGCGACCGCGCTAGCGGCCATGGTCGATCCGCAAGCGGCCCAGCGTAACTACGTGCGGTTAGCCGGCATGGGGGCGAAAGGGCGATACGGCTTCTATGAAGCGGTCGATTTCACGCGCTCCCGCTTGCCGGAGGACGAGGAGTTCGCGATCATCCGCAGTTACATGGCGCATCATCAGGGCATGACCATCGTCGCGATCGCCAACACGCTGCATGCGGGGCAGATGCGCGAGCGCTTCCACCGCGAACCGATGATTCAGGCCACGGAACTCCTGCTGCAGGAGCGCATGCCGCGCAACGTTGCCATTTCCCATCCGCGGGCCGAGGAGGTGAAGGCGTCCAGGGGCGAGGCGGGCCACGAGGATTCGACGGTGCGCAGGTACCCGGGCGCCACCACCGGCGCCGTCGTCACGCATCTGCTCTCGAATGGCCGCTACGCCGTAATGTTGACGACCACCGGCGCAGGCTACAGCCGCTGGCGCGATCTTGCCGTGACACGGTGGCGGGAGGATGCAACGCGCGACGATGCCGGCTCTTTCATCTTCCTGCGTGATACGCAAAGCGCCAAGGTATGGTCTGCCAGCCCGCAGCCTGGAGAACGCAAGGCCGACGAAGAAGACGCAGGCTGCGAGGTCGTCTTCGCCGAGGATCACGCCGAGTTCATCCGCCGCGACGATAGCCTGGCCACGACCCTCGATGTGCTGGTCTCCGGGGAGGACGACGGCGAAGTGCGGCGCGTATCGCTGGCCAACAGCGGCCGCCGCCCACGTGAGATCGAACTGACCTCCTATGCGGAACTGGTCCTGGCCATGCCGTCCGCCGACGATGCGCATCCCGCCTTCTCCAAACTGTTTGTAGAGACCGAGTACCTGCCGGAGTTCGGCGCGCTTATTGCCACGCGCCGCCCGCGCTCCGACGGGGAGCCGCGCATATGGGCCGCGCATTTCACGGTGGCCGAAGGCGACGTGATCGCGGATCTCCAGCATGAAACCGACCGCGCGCGTTTTCTCGGGACTGGCCCGGCGGCCCGGGCACCTGGCGGCATGGGACGCGGGCAGCCGCTGTCGAATACCACCGGCGTGGTCCTCGATGCTGTCTTTTCTCTCCGGCAGCGCGTGAGGGTAGCGCCGGGCGGCGTTGCCCGGGTTGCCTTCTGGACGCTGGTGGCGCCCTCGCGTGCCGAACTGATGGTCCTCATCGACAAGCACCACGACCGCAGCGCGTTCGAGCGTGCCAAGACCCTGGCGTGGACCCAGGCCCAGGTCCAGCTGCGCTATCTCGACGCAAAGGCTGGCGAGGCGGCGGACTTCCAGCGCCTGGCGGCGCCGATCCTGTATTCCGATGTCCGCTTCCGGAGCCCGGCGGAGGCCATCCTCGCTGGCGCGGGGCCGCAGTCGGGGCTCTGGCCGCACGCGATCTCCGGCGACCTGCCCATCGTGCTGTTGCGCATCGACGATATCGAAGACATGGCGCAAGTGCGCCAGCTGCTGCGTGCGCACGAATACTGGCGGCTCAAGCGCCTTGGTGTTGATCTCGTCATCGTCAACGAACGCGCTTCCTCCTACACCCAGGACCTGCAGGTCGCGATAGACACGGCGGTGCGCAGCAGCCAGTCGCGTCCCCGCCTGGGTGACGGGCTTGGCCGTGGGGCGGTATACGCGTTGCGCGCGGACATGATGCGGATCGAGGCGCGCGAGTTGCTCCAGTCAGTTGCCCGTGTCGCGCTGGTCGCGCGCCGCGGCTCCGTTGCCGAGCAGCTTGCCCGTCTGCCCGAGGCGCCTGCCCGTGCGGCCCCCGATCGTCGCAAGTGGCTTTCGCGCCTGGCCTTCCCGCCTGTCTCCGTCTCGCCGGTACCCCCCACGCAAGCGCGGGTCACAGCCCCGCTGGAGTTCTTCAACGGACTGGGCGGCTTCGACAAGGATGGGCACGAGTATGTGATCGAGCTCACCGGGGAGGTCGCGACGCCTGCGCCGTGGCTCAATGTGATCGCCAATCCGTCGTTCGGCTTTCAGGTCTCTGCGCAAGGCAGCGGCTACACCTGGGCGGAGAACAGCCGGGAGAACCAGCTCACGCCTTGGTCCAACGATCCGGTGCTGGACCCGGCCAGCGAAGCAATCTACATCCGAGACGAAGAGACGCTCGATCTGTGGACGCCCACGGCACAGCCCATCCGCGACGGCAATGCCTATACGGCGCGCCATGGCTATGGCTATAGCCGTTTTGCGCACGAGGCCAACGGCATCTCGGCGCAATTGCTTCAGTACGTGCCGCTGGAGGATCCGGTCAAGATCTCCCGCCTGACGTTGCGCAACCTGTCGGCTGGCCGCCGCCGCCTTTCGGTGACGGCGTTCGCAGAGTGGGTGCTTGGCACCTTCCGTAGCGCTTCGGCTCCGTTCATCGCCACTGCGATCGACGGCGCCACTGGTGCCATGCTGGCACGCAATCCCTGGAGCACCGCGTTCCCGGGACGGGTCGCCTTCGCCGATCTCGGCGGCAGGCAGGTGGCCTGGACCGCTGACCGTACCGAATTCCTCGGACGCAACGGCGCGCCTGCCGCGCCGGCGGCGCTGCTCGGCCCTGCACCGCTGTCGGGCGCCATCGGTGCGGGGCGCGATCCCTGCGCGGCCTTGCAGTGCTTCGTGGAGCTTGCCGCCGGCGAAACCGTAGAAATCGTCGCGCTGCTGGGGCAGTGCGGCTCGCAGGACGAGGCGAGCGCCTTGGTCGCCCGCTATCGCGCAGCCGATCTCGACGCCGTGCTCGATGCCGTGACCGGGCATTGGAACGGCCTGCTCCGTGCGGTGCAGGTCCGCACGCCGGACCGCGCCATGGACATCATGCTCAACGGCCGGCTGCTGTACCAGACGCTTGCCTGCCGTATCTGGGCGCGCTCGGCGTTCTACCAGGCCAGCGGCGCCTACGGCTTTCGCGATCAGTTGCAGGACACCATGGCGCTCACCTTCGCCAGCCCGGCCACGACACGGCACCATCTGTTGCGTGCCGCCGCTCGGCAGTTCGCCGAAGGCGATGTCCAGCACTGGTGGCTGCCGCACAGCGGGCAGGGCGTGCGCACCCGCATCTCCGACGACTGCGTCTGGCTTGCCTTCGCGGTGGCCACCTACATCGCCGCCTCGGGGGATGCGGCCGTGCTCGACGAGTCCGTGCCCTTCCTCGACGGCCCGGTATTGCAGGCCGGTGAGCACGATGCCTTCTTCCAGCCGTTGACCGGGGCAGTATCGGCATCGCTGTTCGAGCATTGCGCCCGGGGCATCGACCGCTGCCTGGCGCTTACCGGAGAACACGGGCTTCCGCTGATGGGCGGTGGCGACTGGAACGATGGCATGAACGGCGTCGGGGCCGCCGGCAAGGGCGAGAGCGTATGGCTGGGCTGGCTGCTGGCGCGTACGCTCACGCTCTTCACGCCGTATGCCGAGGCGCGCGACGCCGGCCGTGCCCGGGACTGGCGCGCGCATGCCGTATTGCTGGGCGAAGCGCTGGAGCAGCACGGCTGGGACGGCGGCTGGTACCGCCGCGCCACCTTCGACGATGGCAGCTGGCTAGGCTCGAAGTCGAGCGCGGCGTGCCAGATCGATGCCATCGCGCAGTCGTGGGCCGTGCTGTCGGGGGCGGGGGATCCCGCGCGCGCGGCAACCGCGATGGCGTCGATGGAGCAGTATCTGTGGCGTCGCCAGGATGGGCTGGCGCTGCTGTTTTCGCCACCCTTCGACCGGGAGGGGCCGGACCCTGGCTACATCCGGGCCTATCCGCCCGGGGTGCGCGAGAATGGCGGCCAGTACAGCCATGCAGCGATGTGGTCGGTTCTGGCGTTCGCCAGGCTTGGCGCCGGTACAAAAGCCGTCGAGCTGTTCTCGATGCTCAACCCGATCAACCACGCACGGACAGCCGCAGCCGTAGAGTGCTACAAGGTAGAGCCGTATGCGGTTGCGGCCGATGTCTATTCGGTGGCGCCCCACGTCGGGCGTGGCGGATGGACCTGGTACACCGGCGCAGCGGGATGGATGCATCGCGCGGGCATGGAAGGCATCCTTGGCATCCGGAGGGAAGGGGCCTGGCTGGTTGTTGCCCCCGCGATGCCGGCCGCGTGGCCGGGGTTTGAAGCGACCGTCAAGCTGGGCGCCTGCTACTACGCTATCCGCGTCCAGGCGGCTACCGGCGTGCCACACGCGCTCCGCGATGGCCTGCCAGTTACCGTGGCGGGCGGTGGAGTGCGCGTGCCGCTCGAGGATGGCCGGCACGAACTGTTGCTATGCATTCCGCCGGCAACTGCATGAGCGCGCGAGCCATTTGCAGGCAGAGAAGGGGCATTGGGAGCGTCATCGCTCGCGATTGCTTGTCATTGCCTATTGTATCCATCCATTTTTCATGCCGGATTCCTGCTTCCTGTCATCACTGACCCGTTCCATCGAGTTGACTCGCTGGCGCTCGCCAGGGCGATAGACGGAGCCGTTCGGACGACTATCATACCGCTCGTCCGGTCCACGGTGATGGTCACCATCCCCGCCCTCGCCGCCGTATACGCCGGGCGTCGATAAGCAACCCATTTGCATAATTGAAAGCGCCGCAACACAAAGCCAGCGGTAAGTTTGCATGTCATTCTCCTGTAGAGACCAGCGACGCGTGGATGAGTGGCCCGCCGGATCACCGGACCACGTCGGCCGTAAGGGGGCTGCCAAGGGAGGACGGTGGCGTTTCATTGCGGGGCGTCATCATCGCGACCAGTCATCATCGCGCCGACAAAAGCGCGGTGTCGGTACGCTATTGGACAGGCCACCGAAACAAGCCTGGAGCGCGGCGCGCTGCTTCGCTTTGCACACCGTTACGTTGCCGGACCGACACGCGGACGCAACCTCAAAACAGGCTGGCAGTGGCAGTCTGCATCGTCGCTTCCACTCAGGGCCTCCGTCCGGGGCGGAAACCAGTAAATCGAGATATCAAAGTGAAAGGCAACCAAATGGGCGTCATTTTTCTGAGCTTATCCATTGCGCTCAACGGTGGTGAGTGTGCTCGGCGTGTCCAGGCGCGACACGGATACTGTGGCGAGCCCGGGAGAGGTGCCGTGGCGGAGGCAGTGTTGACCGGCAGCAGCGCGCTAGGCACCGTGGCCGGCGCCGCAGTTGGAGGGTTGTCGGCAATCAGGTCGGCGGGTAGCGCGCGAAGGATGCACTGACGCGGTCATATGCCAGTGTCCCGTGGCGCCGCACGGGCAGCATACCTAGGCTGCGCCACGGCAAAGTACAGGCTAAGAGGCCCTGCGGCAAGCAAGACCCAGGCGAAGGGTCTTTCTCCTTGCCGATGCATCACTTCCAGCGGAAATCCGGCAAGGCCTCATTGCGTTCTTCAACGCTCTCGCCGCCCAGGGCATTGACCATGAGCTTGAGAGACTCCTTCGTCCGCCTGGCGCAGCTGGTGACGAGCAGTATCTCGCCTTGTGCAAGGCTGGTCCGTTGCCGGGCGATCGCGCCGCGCCAGATCGATCCGTCGAGCTTTCGTCCCGGCCACGCCCCCGCCAGTCCGCCCAGTGCACCGGCCGCTACGCAGGCCAGCACAGTGGCAAATGTACCGGCCGAGGTGCCCAGGGACAGGGTCGCATAGATCGCTAGCGCTACGCCGCTCAGGAAGCCTGCTGCCTCCCATTCGCCGCGATGCGTGGTCTGGGTGGCGGCATTGCGCAACCCTTCGACTGGCTGGCCGTCATGCTGGATGAACCATGGACCTTTGATGCACACGGGAGAGACGGGAAGCTCGGCAAGCCCCGACTGGATTCTCCGCGCGGTCGTGGCGTCGCGAAGTCGGAAATACAGTACGGTGCGCATGATTTCACCTAGCAAGAAAGCGGTTTCACCGGGTCGAAGGCGACGCGGTGCTAATGTAGCGTTCTGTTCTTGGTGGAACTTATATGAGACTATTGCTCTACAGCGACAAAACGTGGAGAGAGCGAGTGCGAGTTGCCCCCGAGATCCTGTTGACCGACGAGGAGCAAACCAAGTTGACGCGGCTGGTTCAGTCGAAGCTCACGAGCGTGAGGCTGGCGCAGCGCGCACGCATTGTGCTGCTGGCCGCCAACGGCATGCAGAACAAGGACATCGCCGAGCAGTTGGGAATCGGACGCGTGCAGGTCTCGCGTTGGCGTGAGCGGTATGCGCAATCGGGGCTGGCCGGTATTGAACGCGACTTGCCGCGCGGTGCGCCGCCATTGAAGGTGGACACGGCGCGGCTGGTGGAGCTGACCACTCAAGCCAAGCCCGTGGCGGCCACGCACTGGAGCACGCGCAAGATGGCCGCCGAGTTGGGCGTGAGCGCCAGCACCGTCATGCGGCATTGGCACGCCCACGGGTTGAAGCCGCACATCGTGCGCGGCTTCAAGGTGTCGCGCGATCCGAAGTTCGTCGAGAAGCTTGAAGATATCGTTGGCCTGTACATGTCGCCACCCGAGCACGCGCTGGTGCTGTGCTGCGATGAGAAGAGCCAGGTGCAGGCGCTGGATCGCACACAGCCCGGGCTGCCGCTGAAGAAGGGGCGCGCGGCCACCATGACGCACGATTACAAGCGCAACGGCACGACCACGCTGTTTGCCGCGCTCAACGTGCTCGATGGCCAGGTCATCGCCCAGTGCCAGCAGCGCCACCGTCATAGCGAGTGGTTGAAATTCCTGCGCAAGATCGACCGCGAGACGCCCAAGGACAAAACGCTGCATCTGATCGCCGACAACTACGCCACGCACAAGCATCCTGCCGTGCAGGACTGGCTGGCCAAGCATCCGCGATTCAACATGCACTTCACGCCCACCTCGGCATCATGGCTGAACATGGTCGAGCGGTTCTTTCGCGACATCACAACCGAGCGACTTCGCCGGGGGGTATTCACCAGCGTGCCGGAACTGATCGCCGCCATCAATGAGTACATCGCTCACCACAACACCAACCCCAAGCCGTTCATCTGGACCAAGAGCGCTCGCGATATCCTGCAGAAGGTCATTCGCGCTAACCGCCGCTTAAGTTCCAAACAGAATGGAACACTGCACTAACGCGGTCTGGGAGGTTTGACGCAGTTCGCCGGAGCATGATGGAGAAAACCTCAGGACCGCTGTGCAGTCAGGGCTGAGCCTCCCTTTCGTACCGGTAGTCCTTCCAATAAGGTGAGGCGCCGTAGTACTCGTGGATGGTGGTTCCCCATTGCGGATCCGCCATGCTGGGCCAATGGTCTTTGTCGAAGCCCGGAGCCGCCTCCAGCATGGCCCTGTCAACACCAAGCACAAAGCTCTTGCGCTGGGTGTCAAGGGTCAGTGCGGACCACGGTACGGCAAACAGCTTCTCGCCAAGGCCGAGGAAGCCGCCGAAGGACACCACGGCATAGGCAATACGTCCTCCGCCGACGTCCAGCATGATGTGATCGACCGTGCCGAGCTTGTCACCACCCGGACCGACGACGGTATTGCCTTCCAGCGTGTCGGCCGCCATCACGAAAGGGCCGGGCCCAGAGTTTTTCGGGTCGTTCGCGCCGACAATGGAGGCACGCGGGCCGCCACTGTTGCGGTCTAGTTCATTCAGATTCATGATCTGCTCCAGAAATGGTAAGGGTTCCGCCGACGCTTCACAGCTTGCGGACGACGAGGTGGTTCTCCACCGACTTCACGCCGTTGGTGGCGTTGGCGACGTCGGCTGCGGTCTGCTTTTGCTTTGTCGACGGGACGCTGCCGGTCAAGCGCACCACGCCCTCGCGGGTGCGAACGTGGACGCTCGTCGAGTGCAGGTTCTTTTGCTCGAGCAGGCTTGCCTTGATCTTGGTGGTGATGGCGGTATCGCTGACGCTTTCGCTCATCGTCTCATGGGTGGGGTTGGGGTTTGTCAGCGATGCCTCCGCGCCTCCCGTGGCCCCGTGGCCCAGCGGAGCGTAGAGGCTAGCCGCGAGCGCGATGCAGGCGACACCGGCCGCAAACTTGACGGGATGGATGGTTTTCACTTTGGTTACCTCGATGCGATTCAATCAGTGACTGCGGACACGAGTGCGGCACGGCGTGCAAGCCCTGCCGGAAACAGCGGCCGCCCGACGTGGCGTGGGGATGGATTTCTCTCCATCATCACGGTATCCGCCAGATTGAGGCTGGCACCGATTTGCCATCCAGTCGGTACGATGGCGGACACGCGGGCCTGCATATTGCAGGCGTAGCGTCACGGGCCGAACAGGCATCGCCCGCAAGTGCACGGTGCCGTTCACGTTGTAGGCGGGCGCCTACAGTGGCGCCAGATATTGACCTCCAGCCCGAAGAACCAGTCGTTCATGGTGGCGAATGCGGCCATTCCCTCCGTTCTGCGGAGGGCCATCGCAAACAGCAACGCCGGAGATCGCATGCAAGCCAAAACCAAGATCACAGTGTGATGGTTTATCCTGAGCTGGCTTGGGGATGGTAATGTTTGGCGGGAGCGGGGAGGTCGATCCGGTGCGCCGCCTCATGGCAGTGCCATCGCCTGAGGCGGCATTCCGGAGAGAGACGCCTTCTACCAGATCGTCACGCCCAGGCGCAACGATGGCACGACGAGCTACCGTCTCGACGTCCCCACCGTGCCGGCCGGCGCATTCTGGTCTGTCAGCGTCTACGACGCCTCGGGCCATTTCCAGCGCAATGCGCTCGGCGCTTAGAGGCTTTGCAACCGACGATCATGATGAGCTCGCCCTGCAACAAGAGCGTAGTTTGACGAGCCGGCCGCAGTCGCGGAAGTGCGGCGCCGATTAGGGCGCCCAGTAGCCAGCCACAGATACCGAAGGTCACGAAACCAAGGCCGTAGGTGCCGAGGCCGCTCAGGGGGCTGGAATGATCCGGCGGGAATCCGGTAGGAAGCAGGATCCCATGTCCGCTCAGCGCAGATGTGCGCCAAACAGTCCGAGCAGGCCGATGACAATGAGATAAATGGCGACGATATAGTTGAGCAGCCGTGGAATCACAAGAATCAGGATTCCGGCTATCAGCGAAATAAGCGGTCCGGCGCCGGTGATGAAGTTCACGATAGCTCCATGGGATTGGCAGCGCTGCCGCCGCTACTTGCCGACCTGATTGCCGATGACGCCGCCGACGGCGGCTCCGCCGACAGTCCCCAGGGCGCTGCCGCCGGTCAGCACTGCACCCGCGACGCCCCCGATGCCCGCCCCCCCGCTACGGTATCGGTGTCTCGCCGAGTCGTGCCGCTGCAGGAGACGATGCCAAGGGCGGCGATCAGGATTGCCGTCCGTTTGAGGAATGTCTGTGTGTGTTTCATTTCTTGCTACCTCCTGCGGCCACGCGGGGAGCCGGGTATGGATGTTCCATGGGCCCCGGGCGTCCGGCTGCAAAGGCCTGGTCGCCTGCCTGTGCCAAGCCAATATTTTCCTACTGACCACAGGAAGTCGGTCCGCTGCCGTACGCGGGCCCAGGGTAACTCAGCCGAACACGCGCGATCTGAGGTCGTCCTCGAAATCGCCAGTCCATTGGGCGGTCTGGCTTCCATCGTACTGGCGGATGTCCCTGCCGAAGCGTACCGAGATGCTGCGCCCTCGTGCCCGCCTGCTGCGTCTTCAACCGCTGTCACGGTAGATCCATCGGGTGCGACCCCGTTGCGCAGACAGGTCTCGCGGAAAGCCTCCAGCTCCATGAGCGGGAACTGATTCAGCATGATGTCCAACATAGGTGTCTCCCGGCACCGGCATGAAACGGGGAAAAGCCGGGGCGAGGGGACGGCGGCCGGCCGACTGGTCACCTTTGTCATCCCGCCGGCCGTGCGCTCGCTCGGGTGCTTGTCCTCTCTGTATTGCTTTAGTCCGTCTTCTTGATATCCGCCTTGACGTCGCCATACGCTGCCTGCGTCTTGCCAATCTCCTTCTGCAGGGTCCCCGCAGCTTGCGTTTGCTTATTACCGGTCACCTTGCCGAAGGTTTCCTTGACTTTCCCGGCGGCCTCTGTGACCCGGCCCTTCACTTGGTCCTTGTTCATAATGTACCTCTTCATTGGTGTTGCGAGCCGGATGCTGAGGCGATCCGGCCGCGGGATGGCGGTGGCAACCGCGTTGCCACCGCGCGCGTGCCTGATTGCACGCGTGCTCCTCAGATTGGAGTTCGCTGATTCAGCGAGCCGGCCATGCGCCTGTCGTGCATGGCCGGCTCTTGGCGCGGCATGCTCCAGAATGGCCGCCTTAGAGTCGGCCGAGCAGCAACAGGACAATGAGCACAGCAAGAAGCACTCCGAGTGTGCCTGATGGCGCGTAGCCCCAGCCGTTGCTGTACGACCAATTGGGCATTGCCCCCACGAGCAAGACAGCCAAAACAATCAACAGTATGATTCCGAGTGACATGATGCGCTCCTGGTTCTGCAAAAACATGCCTTCCGCTGATTGAACCAAGCGGATGGCAGCCGTTCTAGCGGATCGCGTTGTCGATGGCCTTGCCATGGAATCTTGAACACCGATTCGGGGGATTCGCTGAAGTACTCGCTGTTGCTACGTTGTATCGATAGATACGTCCTCATCCGTCCCAAAGCATAGTTGTGGCGGAATATGGAGTCAGTCCGGTGCCGTACGCATGAGAGAGGAAATTTCCGGCATTCCGCCACTCCTCCTGCTCAACGAAACTGCAGGGGGAAGAAGAGACTGATTCCCGGCGTCGCCTCGGTACATAGGTCACTGGCGGTGGGGCGTAGACATAAGGATCGCGGTATACGCCGTGGTAGTAACTGCTGCCGCTGCGGTAGTACGTATTGTGCTGATCGCGGTGGCTGTTCTGATGGTGGCCGCCATGCGGACCTTGATGGCTCCGGGCGTTCTGCTGGGGCGAGGCGGATCCATGGTGATTGTCCGCACCAAATGCCGGCGCGCCCAAATGGTCTGGCTCTGGACAGACGCTGGGCAAGATCAAGCTCTGGTCACCCTCGACGTTGACGTCCACGTTGTTATTTCAACCCGCTCGGTCTGGGGAGATGCAGTCATGAGCATCACGCATGATCCGAAGTCCAACCACCTTACGCCCAGCGACCGGGCACTTCTGTCAGGAACCAGAGCGAGCCGAACTCGTCTGGCATACCGTGCGCACGTGCGTATGTTGCGGCTGCCGGTAAGCTTGCGTTGCCGGACCTCGACGGCGCCGGCCACAAGAACCATGGCGTGCACGCCCCTGTCCTTGCCGCGAGTCCGCCCACCGACGCAGGCCTCATCGGCCTCGACGTGTTCCTCAGGCTTGCCACTGATCCGATCCTGGTCGGGGCGCACCATGCCGGCGGCAACTCGTGGAGTATCTGAAAGGCGGTCTCGTAGCGCGACAGGCCGAGTCGCGCGGGAACTGAACGGCCGACATGCCAGGCGTCTGACTGGCGACCAGATACTCTGCCCAGAACCAAACCGACAGCGGCGTGTGCGTGCGTTCCATGACGGTGCCAGCAGTGAGGCTCGTGTCGCGTGTGCAATAGCGACAACGGAAAACGCCGGCGCGACTAGCAAAACGGTACGGCTCACCAAGCAAGCCACAGTGACGTTCCTTGGTCATGCTAGGATCAATTCCTTTCTTGGGAGACGGCCATGGCGAAGTGCAATGCTTGCGGTTCTATCGTCACGGATAGGCGAGGGGAACGAGGGCACGATGCCCTTGTGGAAACCGGAAGTGAGAAATTCAGTCCCGTCGGAAAGGCGGCTGTCACCAAGACGTCGTTCACTTGCTCGACCTGCGGGACGAAATGGACGTACGAGAACGATAAGAACAACAGCTTCGCCGGCTGGCATGAGGTTGAGAACTGATTTCATGCCGCGCGCTCTAGCAGGCTGTTGAATTTAGCCCCCGAGTAAACGGGGATTTGGCGCCAGACGTTATGGATATCGTGTTCATAAACTCGGGTGGCGGATGCGATGCGTGGAATGGATGAGATGCAAGAGACGTTGTTCACGACGGTTAAGTTGGAAGACCTCGTCCCCGCCGATCATCCATTGCGAGCAATCCGGCTGCTGGTCAACGACGCACTGAAGGATCTCAACGGGCTGTTTAGCACCATCTATGCCGACAGCGGACGTGCCTCGATTGCSCCRGAGAAGTTGCTGCGTGCACTGCTGTTGCAAGTGTTTTACTCCGTGCGCAGCGAGCGCATGTTGATGGAGCAAATGCGCTACAACATGCTGTTTCGTTGGTTCGTTGGCCTGGCGATGGAAGACGACGTGTRGAACCACTCAGTCTTTTCGAAGAACCGTGATCGGTTGCTTGAGCACAAGGTAATCGAGAGCTTTTTCACGAAGGTGACGAGCGTGGCCGACCGGCATAACCTTCTGTCCAAGGACCATTTTTCGGTCGACGGCACGCTGATTCAGGCATGGGCCAGCCATAAGAGCTTTCGCCCCAAGGACGACACGGATGACACCCCGCCCGCAGGCGGCGGCCGCAATGCCGAGGCCGACTGGAAGGGTAAGCGGCGCAGCAATGCAACCCACGAATCGAGCACCGACCCGAGTGCGCGGCTGTACAAGAAGAGTGCCCAGAGCCCGGCCATCCTCAGTTATCAGGGGCACATTCTGATGGAGAACCGCTCCGGCCTGGTGGTCGGCGCGGTTGTGAGTCACGCCGATGGCTTTGCCGAACGTGCCAGCGCATTGCGCTTGCTCGACTGCATGCCTGGCAATCATGCCAAGACKATCGGTGCGGACAAGGCTTACGACACGCACGACTTTGTTCAAGACTGCCGAGCGCGCAGGGTGACGCCCCATGTGGCACGCAACGACGCGCGAGCTGGCGGCAGCGCAATCGATGGCCGTACCTCGCGGCACGAGGGATACCGAGTGAGCCAGGTCATCCGCAAACGCATCGAAGAGCACTTTGGCTGGGGCAAGACGGTCGGACGGCTTCGCCAAACCGTATATCG
>NZ_JBFTNF010000093.1:0-20788 GCF_056397345.1 Cupriavidus sp. 05N38
AAGAGCACTTAAGAGCACTTTGGCTGGGGCAAGACGGTCGGACGGCTTCGCCAAACCGTATATCGTGGCCTCGAACGCGTGGACCAACACTTCAAGCTGACGATGATCGCCAGCAATCTGACCCGAATCGCACGAATACTGGGTGCGGTGCCGCGAGGAGCGGTGCAATGAGCCGCCAAAGCGCGGTTGCCGCACAGCGCCGTTCTGGCGCGCCTCGGAATTGGGGCGCCCAATCGCATGGCATGGTAGGAATTCAGCGGCCATTTGCATGTCGAGTCGTGTCTAGCTGCGCTGCGCCCTTCGTGGCGGAGTGCTTTTCAACAGCCTGCTAGATCCGCCAGCCGCTTCCCCTGCTCCGCCGCCATTCACTGCGTGAAGACGTCGGGCGCGGGGCCAGCCTGATCAAATGCCCAGGCCGGACGTTCAACCGCCCCGTCAACACGCTAAGCATCGCCGGGGGCTTTTTCTGCGAAAGGTATGCAATACCTATTTCTCGACCTCAAGGCCGTCCACGACAGATTGCACGCCCTCCACTGTTCGGACCGCATTCAAGGCCGTCAGTTTTTCGGTATCGCTTTGCGCCTTGCCGTTGAGCTGCACGATGCCGTTATCGGTACTCACCCGCATCCGGCCTGATCGAAGCCCGGAGGCAGGAAGCTGCTCTCTCACCTTCATGGTGATTGCACTGTCGGTAACGTTTGTCACGGGTGTCCGCGCGGACTTCACAATGCCGCCGCCAAACTCACCTTCCGGGGCTCCGACGGGTCTATTGATGGCGGGGACACCCTCCATTGCCGCAGGCAATCTGGGCGCATCTGTCCCCGCGGTTACCTCGCCAGCGGTCGCAAGCAATCCCGCAAGACTAGATAGCCCTTCACGTTCCGCGGATCGTGGCCATAGCTGTAGAGCATACGAATCTGGCCGTCCCTACCATGGACCAACAATTCCACGTTATCCCTTTTGGCCTCGGCGGTGCCGGATTCGATCGCTCCTCCTGGCTGTCGTGCTGCGAAGGAGCCTGATGCGCCCCTTCGCGGACCACATGCCGACCATCGTGGTGTGGCACGATATGCATATTTTTGTTTGACCGTGGCAGTCTCCATTTGTCTGGTCCGTGGGCTGAATTTACCCGAGCGACCACCCAGCAATCGAAGGCGTCTAACACGGCAGACTGGAAGTCTGGGCGCGAGGCGACAGAAGTTACACACCACCAAGGCGCCGTTGAGTGCACACACAAGATACCCACTTGAGACTTCCGCCTATAACTGGTGCACATACGACACCAGTCGGTCCCGAACGGCACAATGCAGCACTTCGTCGCGGAGCGCCCGCACAAGCGCTCGACGTTGATTTCCCGTTATCCCCGAGCGTCTGGCAGGTCAGCAGTTGATGGTCGGATAGCGTTCGCCCACGCGCGTAGAACGCCCGCAAGGACAGCCAGTTGCTCACGCCGAGCGCATTGTGACGAGAAAAACCCGGCTACGCTGCTTGATAACATCGCGGAGAACTGGACGGAGGGCACTGCATCATGAGAGGACCCCGGCCTGCTGGGATCCGCAATCCTCAGGCGCCGGGTCTGGGCCCCGTCTCCTGACCTGACTCGTGGCAAGGGGCGAGCGCACCATGCCCATGCCGCTGGCGCGGCATGGGTTCGAACTGGCGTAAGGCCACGGAAGCTGGCGCCGGCTAATTCCGCGTGATAATCCGAATCGGCCCCTGCCGGGACAACACGTCAACCACCACACGCTCGCCAGAGCGGCGCACCGCCACGTCGGCGCTGCCACCACCGACAGCCAAGTTGCGGAATATCACTTCGTCGAGGAAGGGCGGTAGCGAAGGATCCTCGAAGGTGATCGCCGGCTCGCGCGTGTCGAAGTTCAGCCCCAGGCAGGCCTGCAATAGCAGCAGCGGAGCGGCGGCAGCCCAGGCCTGCGGCGAGCAGGCCACCGGATAGAACGTCGGGCCCTGGCTGCGCTGGCGCGGGAAGCCGCAGAACAGCTCGGGCAGGCGTCGCAGGTCGATATAGTTGGAGGCCGCGAACAGGCCCTCGAAGATGCGGCTGGTTTCCGGATGGAAGCCGTAGCGCGCCATGCCGGCGGCGATCAGTGCGTTGTCGTGCGGCCATACCGAGCCGTTGTGGTAGCTCATGGGGTTAAAGCGTGCCGCATCGGCGGACACGGTGCGGATGCCCCAGCCGCAGAATGAGGTGCTTTCCATCAGGGTCGCCACCACCGAGGGCGCGCGCTCGGGGAGCGCGATTCCGGTGAACAGAGTATGGCCCGCATTGGAAGCACGTATGCGACAGGGGCGCTTGTCGCCGTCCAGCGCCAGCACATAGGTGCCCAGCGCCGCGTCATAGAAGCGTGCGTCGAACGCGTCGCGCAGCAATTCAGCCTTGGCCGCGTAGGCCGCTGCGCCTTCGCTGTCGTCCAGCGCCGCGCGGATCGACGCTGCAGCCTGCCAGGCGCCATAGGTGTAGGCCTGCACCTCGGCCAGCGCAATCGGGCCGGGGGCGAGCCGCCCGTCCTCATGGAAGACCGAATCGCGGCTGTCTTTCCAGCCCTGGTTGATGAGGCCTTCCGGCGACTGCCTGCCATATTCGACAAACAGGTCGCCATCGCGATCGCCATAGTCGTTAATCCAGCCCAGCGCCGCCCGGATGTTCGGCCACAGCGTGCGAATGGTCTCGACATCGCCGGTGCGCCGGAGGTAGGCGCCGGCCAGCAGCACAAACAGCGGCGTGGCATCTACGCTGCCGTAATAGAGCCCGAACGGCACCTCCCCGAGTCGTGCCATCTCGCCATGGCGCATTTCGTGCAGGATCTTGCCCGGTTCGGCATCGGCCTGGGGATCGACCGTTTCCGCCTGCATCACGGCAAGGTATTGCAGCACGCCGCGTGCGATCTCTGGGTCCAGCCAAAGCGTTTGCAACGCCGTGATCAGCGCATCGCGCCCGAATACCGTGCTGAACCACGGAATGCCGGCATACGGGTAGGGCCCGTGCACGGTGTTGGTCAGCAGCATGTAGAGGTCAGATACGCTGCGCCGCGCCACCTCGTTGAAGAGTTCGTTGGAGGTGGTGATGGATGCCGCGCGGCGTGTCGCGCGTCGCAGCTCACGCCGCGACTGGAGCAGTGCGCTAAGGAAGGATTGCGTCTCCTCGGCCTCGCGCTGCACCGACGTGCAGCGTATTTCCATGCGAAGCACCTGGGAGCACGACGGCTCGAGCGTCAGGGTGAAGCTCGCGCCGTTTCCACGTAGCTCGGCCGGCGCCGGGTCAAAGGCGAGCCGCGTTTCGCGCCGCCCCTGGTCCAGGCCGGTATAGCTCAGCGTGACCGCGGCGCCCGCGACAACCGGTGCATGCACGGTGCCGCGCCGCGGCCGCTGCGCGCCGCGCACTTCGAACAGGTCGGCGAAGTCGGCATCGAAGGCAATATCCACGCGCACGCGCCGTGACACCTCGTCATAGTTGCGCAGGCTCAGCCGCTCATAGCAGGCGCCATTCCACAGGAAGCGCGATCTGCGCAGGTGGATCAGGTCGTGCTCGAGCCTCAGCTTGCCATCGTCATCAAACAGGTCGGGGTTGGTCAGGTCGCAGGTCAGCGCGGCGTTGTCGTCGCGCAGTGTTGACGACAGCAGCATCGGCCGCTCGCCGTCGATGGTTAGCCGCAGATAGGAGAGGTGCCGGGTATCGAAGTGAAACAGTCCTTCGGGGCTGCCAAGCGCTCCGATCGCATCACCGTTGTGGTCGAACAGCGCGAAGGTGTCGCCGTGCTTTAGCGTGCGCGGGCGCCGTTCTTGCAGAGACGCCGCCGCTGGGATGTAGAATTGGGCGACCTGGTTGGCACCGGCGACTAGCCCCGGGCTGACTGGTAGTTCATTGGGGTCCGTAAGCATGGTGAGATTCCTCCGTTCATGCGAGCGCCGGTTCGCCGGACTCGCCTTCCGACGCGTCTGCTTCGTCGGGTTCCGCCAGGCTCCGGTAGATGCGCACGTACTCGAGCGCCATCCGCTCAACGGTGAAGCGCCCTTCGAAGGCTGCGCGCACGGCGGCGCGCGGCAGCGTGGCCGCGCGATGCACCGCCGCCACCGCTTCATCAATACTGCGCACGATATAGCCGCTAACGCCGGCCTCAATCACTTCCGGCACCGAGCCGCATGCAAACGCGATTACGGGTGTGCCGCACGCCATCGCCTCGATCATCACCAGCCCGAACGGTTCCGGCCAGTCGATGGGAAACAGCAGCGCGCGCGCATTGCCAAGGAAGGCGGCTTTGTGATATTCATCGATCTCGCCGATATAGTCGACTCCCGGGTGCCCCGCGACTAGGGGGCGGATGGTGCTCTCCCAGTAGTCGCGGTCAACCTTGTCGATCTTGGCGGCGATCTTCAGCGGCATTCCAGCGCGTGCCGCAATCTCGATGGCATGGTCGGGACGTTTCTCCGGCGAAATCCGGCCGAGGAATGCCAGGTAGTCGCCGCGTGGATTGGCACAGCAGGGCAGCAAGTTCACCGGCAGCCCGTGGTGCACGGTGCCGGCCCAGTTCACCGGCGGCATCGGCGCGCGCTGCGCGGTGGAGACCGACACCAGCGGAAAATGCGGGAAGTGCGCGTAGAACGGCTGCAGGTCGGGCAGGTCCAAACGGCCATGTAAGGTCGTCACGGCCCGCACGGGCATGCGTCGCAGCAACGGGAAATGCACCATGTCGATATGGAAATGCAGCACGTCAAAGCTGCTGGCCCTCGCCATGACTCGGTCCAGCATCACAACATAATAGGGTAACGGATCGCGCACGCGCGTATCCAGGCGCAGCGCCATGTCGCAGCACGGTACCAGCTCGGCTCGCGTGGCCGAGTCACCGCTTGCGAACAGCGTGACTTCGTGGCCCTGCCGCACCAGTTCTTCGGCCAGGTAGGAGACGATTCGCTCCGTGCCGCCATACAGGCTTGGCGGGCAGCGCTCGGCTAATGGTGCAATCTGCGCAATCCTCATAGGCACCCCAGTCGTGTACGAATACCAAGGGTTGGATGACCGCGACAGGGCGTGGACTGATGAAAGGCAAATTAGCCGGCACTTTCACGGTGTCGTGCCCAGCGTGCGGATACGCGGCAAGGTTGCTCGCGGCGATCGGAGTCCTGTTTCCACATTAGTTCAAGGCGGAAGGAAGTTCGCCTTCATTAAACAAGATCTGTGGCTGGGTGATCCGCCAGCCGCATGGGCCCACCTCTGCGAAGTGCTTCATAGTGCTACGCATGACGAAGATCCCGAGCCTCAACGACCTGACGCCAGAGCAGAAGGACGCTCTCATCATTGAGTTGGTGACGCGGCTCGATGCGCTTGAGACGAAGCTGGAGAAGGATAGCCACAACTCCAGCAAGCCGCCTTCGACCGACGGCATGAAGCGCAAGCCGAAGTCGCTGCGCGAGCCGGGCATGAACCCGCCGGGTAGTCAGCAACGAAATCCAGACCTCGGCGCAGGCAGCCACCGCGCTCGCCCCATTGCCGGCGATTTCGCCTTCATGCTGTTCAGTGCCGGCATCGATACTATGTCGGCATGGGCTTCTCGAACCTGGTGGCGTTCTTCATCATCCCGACGACAGCAGTGACGCTCAACCTGCATGGCGTCATCGCGCCATGGCATAGGCGGAGGATCCGCCCAGCACGGGAATCGCCAGCAAGCCGGTGCCGATGAGGGCGCCTTCAAATGGAAGAACAGCCTGGAGCGCACGCCGATGACGGCAAAGGCCTTCTACGGCATCATCGCCGTCTCCACCCTGATCGGCATTGCGCTGGGCTTCACCGCGATCGACCCGATCAAGGCGGTGACGATGCTGATGGCGGCGCGCACCGACATCATGGGCGAGTTCGTCATCAGCACAAGGCTGAAGGTGCTGAGCTGGCTCGCCACGCTGATGATGGCCTTGGCTGTCTGCGCGATGCTGGTGACCATGCGCGCCTGAGCAGCGCTTGAGCGGCGCCTGTCCGGCAAGCGCTTGCGCAAGGCGAAGTGCCATGAAAGACATCTCCGTGTCCGCCATCGTACCGACGCCATGGCCGATCCATGTCAGTCTCGATCCATCGGATGCCGCTTGCAGGGAGATACGATCCCTCGCGAGACCATGCCGCGCGGTTGCATTCGCCTGGGGCTGGCTCGCCCGACGAGCCGCTCCGGCTTATGACAACCGATTGGATCTGAATCGAGGTAACTGACGTGAAAACCATCCATCCCCTGACATACGCCATCGGCACCGCGTGCATCACCCTCGCGGCCAGCCTGTACGCTCCGCTGAGCCTTGGCGCCACGAACGACGCCGGGCCGTCGCCCATGTCGTCGATCAATCCGACCCATGAGCCGGTTGGCGACGCCATGAGCGACACCGCGATCACGACCAAGGTCAAGGCCAGTTTGCTTGAACAGAAGAAGCTGAGCTCAACGCACGTGCATGTCCGCACCCGCGAAGGCGTGGTGCGCCTGACCGGCAGCGTCCCGACCGCGACCCAAAGACAGACTGCAGCCGATGTGACCCACGCCGTCAACGGCGTGAAGTCGGTCGAGAATCATCTGTCCGTCCACCAGTTGTAACGAACAGCCCGCGCAGCGCCACGAGCCACCGGCCGCGGCGCTGCGGCGGGGGCTGCCGCTTGTTGCATTCGCCGAAGGCATTCCCCTGCCTGGAGTCAACCCATGAATCCCTATGAACTCGACCACAACAGCGGTGGCCCGCGCGCCACCATCGTCGGCAAGATCGAAGAGAACAGTCCCGGGCCCGGGCCGTTCCTGATGGCTGCCGATACGCTGGAAGGCAACCCGGTGATTGGCCCCGGCGGCGACAAGCTGGGCAAAGTCGACCACATCATGCTGGACGGGGCGGGCGCATCGCCTATGCGGTGCTGTCCTTTGGCGGATTCCTCGGCATGGGCGGAAAGCTCTTCGCCGTGCCCTGGTCCGCGCTCACGCTCGACATCCAGTGCAAGAGCTTTGTGCTAGGCATCGAGAAGGAAGTGCTGGAGGCCGCGCCCGGCTTTGACAAGGACCACTGGCCAAGCATGGCGGACGAGCAATGGGCCACCAGCATCCATGAGTACTATGGCCAGCCCCCGTACTGGGAGCAGGACCGGTATCAGCGGGAGACGCGGCTCTGAGGCCGCCTGCCTCCCTCGGCTGCGGCGCTACACTGCGTGCGGCACCGCTTCCGGGACGCGTTGCGGCGGGAGGCCTCGCGCTGCTCCGACCGGAAGCACGGCTCGCTGATACACCTCATTGATGACGTCGGCCGCCGATAGGTAGAACGCCAGTGCCGCCGTCAGGAGCCCGGTGTATCCGCCAGCGATATGCAACGCGCCGGAACCCGTCCAGTCGCCCGCGGCCAGCAGGAAGAAGGTGATCCACAGCGCCAGGAAAACCAGTTGCAGCGCCCGTGGCGACCTGAACGTGGCCAGCCACA
The DNA here is from genome assembly GCF_056397345.1 of Cupriavidus sp. 05N38. Classification (NCBI taxonomy): domain Bacteria; kingdom Pseudomonadati; phylum Pseudomonadota; class Betaproteobacteria; order Burkholderiales; family Burkholderiaceae; genus Cupriavidus; species Cupriavidus sp. 05N38. Next base: position 7,447 of record NZ_JBFTNF010000093.1, read on the forward strand.
TGTAGAACGTAAAGACGCCCCACAGGAACAGGTACCACCCCACGAATGCGGCCGGCACCTTGTCGTGCGGGAACATGAGGAACAGCGCGAACGACCACCAGAACGCCCCATAGCTCAGGAATGCCGTGGCGCCGAACGTATTGCCGCGCGGCAGCTCCATCACGCCTGCGATGGCCTGCGCGGTACCGCCATAGGCCAGCGCGCAGGCCAGTACGAGCCCCATGGATTCTGCCGGGAACCAGCCCGCGTTGATCATGCTGAGCAGCCATGTTGTCAACGCGAAGCCCGCCAGTCCCAGCGGGGCGGGATTCGATAGCTTGAGTTGGGTCGATGCTGTGCTCACTTTATATCTCCAGGATGGCGGGGGGGGCGGCGGCCCCGAGGCGCTCCAATGAGGAGACGCCCCGGCAGCCCGGATTCCGGCCTCTGCCTGTTCAACGAAGCTGCTCGAGAATCGCCGGGTTCTCAAGGGTTGACACGTCTTGCGTGATCTCTTCGCCCTTGGCCAGAGAACGCAACAGACGGCGCATGATCTTGCCGGAGCGGGTCTTCGGCAGGTTATCGCCAAAGCGGATGTCCCGGGGCTTGGCGATCGGTCCGATCTCCTTGCCCACCCAGGCGCGCAGCTCGCCGGCGATCTTCTCCGCGGCCTCGCCTTCCGGCCGCGGGCCCTTCAACACCACGAACGCGATCACCGATTCGCCCGTGACATCGTCCGGACGGCCGACCACCGCGGCTTCGGCAACAAGCACGTTCGCAACCAGAGCCGACTCGATCTCCATCGTGCCGAGCCGGTGGCCGGACACGTTGAGCACATCGTCGATGCGGCCCATGATGGTGAAATAGCCGGTCTCCACATCGCGCACTGCGCCGTCGCCGGCGAGGTAGAGCTTGCCGCCGAGCTCCTCGGGGAAATAGCTGGTCTTGTAGCGTTCAGGATCGCCCCAGATGGTGCGCAGCATGGCGGGCCATGGGCGCTTGATGACCAGGATCCCGCCCTGGCCTGCCGGCACGTCCTGTCCCGTTTCATCGACGATCGCGGCCATGATGCCGGGCAGCGGCAGCGTGCACGAGCCCGGCACCAGCGGCGTGGCCCCGGGCAGCGGCGAGATCATGTGACCACCCGTTTCGGTCTGCCACCAGGTATCCAGAATCGGGCAGCGGGAGCCGCCGATGTTCRTGTAGTACCACATCCAGGCTTCCGGATTGATCGGCTCGCCGACCGTGCCGAGGATACGCAGGGAGGAAAGGTCGTAGCGCGCGGGATGTACCTTCTCGTCGACGGCCGCGGACTTGATCAGCGAGCGGATGGCGGTCGGCGCGGTGTAGAAGACCGTGACCTTGTGCCTCGCGATCATGTCCCAGAAGCGGCCCGCGTCGGGATAGGTCGGCACGCCCTCGAACATCACCTGGGTGCCGCCCATCGCAAGCGGGCCATAGGCAATGTAGCTGTGCCCGGTGATCCAGCCGATGTCGGCGGTACACCAGAACACATCGGATGGTTTCAGGTCGAAGGTCCACGCCATGGTCTGCGCGGCCCACAGCAAGAAGCCCCCGGTGCTGTGCTGCACGCCCTTGGGCCGGCCGGTCGAGCCGGAGGTGTAGAGGATGAAAAGCGGATGCTCCGCGCTGACCCATTCCGGCTCGCAGGTGCCGGCTTCCGACTGCGCAAGTTCGTGCATCCAGAAGTCGCGATCCACATGCCACTGGATCTTGCCGCCGGTGCGGCGGTAGACGATCACGCTCTTCACGGCTTCGCAGCCGCCCWGGGCCAGKGCTTCGTCCGCGATATTCTTCAGCGGCAGCGCCTTGCCGCCGCGCATCTGTTCATCGGCGGTGATGAGCGCAACGGCGCCTACGTCAACCAGCCGTTCATTGAGCGATTTTGCCGAGAAGCCACCGAACACGATCGAATGCGTGGCGCCGATGCGGGCGCACGCCTGCATGGCGACCACGCCTTCCACCGACATCGGCATGTAGATCACGACCCGGTCGCCCTTCTTCACGCCCTGCGTCTTGAGCGCGTTCGCGAACCGGCACACACGCTGCAGCAAGCCCTGGTACGTCACGTTGACGACTGTGCCATCGTCAGCCTCGAAATGGATCGCTACGCGGTTGCCGTTACCCGCGTCGACATGGCGATCGAGACAGTTGTACGAGGCATTCAGCGTGCCATCCTCGAACCATGTGTAGAAAGGCGCCTTGGACTCATCGAGCACCTTGGTGAAGGGCGTCTTCCAGGTGAGCGCTTCGCTGGCAAGACGTCCCCAGAAGCCGTTGTAGTCGCGCTGGGCTTCGGCGACCAGCAACTTGTACGCGTCCATGCTCGGGATCGCCGCGTGCGCCGCCAGGTCTGCCGGCGGCGGAAAGAGGCGGCGTTCATGAAGAACCGATTCGATGGCTGACATTCCAGATTCCTCCGTCAATATCGTAGGGAAGCGTTATGCAAGACCCGATCACTGTATTCCCCGAAACGCGACGGCGTCTGTACGGTGACGGACCGGGAGTAAGGCAGCATCCATGAAAACGCATCCAGGCGAGAAGCGCCCCCCGCCGATATCGATGCCCGCTAGCGTACCGACGCCAGGGTGAAGTTCGCGTAGTGTCACCTACGATGGCTGCGCGCGAGGGCTGGTGTCCGGCTTCCTCGCAACGTGGAGACCGGTGAGGCGTCAGGGCGTTGTCCCTGCGTATTCCCGCTCTCATTGGATAAGCAGCCCGTCACACAGCCCACGACTTCATGGGCCGTTCAAGTCAGCAAAAAAGGAATCATCATGAAATATTCGAACCTGATAGTCGCGGCACTGATGGCGCTCGCTGTGACGGCATGCACGGGCCCGGCCGGGCCGCAAGGCGCAACGGGTGGCACCGGAGCACAAGGCAACACCGGCAATACCGGCTACATGGGCGCGACCGGCCAAACGGGCGCAACCGGAGACACCGGGGCGACCGGGGGCGCTGGGGCAATGGGCTCCACGGGCGCGACCGGCGATACGGGTGCAACTGGCGGCACGGGCGCCAGGGGTAGTACGGGCAGTACCGGGGCAAGAGGCAGCAAAGCCGACAGCACTGTCGTCATCGTCCCTCGCTGAGGGTCGCTGAGCTGGCCATGGATTGAACGCAGAAAGCGCATCGCTGCGCGCGGGTAGTTCCAGCACGCTGCGATGGCGGTACCAGGCGACGTTCAGCCTCGACGTTCAGCCTTTCAACGAGAGACTGGGCCTCCCGCCATCCAGCCTTGGATCCAGCCTTGAATACGGCGGCTGAACAAGACTCGCCAGGAAGCGCCAGCGGCGCGGGCCGACTGCATTTGCGCCGGCTCGATCGGCCATGCGCCGGCCGGCGGCGGACAGGCAACGCCCTGCGCGGTGCGCAACAAGGTGTCATCGTCGCAATCCATCACGGCGGTAAGGGTTTCACGTGGTATGCCGGCAGGGTAGATGACAAGGAGAATATCGTTGACGATCTTTTCGCTCTCGAACGGGCCGAAGCGATAGGTGCAGCCGCCATCCACCTCCGCAAAGAACCAGTGCTGCGGATGGCTTCGATAGATGACGACGACGGTTCGGTGAGCTTCCTTTGACATTCCACTACCCCCAACTATCCGCGATCCGGGACGGAGTGCTTTGTGATTCATGTTCGTAAATTCCGGCAAACAACGCTCGCCCCGCGATCCGAATCTGAAACTGGTGGGGCCCCACACCGGACATGTTCCAGAAAATCCCAGCGCCGACTTTGGTATGTAGCGGCATGTGCGCCCCTACGTATACATATAGCTACCTCCCGGCAGAAGTGCTGTCCGCAAGCGTACGGATTGGCGAACTTATTTGGGCGCGGACCGATGCCATGCCCACAGATTTACGATTCCCTGCAAAAAGCCGCCAGCGTCGGTAGGTTGGCCTATATTTCAGTAGCTGACGCGCTAATGGCTCCAATGGCTCCAATGAATCCGGCAGACATCAAAGGGACGCGTGAGGCGGGACATGTCATGGGCAAAAGGCGTCACCCGGCCCGACGCCGCGTAGAGAAGGACGATGGGAAAATCTGGCGGCAACTTGTGGGTGCGATTCTGGGAAATTGCAAAGCCTTACTGGTTCTCTCAGGAGAAATGGAAGGCGAGGATTCTCCTTATTCTATTGATCTTGTTACTGCTCGGTCAAACAGGGACGAACGTACTGTTCAATGAGCAATCGGGGGAGTTCACATCGGCGCTGGCCGCGAAGGATGCCGGCAGATTCTGGCACTCCATTCTGATATGCGTCTATGTGTTGATCGCCGCCGTGCCGGTCTACGCCTTTTACTACTACGTCAGGAACACGCTTGGTATTCACTGGCGCCGCTGGCTGACCCGTCACTACCTGGATAAGTATTTCAGTCATCATGCGTTCTACAAGCTGAACGCCAGCGCCTCGATCGACAATCCGGACCAGCGGATCTCGGAAGACATCAATACGTTTGCAAATCAATCGTTGTATTTTTTCCTAATCAGTCTGGGGGCGCTTTTGCAGCTGATTGCGTTCGGTGGTGTTCTCTGGTCGATCTCCAGGCAGCTGGTGCTATTTCTTGTTGTCTATGCGATCGTTGGCACGTCGATCTCGATCTTCGTGTTCGGTCGTATCCTGATCGGGCTGAATTTCTATCAGCTGAAACGAGAAGCCGATTTTCGCTTCAGCTTGATTCGGGTACGCGAGAATGCGGAGTCGATTACCTTTCATCGCGGCGAGGCCCACGAATCCCTGCATGTGCGAGGCCGTTTCGACCATCTCTTCACCAATTTCAACAAACTGATCCGATGGCAGCTGAACCTGAATTTTTTCCAGTATGGCTATGCGTTCCTCACCATCATGCTGCCGAGTGCCATTGTGGCTTCACGCGTCCTCTCCGGCGAACTTGAAGTTGGCCGGGCCATCCAGGCAGCCGGCGCATTTGCCGCGATCCTGGCCTCGCTCACCGTGATCGTCGACAACTTTGAAAGTCTGAGCCGGTTCGTCGCCGGACTCGACCGGCTGAGCACATTCTCTGGCGCCCTGGCGCAGACGCCTGTCACGCTGGCCGCGCAGGCCGCGTCGCATGGCGGTGGGAACAAGATCGAAGCGGCGCGAGACGCGCGCCTGGCGCTCGAGCATGTCACCTTGCAGACGCCGAACTACGAACGGACCCTGGTCAGGGATCTCACGGTATCGATCAACCCGGGAGAGGGATTGCTGATCGTGGGCGCGAGCGGGGGTGGCAAGAGTTCGTTGATGCGCGCGATAGCGGGACTCTGGAACTGCGGGACCGGCCGCATCGTCAGGCCGGAACTGGAGCATATGCTGTTTCTGCCGCAGCATCCCTACATGGTGCTGGGCAGCCTGCGCAGCCAGTTGCTCTATCCGGATCGCAATGGCCGCAAGGTATCCGATAAGGAACTCCGGCTGCTGCTTGAGATGGTCAATCTGCCGGACGTCGTGGACAGATTTGGCGGCCTGGATGTGGATCTGGACTGGGGGAAGGTGCTGTCCGTGGGAGAACAGCAGCGCCTCACCTTTGCCCGCGTGCTGCTCGCCAAACCACGCTATGCCATGCTGGATGAGGCCACCAGCGCCCTCGACATCGGCAACGAGGAACACCTCTACTTCCAGCTTTCGACGGGTTCGACAACGCTAGTCAGTGTCAGCCACCGTCCCACTCTCCTGAAGTATCACCAGCAGGTGCTGGAGTTGAGGGGCAATGGGGAATGGGCGCTCCACCCCTCCGGGAGCTACCGCTTTAGCTGGTGAGCTCCCGCACCGCAACGCCCGCAACGGCCCCGCTGTGCTCATCCTTGTCCGGTGCCGGACAGACACAAGCCGGAATCTGGTCCACAAGTAAGCATGCGATCGCGCCGCCAGCGATGGCGATCTGTCGGCGGGATCATGGAATTCCCGTGGAGACCGATCATGAAACTTACTGCCCAATCGTACCTGCCGAAGACGGCATACGTGCTGCCGTCCGTCGCGCTTTTCTCCATGCTGGCGCTGGCCGTTCCCGCCGGGGCCATCACCGCCACGGACGCGCAGGGCTCCCCGCATGTCTTGAAGATCGCGAAGCAGGATCGCATCGATACGCACATCAGCGACCTCCACACGAAGCTCCAGATTACGCGCACGCAGGAACAACTCTGGCAGAAGGTCGCACAGGTCATACGCAACAACGCAAGCAAGATGGATTCGCTGCGGCAGGAGCGCACTGAGGATGCCAAGGGCATGACCGCCGTCGGCGACCTCAAGTCCTACGGGGATATCGCCGATGCGCATGCCGATGGCATCAGGAAGCTCACGCCCGTGTTCCGGGATCTGTACGACAGCATGTCGGACGTGCAGAAGAAGAATGCCGACCTGATCTTCCGGAACCGGCAACAGCATGCGTCGACAAAGAACTGAAGCCCCGGGCCCGGACGGCCGCCGTGGGTACAAGCAACCCCGCGCGGTTCGGGCTTTCGCTCAAGCACAGGAGAGCATGATGAACACCTCAACAACGCGATCGCGCCGGGTGCGCCCGGCGACCGTGAAGGCCGCCGCGGCATTCGGCCTGGCGCTGGCACTGGGTGTCGTGTCGACGGCACCGGCCTTTGGCGACGACCACCATCCCGGCCAGAACCATGGCAACCAGCATGCTTCGTCCCGTCAGGGACACAACGGCAACGGGCAGGGCAACCAACGCTACGATCACGCTCGTGACCATCACGACTATCACGACTATCGCGGCTATCGCGACTATCACGGCAACTACTATGACAACCAGCGCTATGTCTACGCGCCGCCCCCGGTAGCTTACGTGCCCCAGCCGGCGCCCGGCATCAGCCTGTTCTTCCCTCTGCAGATCCGCTAGCCAGGCAAGGCATGGCAAACCTCCCGGGCAACGAATACGTTGCCTGAGAGGGCCCCGCCCGCGCCAGGTACGCACCGGTCAGTGTGCAGTGTTCGCTACGCTGCCAGCGCGCCGTTGTCGTTGCCTAAGTCGCACCAGTCTGCGCGTGGCTTGATCTCGCACCATTCTGCTTGCCCTCGGTTCAGATCCGAACTGGCGTTCGCGTGTTCCGCACCGGATCTATCCGGCACAACAAGGATCCCAGCGATCCGCGAGAATGTCCGTACGGTGGCGGACAACGCGAGTATTTTGTGCTGCCGTTGGCGGGACACCGGCTGAATGTAAGCGCGAAATTGCAACGCATCGCTTTATCCGCGCGCACCATGATCCAGCATGACTCCCCGTTGTTGCGGCCGATTTGCGCCCACTGGCATCGGCACGAACCGTGCCTTTGTCTAAGCAGATCCTGAGCCTTCTTGCTGCGCGCAACAAGTGAAGAAGTGTCAGACGAAGCGCCGTGGAGTTTGTAGGATGCAAAGATCTGGTGCCAGAGCCCCGCTTCGCTGGTCTGGCTGTCGGGACGCCGATTCCACACCACCAAGGGCACCGCGGCTTTGAAGCGCTCTTCCAGCACCTTGGCAACGTACCACTGCACACAACGCGTCTTTCCCAGCCGAGAAGCGCCATAGACGTAGCTGCCGGGGCGCTGCTGTTCGATCCAGTCGCCCACCTGTTTAATCATCTCGTGCATCGGCGGCGTGTACACGGCGTACTGCTTGGTCACGATGCAGTGTCGGGGATCGATGCGTTCGGGCAGTGAGAATGTCATGGCCTATTTGGACTGAGCCATTCGGCGCGGAGGCAGCGTGGATTCGGAGTCGTGGCCCCGCGCCCCGGGCCCGACCTCTTGTGGAGAGCGCCGGCCGGTTCCTCCCGACGGGCTATCGATTCCCGGGGCACGGCCTGCGACGTCGCCCCGTGCCGCCGCGGCGTCAAACATGGTTGCCCCGATCGAGCTGTTGGCTGCTGCGGCCAGGATGCGCCTCGCCTCGAGGTAGGCGGGGTGGGCCGGCAATCTGTGGTTCGTCTGGCTTTCCACATAGCGCAGGAATACTTCGATGGCGTCAGCGCCGGCTGGAATCRTGAACTGCCCACGGGCGCAGGCTTGGCAAACCGCAGCACGGACTGCCAGGCTGTGTGGTGACAAGTTCCAAGGCGGCGCTGCCCGCAGCACACCTAGCGACATGCCATCCAGGGTGGAAGCCGGTGCGATGCGACAGTCATCCTCCTGGTGACAGGTCACCCAGATCTCTGCGCCGACCAGGTCCTGCCGGTTGTGAAGCACCTCGTTGGTATAGCGGCTGTAATAGAACTCTACGAAAGGGGCACGCCCTACCTCCGCGCCACCTCGCACGCGACTTGTTCGCCGGTTTCCGAGGAGTCTGCCAGAATCTTCGGGCGACAGGCCCTTGGCCAGGGCCATGCGGCGTTCGTGTAGCCATGGGTGTCCACTGCCAGTAACGACAGGCGGATACCCGACCTCATCGAGCATGCGGAGGCCACCCTGCGCTACGTGCGTGGCTTGAACGTGCAGATGATCGGCTGGTTGACCGCCCACCATCTGGCTGTGACGCGGATTTCCGTCGAGCTGCAGCATGAGCGCGGGCGGGAAGCGCTGCCATCAACCGTCATTGAGATCGTCCTGGCCGAACCATCCTCGAGCGAGGACTGGACCAGCCGCTCGCGCAGCAGCCGCACTAGATGGTGTCCTGCACGGTCGAGCCTCGCGCCAGCCCCTGTGTGGAGGTCAGCGCAATGCAGCGCACGTGTTGGCCATCGAGTTGTGCCAGGACTTCCGCAGCGATCCGGCCATCGGGCCCGGCACTTCGACGCCGCCGCCACGAACTGAGGCTACCGCGCGCCGGTTTGTCGTCATCGGGAGCCCCTTCGTAATCCATGGATATCGCCGGCCCCACAATTCGTGGATAGAAACTGGCGGGGCGCAACGCCGGACATTTTCCGAAAGTCCCGTGCCGACTTTGGTCTGTTGCGGCGTGTGCGCCCACATCTGTTTCATAGCCTGTTCCGGGCACGAATGCTGTCCGCAAATGTACCGTCTGGCGGAATTATCAGAGCAACACAGCGCCTGCCCAGTCGAAGGCAAAATCAAGTCAGGTTCGCGCGCCGCAGTCTCGCGCGGAGCGAGTTGATCTCATCCAGCAGATCGAGTACTAGGGCAACGCCCGCCGCGCTCAACTCTAGGTCACGCGTCAGCCGCAGTGCGGCGCGGGTACGTGTCAGGGTGGCGCCTTCAAAGCGCCAACCCTGCTCGTCCTCGCCGCACGGCGTCAGCACGCCTTCATCGACCAAGGCAACCACCTGTTCAATGTCGGCATGACAGGCCACGCTCAACTCGATGAGCGAGAATTGAACGTCTTCCTCGACAAGAATCCCATGCAGTATCGAACCACTTTGATCGCTCATCGCATCAAGCCTCCAGTGAACCGCGCGGGGCAAAGCCGCTAAAGGCCTTGGCCATTTCCCGGTATGCTTGCCTAGCGTCTTCCGTATCCGCCGGCGGCAAGGCGATGGACAGCACCGCATAGAAATCGCCGGGTGGCGTGCTGGGAAGGCCCTTGCCCTTTAGCCGCAGCTTGCGGTCCGGCGACGAGGCAGCCGGCACGCTGACTTGCAGAACGCTGCCGTCCGGCGTGGGTATGTCGACGTGGGTGCCCAGCGCGGCTTCCCATGGGGCGACCCGCAGGTCCAGGTAGACGTCGCGATCGTCGACGCGGAACAACGGATGGGGCGCGATCGCGATCTCGAGGTACAGGTCACCGGCAGGCGCGTCTCCGATCCCCGGGCCGCCCTGTCCGGCAAGCCGAAGATGCTGTCCACCGCGAATGCCCTTGGGAATATTCACTTCCAGTTGCCTTTCCTGCAAGCACACATGCCCGCTTGCGTCCACCTGGGGCGTGTGCATCGAGATGGTGCGGCGCCCCCCCAGGTAAGCGTCCACCAGATCGATCTGTACTTTGGCGTGATGATCCCCACCGGCCATGCGGCCATCATGACGTGCCCCGCGACCCTGTGCCGATCTTGCCCCGAACAGCGATTCGAAGAAATCGCTGCGATCCATGTCGTGATCGAGATCAGCTTCACCACCGCTGAACTCGAAGCCACTGTCCCATCCCGGCGGCGGGGTGAATTCGCGGCCGTGCTTGTACCGAGCTTCCACGTCGTCGTAGGCCGCTCTCTTTTCCGCGTCGTTCAACGCCACATAGGCCTCAGCAACGTCCTTGAACCGGGCTTCCGCATCCGGCTCCTTGCTGACGTCCGGGTGATACTTGCGCGCGAGCTTCCGGTAGGCACGCTTGATCTCATCTTGCGTGGCCGTGCGCTCCACCCCAAGCATCGCGTAGTAATCCTTGAACTCCATAGCTACCCTCGGCAACTGGCGTGCGGAACGCGCACGGCGCTTGCGGATGACGCGCCTCTGAGTATAGGCAAAGGGAGCCGCGTGCGAATCATTGGGCGCACATGGCGCGTGAACTGGAGGGCGAGCGTCCCGGAACCTGCTATGTTAGCGGCAATCCCGTTGCTGGAGACACCGGTGAAGAAGCCAGGGCCTGCCCCGGCCAAGCGATCATGGCTTGGGAAACTTGGGCCGGGACTGATCACTGGCGCGGCGGACGACGACCCCAGCGGCATTGCGACCTATTCGCAAGCCGGCGCGCAGTTTGGCTTCAACATGCTGTGGACAGTACTCCTCACCTACCCGCTCATGGTGGGCATACAGGTGGTCAGCGCCCGGATCGGGCGGGTAAGCGGTCATGGGCTTGCCACAAATGTCCGCAAACATTATCCGGCGTGGCTCTTGTACGGTATCGTGAGCTTTCTCCTGATTGCCAATACCGTCAATATCGCGGCCGACGTCTCGGCCATGGGCGAGGCATTAAGTCTGATCACCGGCGGTCCTACGCAGCTGTATGCCGTGATGTTCGGCATGATTTCCTTGCTGCTGCAGGTATTCATTCCTTACCGGCGCTATGTCCGTTTGCTGAAATGGCTTACGCTCGCCTTGCAGGCATATATGGCCACGGCATTCGTCGTGCACATCCAGTGTCGAATTGTCCGGGTCCAATTGTGAGTTGCTCCGCTAGAAAATGCGGTATGTAATAAGTCGAGTGATGCGCGCAGTAATCCACGAGATAGACTCGACTCCATGCATCGTTGAACACAGGAAGGAACCGGATCGCCAAGTATGTTGAAGCGCGGATCGCGTCTCATGCGGCATGTTTGCGCGACGCATTCGATCAGCTCGTCCGTTTGGCAGTCGCAGGCTTTCAGCCTGACAAAATACCGGCCCAGATACCAAAGACTTGCTGTGCAGCCCTTTTTCAACGCTCTTATCGATTGGTGCCGCGCTTCTGCGCCGCGGATTCATCCGCATTGGCGCTACTCAGCTACAAGGTCATAAACAAATTTTTTCCTTGTCCACGAAGATGACCCTACCGCAATCCAAAAAAACCTAGTACAAAAATGACGATAACAACGGCTCCCACAAGCCAGATTATGTTGTTCATGATGCTCTCCTTTAGTTCTGCGCGCACTTGGACGCCAGGCGATGCGTCGATCGCGGCCAACCAGGAAACGCGCTGGATTATTTCTCTTTCCGCTACGGAAAGGGACTTGATCGTTGCGCCAGTATTCCCCTGGCAGAAAACACACGCCCCACGATATCGACCGGGTAGCCTTTCGTGTATACAAAGCATATTTTCACACGCGACGTAGTATGTCTGTACGGTAGCGGTCAATAGTGGGCGTGTCGTCAGCAGCGCGGCTGATGGTGAGGAGTAGTGTCGCCAGCGGACGGGCAATGCGAGCAGTCCTATGCCAATGATGCCGAGGCTGAATTGCAGGAACGGAAACTGGGCGCAGTAGTGCACTGGCCTGGCCGACCCAACCGGCCAGAGTCGATCGGCTCAATTCGACACCGTCCCGCGCGTATATCGCTGACTGACGGTACAGGGGGAGATGGTCGCAGAACTTACTAACCAGGACATGGGCGAGCAGGCCTGGACCCGGCATACCGCGATCAATGGGTCGGCTGGGTGCGGCAGCCTGCACGATGCAGTCACAGCAAGCGCAGGCCTTCGTCGGCCGACGATGACGAATCACTTGCCAATGCCCAGGCACGTACTCGAGCTGCTCGGCGATTTGCTCGCCGAGATCGCCGAGTGCTCCACCGCACTGCGGGCAGCACTCATCATCGGGCTGATGGACGATATCTTCGGGCGGTAGATGATCAGGGAGCGGTTTGCGTCCAGTAGGCTTGCCCGCGTCATTGGGGCGCTGCTTGCGCGTCTCGAGAGCCGTCGCGCCTTCGTCGGCCTGCAGATCCTCAAGGCGCAATTCCAGTTGCTCGATCTGGCGATCGATCTTCTCGGACTTGCGCCCGAACTGCATTCGCTGGAGCTTGGCGATCCACAGCTTCAGGCTCTCGATTTCCAGCGCTCGGTCCGAGAGAGTCTTCTGAAGCGTCGCGACGGTGTCGCGCAGATCTTCCAGGTCGCTGTCACGCTCGCGCAGCGCCGCTTCGCGCGCGAGCAGGAGCGCCTTCAAGGCGTCGATGTCTTCCGGAAGCGAAGCGTCGCTGGAGTTCATGCAGGCAGTTTACGCGCCCACATCTCCTCTCACGTGCGTTGTCACAGACGTTTACAAAGCACTGCAAGGACGGGCGGAATCGATGGGCTGCCGCCAATCGAATCCCTCCAGCAGTAGGCCAAGTTGCGCGCTCGTCAAAGCTACTACCCCACCTTCGGCGCGCGGCCATGCGAAGCGCCCCCGTTCCAGCCGTTTGGCAAACAGGCACAGTCCGCCATCGCGCCAATACAGGCACTTGAGCAGATCGCCACGTTTGCCTCTGAAGATGAACACGTGGCCCGAGAAGGGGTCCTTCTGAAGTACTGTCTGCACCTTGGCCGCCAGGCCATCAAAGCCGCATCGCATGTCCGTAAAACCTGCGGCAACCCAGATTCGGGTGTTCGCCGGCGGCCCCATCATTGGCTCAGGCATTGCACCACCGTGCGCAGGACTTCCGGATCGACCCGGCCTTCAATGCTCACTTGCCCCTTGGCCAGTTGCAACCGTATGACCCCGGTGGGCGTTGCTTCCGGCTGATCGCACTGGTTTCCTACAGGAGGCACGTCGACCGATCCTTCGACTGCGGGTGCCTCAACGATGACGGGCAACAGCAGTGGGTCGTTCGCAACCTCAGGCGGGCCCAAATCGCCTGCTCTATACATGCGACGCCAGCGAAAGAGCATGTTCACGTTCAGGCCGTGTTCCAGCGCTAGTCAGTATGACTCCCCAGGAGGCAAAGGCTGGCCCGCCGTGAGGAATCAAACGCGGGTTAGCATGACTGCCAGAGCCGCATGGTGTGGACAGTGCCACACCCGGCGATTTCCAGCGCGGAGGCCAGCATGGAACACGATAGCACTTTGTATGTCGG
>NZ_JBFTNF010000094.1:0-30592 GCF_056397345.1 Cupriavidus sp. 05N38
TCACGCGACACGCTGGGCCGCCCATCGGCGAGCGGGACGCCGAGCGTCAGCCCCACGCGGCCACGCAGGCGCGCAAGGAAAAGGCAAGCGTCGGATCGATGTACTCGCGCGGCAGTTGCCGACCTTGCGTTCTTGACGGGGTTGGAGCACACGGGCGCGAGACGGGCCAGCGCAACCGCGCGCCGTGCACTGCGCGCGCATACGCAGTCTGCCTCGTCGCATCCAACGAATGCCTGATGCGGGGTTTTAGTGCTTGTCGCTCTCCGGATACCAGTAGATGCGCTTGCGCTTGCCCACGCCCGCGATATTGATCTTCTGAGCACCTAGTGCCGAGGTGGCGTCGCCACCTCCGGCTCCGGTCTGGTTACCGCCACCGAGCAAAACCGGCACAACGGTAGCTGTCGTGCCGCTGCCAATCGATACCATGCCGAATACCGGCGAAGGCGGAAAACCGCCGCCATCCAGGATAATCGAACGTTGTGGGTTTTGGCCTGATGCCGTAAGGAAGCTGAAGGAATAACTCCGGGCGATGCCGAGATTGGGGTAGCACATGCCCGCCTGAGGCACTGCTGGTGTATTTGTGCCAACGGTGGTATTTCCGGCCACGGTGAGCGGTGCATTCACTGCTTTCTCGCCGGGATTGCTGAGCGTAATGTAGAAGCCCGAACCGGTACCGTCGTACTTGGCAGTGGTGCTCGTATTGTTGACGAGGAGCGCCTCTGTGATGGGAGTCCAGGCGGCCGGCATGCCGCTTAAGTTGGTATCCTTCAGCATGTAGAGGCGATTGACCACGTTGTAAGCAGTCCCCTGCGTGGTCGAGGCCGAGTACAGAGGATGCTCGCGGTCACCCGTTCCGGCCGTAATGGCATCGTAGGTAGCAGTGGAAATGACGTCGGGTGCATAGAAGAACTTGCGCGCGTCATTCGTGTTGGATGCGCCGCCGAGTGCAGCGAGCTTGTTAAGCGTCCAGTTGGCAGGCGCATTGCCCGCGGTGGTTTCAAAGTCGGCTCTCCAGAGATTGCCGCCGACGTCGCCAACGTACAGGCGTTCGATATAACCGTCGCCATTACGGTCGAGCACAGTAACATCCGACGGGATGGCCCGGGTCAGGCCTGCAACCGACAGGCATGTACCGCTCATACCGCTACAGTTAGGCAGCGCGCTCCACACAATGGCACCACTGGCGGCATCGAATGCCACGATGCCGCGCCCCATGCTATCGACGCCCGGCGACGGGTCGCTATCCTCGGCCGAGTCATAGCCCGCGCCCATCACGACCAACGGGTTGGCGTAGCCGCGCACGCGCATGATGCGCGGCTGGGACCAGGTCTGGCCGAGTTCGGGAATATCAGCATTGGAGCGTTTCCACAGGAAGCGCGGATTGACGGGATCGGTCACATCGATTGCATAGATCAGCCGCCCGCCGCGGCGTGCCGTCAGGTAAATGACCACGCGAGGATTGGCCGCGTCGCGCAAGTCCTGCATCACGGTGGTACTTCCGTCGAAGAAGTAATCCCGTGGCGCCGGAGCGGGAGTGATACCGGCAGGCGTGGTCGAGAGCTTCACCTCCGGAGAGTTGGTGTAGAGACGGCTGAGCTTGCCAAGGAACTCCGGTGCGATGAAGCCCCATAGCTCGCCGCCCGGCCTCACGCTGCCAATGCCCTGCGTTTGGTTTCCGTTGATCGCGTGGAACACGCCATCGTTGGTGCCGTAGAACACCACGACTCCCTTGCTGCCGCCATAGTTGATGACAGCCGGCCGGGAATGCAGTACGTCTGCGTGGATCGAACTGCGCACGGTCACCGACCCGCCGGGACCCGGCTCCGCWTCGGTGCCGGCCAGACTGGTGGAATCCGAAGCGGCGACGTCCTGGCCGCGTACCCAGGCGATAAGCTTAGGCAATTCGGTGGCGGTGATGGTGGCCGCGCCGCTGGTCCCCGAGTTGATAATGGCAAGGCCGCCGGTGGCGCTCGCGTCCTTCAGCCACGCATTGGAACTATCGAATGACGGCATCGCCCCGTTAGTCGGGCAACTACCCGCGCCATTGCAGGTTATCAGTTGCCGGCCGGTCTGGCTGGTCAGCAACTGTGCGCGCAGCATCTCGCCCGCGCCTCCTTTCTCCACAACCTCCCCATCAGGGAAATCAAGTCCCCACCCGACACTGGACGGGCTGTTCTGCCAGTATCCTGTAGCAGGCCAATTACTGACCGCGCTGGCCCCATAACCGGCCGCGCCGAAGGAAAGCGGCGGCTCCGTCGTCCAGAAGCCGACAGCGTTCGGAGAGATGAAGCCCGTCGATGCGTTGCTGATGGCAGCGTTGCCCTTGGCATCCTGCAGTACGATGTTGCCGCCGGTGTCATAGCCGATCTGATACTGCTTGAGATTGCCTTGCCACCGCGGTGCTGCGGTGGCATCCGGGCGGAACATACCCACATAGACCTGGTTGAGGAACTGACCTTGGGCATTGACGGAGGCCGGAAGGCTGACCGAGGCAAACACGCTATTGATGGCCTGCACCTCGTTGAAGATTTGCAGCAAGGCCGACGTCAGCCCATTGACGTCACCGAGCTGGACCACATATGTCTTGCCGCCGCCATTGGTCGCCATGCTGCTCGCGAACTGGACATAGTCAGGGTTTTTGCTATCGGTCACCGCGATCGTGTAGGTCACGATGTTCTGACGGTTGGCCATGTTGCCCTGGACGTCGGTCTGGTACATGAAGCGAGCCCATTCGTCGCCCCAATTACTCTGGTATTTGTTGTTGGGAGCGGGAATGACAATTTGCTGTTGCTGAGCTGCAGTCGCGCCTGCTGCAACCAAGGCATCGGTGGCAACCTGGCCTGTATCTTGCGGCTTGCCGTTGTTCACGGCGTTAGCGATATAGATGACAAAATTGCGCTGACACGGATTGTCTATGGGCGAGGTGTACTTGGTGCCGGACAAGCCAGTCTGGCCGGCATAGTAAGCCCACGACTCCTGCATACCACCGCCGACCTGCGAATTATTGGAGTTGTCGGCCTGACGGTCGATTGTCTTCACATAGGTCAGGAAGCTGTCGACCCCGCTACTGTCCATCACCGGCAACTTATAGGGAGCCGCCGACGGGAACTTGAACTTGCCGCCGTTGTTGCTCCCGGAGCCGAACATCATCACGCCGAGATTGAGGTTACCCAGCAGTGAGGGGCTGGTCTTGATCGACGACACCGCGTTGTAGAGCGCGCACTGCTCGGCACCGACGTCCTTGCCTGCATTATTGCTGGAGACGACCCCCGATGTGGAGCAGGTGAAGCTGGCCGACGCATCCCAGGTCGATGCATTGTCGAGCAGGATCAGCACATTGGGCTTGCCGGCCAGGGGCTGCAAACCAGTGTACAGATCGATGTCCTCCGCTTTTGCCTGGTGCAAGGCGGACAGCGCGAGTAACGCGGCGATGGCAATGCGCGAGGCGGCGTGTTCAGCGAATTGACGCATTGTGGGTCCTGAGGTCAGGGGGTGAGGCAATCGAAATCTGGGTTGACAGCAAGCTTACGGGCATGCCGTGCCGACAGGCACGCGCACTGAGATGCCTTGGTGCAAGGTGGTGCTGGCGGCTGTGGCGGCGCTATCGCTGACGCTGGCCTTTATGTCCCATTGCGTGGCGTTGCACAGTGAATTTCCGCCACCGCCTCCGGATGCCGTCAAGATGCCGGTGTCCTGGTTACCATTGCCAACGAAACAGGAGACGTCGTCGGCATTGGACGTATCGAGGTCCGCATTCCTTACCGGCTTGCTGGTCTGGCACACCGGCGCGGCGACCTGCGCCGTATAGTCAGCGCTACCGTCGCCGTTCACATCGACCGGGACGCTAGCAGCGGCTGCCGCCGGGTTGGCGGTGAAGTCCTTGCTAATGACTTGCTCGATGCCTTGCTGCGCGGCATTCTGCGCCTCCACCCCGTGCTGCTGATTAGCGGCGACCTTCACATTGACGACACTGGAGCTGACCAACGATATCGTCATCAGCAAGAAGATAACAAGGAAAATTAGCGTAACAATCAGAGTGGCGCCGGACTGCCGGCGCTGTGCGATTAGCATGACTTACTCCCGGCGGCCAGCCACATTGGCCAGCCTTGCCACCCGGGCGTAGACATGGCGCTTGTAGCCGTCGTTGAACGGGCCACTGACCGTGGGCCGTCCGAGATCATAGGTGCGGCTGTCTGCCCAGCCGAGCGAGGTCCGCCGCGTGCGGGCAAGGACCTGAATGCGTACAGAAGTGACGTTCTGCCAGTTAGTGAGGGCAGTTGCCCAGTCGTATGCAGGTACCGAGGTGCAAATGGCGCTGTTGTTCACACCAGGGTCGCCGACGTAGCAGTCGGCGGAGCCGTTGCTGTCGAGATCCACGCCGTAGGACAAGTGCATATCCTGAATGCCTTGCGCCACCGAGCTGACCTGGAAGGCTCCGCCGGACAATTCCGCCATTTTCAGCGTCGGTACGCCGTCGCCAGCGCCGGAACACACATCGCAAGCTGCAAGATAAAAGATACGGACTACAGCCGCGCGCAACTCCGCGGTAATAGCCGGGTCACATGCCTTGGTGCGCATGGTGAAGGCCGGAGCGCTGGCACCGAACACGAACGATGTAGCGTCGTTGGAACAGTACGATACCTGCATATAAGGTTGCCCGACGGTGGCCGCCGCCGCGGGCGTCGTCGACACGCGCCTTATCACAAGTATTTCCGATGCCGGAGCCAAGTTCGGCAGGCATGGGGCCACAGTACCCGGTGCGTAGCCCTGAAGGCCGACAGGCACCGTCCCCGGTGAGTTGACGAAACCCAGCGCGCCCGGCGATGTAGCGCACAGCGCGGGGCTTGCCACGGTTGCGCCACTGGCTACGCTGGCGGCGCCGAAAAAACCGGCAAGCTCGACTTCACGACCCACGATGTCTACCACATAGCGCCCGTTTTCCACCTGCTCGGCACTATTGGAGAACTCTGAGCGCGACCGCGTGGTGGAATAATACAGACTCCCCAGGGCAGTCAAGAGCAGTAGCCCAAGTGTCATTCCGACCATTAACTCGATCAGCGACATGCCGCCCTGCCGGAGGCGCTTCGCAATCGCGGTGCGCTGCCGATTCACGAGAGAACTCCAATGCGTACCTGAATGCTTACCGCACGGCGATAGCTGTCATTGCCGAATTGTCCGTTGCCGCACGGCAGCGTCGGCGCGGTCGTCTTTGCAAGGCCCTGCCAGGCTACCGTGATGCGGTAGATCTGGTTTGTAGCATCAAGGGCTTCGATACAACCGATTGCACCAATCATGGCACCTACCGTCGCTCCGCCATTGCTCTCCGCGCTGCCAAGCAATGCTGCCCCCCAAGCTGCCAGGTCGGTACTTGTGATGGATTGCTGTGCAGCGGTGCCGACTGTGCAAGTTGGAGCGGGAACGGTGGCGCTGCCCGCCTTGGTAATGGTGGCGCCACTGGCATAGCAGGCTGCAGCCTGGCGGTTAGCATTGAGTCGGGCGGCCATGTCCTGAAGCAATGTCAGCGCCTGCACGCGCTGATAAGATTCCATTTCCGATTGGCTGGAGCGGGCAATCAGGCCTGCGGTACCCAGCAGCGCCACGAGCAGGATGACGACCGAGATCAAAACCTCGATCAGGGTGGCGCCGCGCTGCGCCGACTGGCGCAAGCGCTTACACGCATGGGGTGAGCGCGAGTTCATGTACATGTTCCGGATACCAGAGCGACGCGGCCGGTTCCGCTTACCTGCACGCAGATCGTCGTGGCTGCCTGAGGTGATACCGACGGCGCCACCTGGAACGTCAGGCTGCCGGCAGTGGGCCTCCCGTCGTTACCGACCGATAGGGAGTTGCCCGCGCTGCTAGTGATCGAAATGCCGTCATATGGACCGAAACTGCGCACCTTTTCGGTGCCGGCGGCCACGGCCCAACCCCCGGCCCAGGCGCCGGAGGCGGCCATGGTGACACTGCTGTTGCGCTTGACTGCCTCGCTGCGCGTCAATGTCAGCGCGGCGGAAAGATCCAGCGAGGCGTTGCGTGCGCGTTGTGTCACGATCAGGCTCGAGAACGATGGGGCCGCAGCAAACGCGATGATGGCAAGCACCGTCAACGCTACCAGCAGCTCTATTAGCGTGAATCCGCGATCCGCGACGGCGCTGGCTATATTCGATGCATGAGTATTTCGCATGGGCTATTTCCAGCAATTCGAACCCGTTCCGGAGACGCTCTTGTCCCCGGTATTCGACAGCGTCAACGTTCCACATGCCGCGTCGTTCGTGGCTTGGGTGCCCTGAGGGGCCGCCGTCAGGGAATATCCGAGTGGCGGGCCTGCGACCGCAGTGACCGTGATCTGGTAGCTGGGGGAAACTGTGCTGGGAAGACTGGCATAGCCGAGTGCGGCCAGGCTGGTGGCATAGGCCCGGTTGTCCACCAGGAAGCGCTCCTGCATGCTGGCGACTTCCAGCAGGAACGACTCCGCCGCTGCGCGATGGGAGCGCACAACGAATTGGATATAGGAGGGATAGGCAATGGCGGCAAGGATGCCAATAATTGCCACGGTGATCATCAACTCGATGAGTGTAAAGCCACCCCTGAGCCGAGCCTGGCGACCCAAGCCGCCGCACCCCGTGACTACCCCCAACTCCCGAAATAGCCGATGTTCTCGGCCATATCGCACCGCCGGGCTTCTGTGGCCCATGCTCGCGCTCCTTATCTTTTTTGCCCCGGATGACCCAGTTCCGGAGACGCTACGCGGCGAGTGTAGTCGCGAATCCACTCATGGTCAAAGGACTCTCGTTTTCTTGGCTCATCGAGCGTTGCACAGGATCCACTGCAGGGCGCGACTTGCCCTCGCGTACCCTAAAGCGCTTTGCATCTTTGGCGACTTTCGAGGGACGAAAAGTATTGTGCACCCAACAAATCACAATTCATGGGTCGCAGGATCTTTAATGCCGTACGTCAAGCCTTTCGTGAAGGGAAATAAGAATTATTTCGTGAATTCCGGAGCAATCTGCGCAGCAGYCGCCTGGCCGGCCATGCGTTTCGTTACGCCAAAGTCGGAGGCTCAGCAGGGCCCACAATGCGCCATCACAAGGAGACACCCCATCGAACTAAGATTCCAATGCAGATCGATCCGATAAAACGGGATACCCCCGATCCCGGGTTCACTATTTATTACAAATGAGCGGGATTGCGACCGATATACTCCCGCGAAGGTCCCCAGAAAAAGAGTTATGAAATCCATTTTGTTGTTGCTGATCGCCTGTGGCGCTTTGCTTAGCGGCTGCGCCGTGCTTCCTTACGACGATGGCTACGGCGGTGGCCAAGGCAATGGCTGCCCTCCCGGTCAAGCCAAGAAAGGGAATTGCCGGGTTGACCAGTATGGGAACGAGTCCTTCTGCCCGCCTGGGCAGGCGAAGAAGGGCCGCTGCTGATTTGAGCGCGCGGCGATCACATCGGCCTCCTTTGGCGCGCTTTGCGCGGCAGGCGCTGCATATCGACCGTCGGCTGTGCCAGCGCGTCGATTTGCTCGCACGGCCACATGCGCCCGGTGTCGCGCATCACAGATGTGCGTTTGTCTTGCTGCCGGTCCAACCTCTTGTCGATTAGTCCGTTGCAGCCTATCAAGAAGAGATGACTCGGAATCCCTATGTAACGGCCCCGAGTCGGGCCACGAGACTACCAGTCGGCGAGTTCGCCATGTTCTGTCCTACTCGACTTCGCCGTCGTCGGTGTCTGCGTCAGCCGCGTGCCGCTCGTGGTCCATCGCCGCGGCAGCCAGCGCCGCCGCGTGCGCCGGGGCCGCCTCTTTGCGCTCGCTGTAGCGGTCGGTCAGGTAATCGGACCGGTCCCGGACCAGCAGCGTGAACTTGTACAGTTCCTCCATCACATCGACCACACGGTCGTAGTAGGAAGAGGGCTTCATCCGGCCGGACGTGTCGAACTCCTGGTATGCCTTGGCCACCGACGACTGGTTCGGGATCGTCACCATCCGCATCCAGCGGCCCAGCACGCGCAGGGCGTTGACCGCATTGAAGGATTGCGATCCACCGCAGACCTGCATCACCGCCAGCGTGCGGCCCTGCGTCGGCCGGATGCCGGCGTGTTCCAGCGGCAGCCAGTCGATCTGGTTCTTGAAAACCGCCGTCAGTGTGCCGTGGCGCTCAGGGCTGCACCAGACCTGACCTTCGGACCATTCGGATAGCTTGCGCAGCTCCATAACCTTCGGATGGTCGGCGGGCACGCTGTCGGTCACCGGCAGGCCATGGGGGTCGAATACACGCGTCTCCGCGCCGAAATGCTGCAGGATGCGTTGCGCTTCCAGCGTCAGCAGCCGGCTGTAGGACGTCTCGCGCAGCGAGCCGTAGAGCAGCAGGATGCGAGGCGGGTGCGTGCTGACACGCGCTGGCTCGAGCTTCTGCAGGTCAGGCGTGTCGAGCACTGACGGCACGACATTGGGCAATGCAACCGTCATCGCGTGACCCTCTGACCCTGTGCGTCGATGACGACCTCGCCATCCTCCTTGGTGAACGGACCCTGCTGCGGCGACGGCAGAATGTCGAGCACGAGCTCCGACGGCCTGCATAGCCGGACGCCGCGCTCTGTCAAGACGAACGGCCAGTTGATCAGGATCGGATGCGCGAGCATCGCGTCGAGCAACTGATCGTCGGTCAATGCGGGATCGGCAAGGCCCAGTTCCGCGTACGGCGTCCCTTTTTCGCGAATCGCTTCACGCACGGTCAGGCCGGCTTGCGCGATCATCTGCTGCAACTTTGCACGCGAGGGCGGTGTCACCAGATACTCGATGACTTCGGGCTCGATGCCTGCATTGCGGATCATTGCTAGCGTGTTGCGCGACGTGCCGCATTCAGGATTGTGGTAGATCGTGAYAGACATTGTGTTTCCTTGGTGGGCCTCGGCCCTGTATTACTTGCCAGTTCCCGTATCAATCATCGCGCGTCGCGTGCTGGCCAGACGCCTCGATGACGTTCGGATGCCCGGGCGCGTCTGGACGTGGCAGCAAGGCGGTATGGACCAGCAGCCCGATACCGGCGCCGATCAGTTCCGCGAACATGAATCCGGGCACGCTTGTCGGTGCAATGCCCGCAAAACTTTCACTGAACATCCGTCCGAAGGCGGCTGCCGGATTGGCAAAGGAAGTCGAAGCCGTGAACCAGTAAGCCGCGCCGATGTAGCTGGCTACCATGGCCGGGGCCCGCCCGTCCGGTGCGCGCAGGATGACCAGGATCAGCCCGGCCGTCGCCACGGCCTCCGCGATCCATTGGCCTGGCCCACTGCGGAGCTTGGAAGAAAGCTGAAGGATGCTGACGTCGAACATGGCATGTGCCAGCCAGGCACCCAATACCGCGCCGGTCAACTGCGCGACGATGTACGGAACCAAGGCAGATCTCGGCAATTCAGCCCGGAGCGCCATCACGATGCTGACCGCCGGATTGAAATGTGCACCGCTGACTGGGCCGAACACCTCGATGAGGACGTAAAGTCCACCGACCGTGGCCAGTGTGTTGGCCAACAGCGCAACGGCAACGTTCCCGCCAGCCAACCGCTCGGCCATGATGCCTGATCCGATTACCACCGCAAGCAGCAACGCCGTACCGATGAGTTCCCCGGCGATCTGGCGTGGCAGATCAATCTTCGTCATAAACTAGCTCCGCGCGAGACGCTGCAGGGTCTCTTGCAACTCCGCGTCGGTCATCTCATCGATYGGCAGCAGCAGCAACTGCAGCATCCGGTAGGCGATGGCCTGCCGCGTCAGTTCGAACGCGAGCCGCTTCTTCTCGTCTCYCCCTTSCGTATTCGACGGRTCCGGATAGCCCCAGTGCACCTTGACCGGGCTGCCGGGCCAATAGGGGCATTCCTCCTCGGCGGCGCTATCGCAGACAGTAATGACAACGCGCATCTTGGGCGCGCCTTCGGCGACGAACTCGTCCCAGTTCTTGCTGCGGAAGTCGCTTACGTCGACCCCGGCTTCGCGTAGCACGTCGATGGCGAACGGGTTGGTGCGGCCGCTTGG
Source organism: Cupriavidus sp. 05N38 (assembly GCF_056397345.1). Classification (NCBI taxonomy): domain Bacteria; kingdom Pseudomonadati; phylum Pseudomonadota; class Betaproteobacteria; order Burkholderiales; family Burkholderiaceae; genus Cupriavidus; species Cupriavidus sp. 05N38. The sequence goes on from NZ_JBFTNF010000094.1 coordinate 10,031, forward strand.
CGAACTGCCAGCGCTGTAGGCGCGCATGTCGCGGCCAAATTGCTTCGCAAGATGGTTCAGCATGCCTTCGCCGAGCACGCTGCGTGCGGAATTGTGGGTACAGAGAATCAGGACGTTCGTAGTCATGGGGGCAGCAAAAAAGTTAGGGGTCGGGCGAGAGAGACGCTGTCAGCTCGTTCCGATGTCCCGCACGGCCTTCTGGAGCGCGACGGCGTCCAGCTTCGGCAAGGGCAGCGACAGGAACAGTTCGATGCGACGCTTCAGCGTGATGGTGGCGTCGTTGATGGCCTGCTGCTTTTGTGCATCGGTACCTTCGCATGCCGCGGGATCGGGCACGCCCCAGTGCGCGGACATCGGCTGGCCGGGCCATATCGGGCACAGCTCTCCGGCGGCCTTGTCACACACGGTGAAAACGAAATCGAGTTGCGGGGCGCCATCTTGCGAGAACTCATCCCAGCTTTTGCTGCGGAGCCCCGCTGTATCCAGTCCATGGCGCGCCAGTGCCGCCAGCGCGAAGGGATTGACCACGCCTGTCGGGTGACTGCCGGCGGAATAGGCGCGAAAGCGGCCCTTGCCCAGATGGTTCATCAGCCCTTCAGAGAGGATCGACCTTGCCGAATTGCCGGTACCGATGAACAGCAGGTTGTAGATCTTTTCGCTCATGGTTGGCCCTTAGCAGCAAGAAGGTTTGGACGTGACCGCGAYACCGACGGGCTTTCCCTTCGGGGCTCGCGGGGCGCAGCATGCGGATTGCGCCGACGCGGCCTCGACCTGCCGGGACTCCCCGTACACCGGCACGCTGCCAAGCGTGTGGAAGTGTTCCCATGCGATGCCTTGCGGATCGGTGAGCCAATACTTGTCGCTGCGGGCATAGCAGCAGCTCGTCTCGCCTTCGTCGAGTCGCGCCATGTCGGCAGCCTCGGCACGCGACTTCAGCTCCGACAGTTCGGCGGCGCCGTCGGTCTGGAATCCCAGGTGGTCCACACCGGGCTGCGCACCGCGCGCGGAAATGGCGAAGTTCACGCGCGGGTCTTCGAGCATCCATTTCGCGTAGTCGTCCTTGACGACGCTTGGCTCGGCGGCAAACAGCGCGGAGTAATAACGGATGCTGGCCGACAGATCGGCCACGCTTACGTGAACGTGGAAGCGCTTCATGATCAGGACTCCGAGGTAACGGAACAGCCGGTGAGCGGCGAGCACAGATTCCCGCCGCAGCAGTTCTCTGTGAGATAGCCAATCAAACCATTCATGGTCTCGAAGCGAGCCATGTAGATGATGGATCGGCCGTCCTGGCGGCTGGCGAGCAGGCCGGCCCGGTGCAGTTCCTTCAGATGGAAGGACAGCGACGACGCCGGCATATCCATGAGTTCGGCGATGCGACCAGCGGGCAGGCCCTCTGGTCCGGCCTGCACGAGCAGGCGGAACACGGCCAGGCGGACGGCGTGAGCGAGCGCGGCAAGCGCGCCAAGTGCGGCATCTGTTTCCATTATTCGAATGTAGTCGAATAATGGAAACCGTGCAAGCTTTGCTACTGCTTGAGAAGACCGATCGGGGCTCACGCTAGGTCAGCGCGGCACCCGTATCGGCAGAAACTGCAGAGCGCTGCACTTCGCTTCGAACGGCGGTAACCAACTGACCTTCGGTCATCCCTCGGCTGCCCATCGACGGACTGAAACTGGCCGGCAAACGACCGCTAGCCGGCCAACCCTCTACAGGGCGAGCTGGAGGCCGCGCGCCAGGCCCTCGCGGCTGCCCAGGCGCGTCAGGAGGAAGGTACGCGTCAGCTCGCAGCGCTCGAGCGGCAACTGCAGGAGCTACGTACCCAATTCTCGACCGAGTTGGAGCACACCCGCGAGCAGGTCGCCGTGGCCCAGGAGCGGGCCAGCGCCACCGAACGCCGTGCGCTGCGCGAGATCGACCAGGAACGCACACTGCGCCAGAAGGGCGAGCAGGCGGCGGCGGACCTGCGCACAGAACTGGCGGCCGGGCAGGCGAGGGCGCAAGACGCCGCCGTGGCCAGTGCTGCAGGCCGAGCGCGACACGCTCGGCGAGCAACTGGCGCAGACCCAGCAGGCGCTCGGACAAGGGCAGGCGGCACAGGACGGGCTGCGGGCCGAACTGGAAGCGGCGTTGCGGCGCGCCGAGCGCGCCCAGGCCGAAGCCACCGCGGCGCGCCGCCTGGTGCCGGCCCGGCGTCGGGCGCCGGTGGCGCGCACCAAGTTCAGGCCGGGGCCGGCTTGAGGACGGCCCCCGGAAGGGGTCGGATGGCATTTATCCACCGCGCACGGGGACAAGCCTGTGGACAAGCCGAGCGGCGGCCGAGTGCCGACGGCGTCAACGGAATTGATTAAAATTTAAGCAAAGAGAGCGGGCCACGCCTTCCCGGCGACGCCACGCCGGATCGCTCGCCTCCCTACATCTGTTCACCAACACCATGTCGATTGAAATCGAGCGCGCCGAAGCAATTACCTGGATCCGCATCCAGATGGCCCAGCACGGCCTGACCCTGGCCCAGCTGCAGGCGGCCGGCTGTTTTACGGAGCCGCCACCGGCGACGGTGCCTGGGGCGGTGCGCTATCGCAACGCGCACGGGCAGGGCTGGGACGGCCAAGGTGCCATGCCGGACTGGCTGCAGCGGGCGGTCAATGCGGGGCAGAGCGTGGAGCATTTCCGGGTAACCGCTACGAAGCAATAGCTGACCACTGCCGCAGAGCCAAAAACCAGAGAAGGGCCCCGGGCAGAAGCTTCGCCGGCAGCACGCACTGCTAGAATCGTGCGAGGTTCTAATAGGAGGCGCTGCTGCAGAGGCCAAGGTGCCGCAGCATCTGCCGCGGGAAGCCATGACGTCGGTTGTTTAGTGCCGGTAACCCGCTGAAAGCGCCCCGGCTTTGCACGGATGATCAGCTTGGCCTCAGCAAGGCAAGCGCGGGATCTTTCAGCCACAGCGTGACGGGTCCAGGATGCTCGAGATGCCGGACTGATGCAGCGTGGCCAAAATCAACGGCTGTAGAGATGAGAGAATGAATCGAAGGCACTTCATATTGAACGGCCCCCGCAAAGCGGGGCGAGGAATACAGCGCGCGGGCCATCTGCACAACAACTGCGTGGACCATTTGCGATGACGCGCAAACGAGTCACAACCCAGGTCCCGGAGGTGGTAGTGCCACAGGGGCCCGTGGTGAATGCCGACGCGCTTGCCGGGGACATCCGGCGCCTCATTAGCGAAGCCCGTGCGGGGCTTGCCGTCACGGTCAACGCGACATTGACGATGCTGTACTGGCGGGTCGGCCAGCGTATCCGCTCGGAAGTACTGGGCGGGGAGCGTGCCGAATACGGCGAGCAGATCGTCGTTTCTCTGTCGCGGCAGTTGGAGGCGGAGCATGGTCGTGGCTTCAGCGCCAAGAATTTGCGGCATATGCTGCGCCTCGCCGAGGCTTTTCCGTGCGAGGACATTGTCTACGCACTGAGTAGACAATTGAGTTGGACCCACCTCCGCAGCCTGATTTACATAGATGACCCACTCAAACGCGAGTTCTACCTTGAGATGTGCCGCAACGAGGGCTGGAGCACTCGCACTCTCCAAGACCGCCTGGACTCGATGCTGTTTGAGCGCACCGCATTGTCCCGCAAGTCGGATGAGCTTTTAGCGGCCGCCGACAAAGGACAGATGGAACTCTACCTGCGCTGGCTCGCCAAGCATGAGCAGGAGCCTGGGGAAGCGCCGCCGCTAGGCATCATCCTCTGCTCTGGCAAGAAACGCGAGCACATCGAGTTGTTGGAGCTGGACCAGACTGGCATTCATGTCGCTGAATATTTGACCGAACTGCCGCCCCGGCAACTGCTGGAGCAGAAGCTCCATGAGGCCGTTGCCCTGTCGAAGGCTAGGCTCGCGAATCGCGCCGACGACACAGGCGACGAGCTCGAGGCGGATGCGCACTGACCCACAGACCGGGTTACTTGGTTTGAACGGACTCAGGTTGAGGGCATGGATCTGTTGGCCATCGCTATCATTGAGGGGTCACCCTCTTTCGGCTCGATCATGAAAACTCTGTTTCTTGTGCGGCATGCCAAATCGAGTCGCGATGACCCGTCCTTGCCCGATCGGCAGCGTCCGTTGGACGATCGCGGCCGCCGTGACGCGTCCAAGATGGGCAAGCGCCTGGCTGATCGCGGGGTGGAGCCCGATCTGCTCGTGTCGAGCCCGGCGTTGCGTGCGCTGACCACGGCACAACTCATCGCCGACAAGATTGGCTACAAGCGCAAGGACATCGTCGTCGATGAACGCATCTACGCCAGCAGCCCGGACAAGTTGCTTGCCGTGATCTGCGCACTCGACAACGGGCTAGACCGCGTGATGCTCGTCGGCCACAATCCAGAGTTCACCGACCTCGCGCACCGGCTATCGAGCACAATCATCGACATGCCCACTTGCGCCGTCGTCGAGTTCCACTTCGATGCAAAAGCGTGGGCGGATGTCGCGGAGACCGGCTCGGCGAGGGTGAGGATGGACGCTCCGAATAGATAGTTCAGACTTCGTCGCTTCGGCCGGTGGGCTTGCGAACCGTCGCATATTGCACTGGAATCAAAGCTACCCCATCTTGGGCGCGCGCAAGACGCGCACTTCAACCGTGTGTGCCAGGCGAGGGAAGCCGACGAGACCTTCCAGCCTCTCTGTTACGCCGGGCCCGAGGACGTCGAATACGACGAGTCGGCAGAAAGGTCCCGAAGTCGTACGGCGTTGATTGGGCGCGAGAATTCGTAAGGAAGGCTTGGCGCAGGCGAGAAGCGAACGACACGCAAGAGACAAGGTCTCACCGTCCATGGGATAAGGAAGCGTCTGCACGTGCAGTGACTTCAATGAAGGAGAACGAATTGGCCCCAGAGCAAGTGGTTGAACCCGTTGTCGCGAGCAATGCGACGGACGGACTTGGTCAGATGGAGCTTCCCATCGCTGAGGCGATGCGCGACGCGGATCCCGTCATTGGTGAAGCCAGTGATGCATGCGTCGGTAGTGGCAGCGTTGACACTCAGACCCGACGTTTGGACTTCTGGTCCACAAGCCAGGATAGCGGCCCGACGGCGACCGTGTCATATCGGCGCCGGCGGCCTTACACAGCCCCGGACGCTTCAACGGAAGACGTGGCACCGGAAGAATCGATGGAAGCCACCGCCTCGGAAGCGACCACTGAAGCCGTGGCCGAAGCTCCGGTTGAAGTCCTGGCCACGGACGAACCGACGGAAGCTGCCGCCCAGGACGAACTGGCCGAAACGGCCGCCCCGGTAGCACCGCTTTACGCCCCAGCTCCGGAAGCTGCGCCGGAAGAGACGTGGGCCCCGAAGCGCGGTCGGAAGCCGAAAGCGCTCACCAAAACTGCCGCTGCGGAAGCTGCGCCGGAAGAGACGCGGGCCCCGAAGCGCGGTCGGAAGCCGAAAGCGCTCACCGAAACCGCCGCTCCGGAAGCTGCGCCGGAAGAGAGGCGGACCCCGAAGCGCGGTCGGAAGCCGAAAATCCTAGCTGAAGTTGCCGCTCCGGAAGTCACGACTCAAGAGACCCCAACCCGGAAGCGCGGGCCGAAGCAGATTGCACTGCCTGGAGTGGAGGCTGCCCCGGAAGCGCCGACTCAGAAGACGCAAACCCGGAAGCCGCGACAGGAGCAAAAAGCGCCTACCGCAACTCAAAGCCCGTCCAAATCCTCACTGCTCGCTCAACTGGCATCTGTCAATGCGCAACTTGAGCAGTTGCGAGCCACGGAAGTGCCAAAGGTCGTGGAGGAAATCCAGCAGTTGATGCAGGATTACGACCTCAGCATTGAGGACATTGCGGGCAAGCCCAGTGTTGAGCCCGCTGCCCGCGCTGTGCCGACCAAGACGAAGGCCGCGCCGCCTCCGAGGTACCGCAACCCCAAGACGGGCCAGACCTGGTCGGGGCGCGGTAGGGCTCCCGCGTGGATTGGCAAGAAGCCCGAGCGTTTCCTAATCGATCTCTTGTACTGAACGACAGGTTGGCGGGCGCGGCCGGTCCGCCCCTATTCTGCCTAGCAAACTCGGCAGGCCGGAAGTTCGGCGGCCACTGCGTAGGAAGACCAAGGGGAAGAGCCGGGCAACGAGCCGGGGGCAGCGGCGCTGCCTAACAATCAGGACGAAGGCAACGACAGCAGTGACGGCAGCGATGACAGCAAAGACTGAGCGGGCTGACGCGATCCGCTGGATCCAGACGCAGATGGACGACTACGGGCTCACCCTCGAAGAGCTCGACGCGGCGGGGTGCTTCGCGCCGCCACCGCCCGCACCACCGGCGCCGGTGGTTTGCTATCGCAACGCGGAAGGGCTCAACTGGGACGGGCAGGGCGAGATGCCCTCGTGGCTCAAGCGCGCGGTCAATGCGGGGCAGAGCGTTGAGTTTTTCCGGGTTGGATAGGGGCGCCGATGCATTCGGCCCGCTGTCCAACGGCGATGTGACCAGGGCTAACCGACACAACCCACGACGACCCATTTATGAAAGTACGCGTTTTTACCCTGTTGTGGCTCGCCGCCATGGCGAGCGGCGGTATGCTGCCACCCACGCAGGCACACGCCGGCGTGTTCGACGATGAGCAGGCGCGCAAAACGGTCATCAACCTGCGCGACCAGTTCAACAGTTTCCAGGCRACGGCTACCCAGCGCATTGAGCAGAACAGCCGCACCACACTCGACCTGCAGAACCAGCTCGAAGGCCTACGCCAGGAAGTCGCGCGACTACGCGGCCAGAACGAAGTGCTGCAGAACACGGTGGCGACGCTGCAGAAGCAGCAGAAAGACTATTACGCCGACCTGGATGCGCGCCTGAAGAAGTTCGAGCCGCAGCACGCTTCGGTCGAAGACCACCAAGGCACGTCGCAGCCGGGCGAGAAGCCCGAATACGACGCCGCGCTCAAGCATTTCCAGACGGGCGATTTCAAGAGCGCCGGGAATTCGTTCTCGTCGTTTATCAAGAAGTATCCGCAGAGCCCGTACCTGCCGCTGGCGCAGTACTGGCTCGGCAACTCGCTCTACGCGCAGCGCGACTACAAGGGGTCCACCTGGGTGCTGCAGAAAATGATCCATGCCAACCCGACGCATCCCAAGGTGCCGGACGCCATGATCGCGGTGGCCAATAGTCAGCTCGAGTCCGGCCAGAAGGATGCCGCGCGCAAGACTCTGGAACAGGTGGTGGCCAAGTATCCAGGTACCGAAGGCGCGCGTGCGGCGAGCAACCGGTTGAAGACGCTGAAGTAAGTGCGGGTCAGTTCGCGCCGGCCGTTGAGGCCGGCGCCCGGAAGGTGGTGCCCTGGTAGTGGCGGTCGCCCTTGGTCTGCAGGAAATAGCACTTCTTATCACTATGGCGACAATTTCCGGAAAACCTGTACGCCGGGACTTCCGCCCCGGCGACCGGCTTAGATGCGCGTGATGGGCAATCCGCCGGTAACGGCCGCGATCACGCTGTCGGACAGCACATTAACCGTCATTTGCACGCCCACGATGGGGTCATCGTGGTGCTGCGCGACCCCCTGCGCCTTCGCCCAGGCGAACCCGCATCATGTCGGGGTAGTGTCGATGGATCAGGTCCCAGTCGATGGACTGGCGGCACAAGCGCTCGATATGTTCATATCTGCGACACCGATCCGCTTTGTATAGCACCAGATCTTTGATATTGCGCATGCGCGGCATCAGGTTGATGCCCAGCAGATAGGACAGACCAAACACTGGGCCGCTCTGCGCCTGGGTGTCGCCGTGAATGGTATCCGGCTGGATCTCAGAGCCATTTCTGATGAGCCCGTCCAGGATGTACACCGCCTCATGCACGCCGCACGGAATGAAGTTGCTGAAGAGCGCGATATACATGTCGGAGACATGATAGTAGCCAATTCCGCCGTATCCGCCATAGCGGATGTGATACTCCGACAGCAGATTCTGCTCATAGAGGTTCCACTTCGTTCCATCCGCGGAAGCGATTACCTGGCCGACTACTTCGACCCCTTTGCCATGGAATTCGTCAGGACGATCCGCAATGCCCTGCCAGGCAACGGAGCCAGCTATGCGCACTGGGCCTATCTGTTTGCCGTGGGGGCGCTGGTAATGAGCGTGTTCGACAGCCGCATCGAGCGTATCTCCGGTGGCGAGGTCAAGGCAGGCGACGTGCGACGGAAGTCCGAGTACCTGGTGACTTTCATCGCGGCGGGGATTCGCGCCGGTACAGGGCCGAAGTCGTCGACGCGTTGGAGGTAGTCGAGGCTTGGCCGGGATTCGCAAAAAATCCGCCGCATCTCCGCTAAGCTGCTGATTTGAATGCGAAATCGATTGATGGATCGAGTGGCGGTACGCGCCGCTGCAAGTCGAGCAGGTAATCTCCGAACCGGTTGATATGCTCGCGGCGGTACGGCGACAGGGCCTTGAGCATTTCGGCGTTCACCGGGTGCCCGCGTTCCTGCAAATCCTTGAGCTTGCGCGACATCCACTGAACGTTGTGGAGGATGACCATGTTGGCGACCTAACTCCTTGGCAAGCTCGAGGAGTTCATTGTCTACTTGGACAACAACCGGCACTTCATCGTGAACTACGGTGACCGCTATCGACATGGCGAGCCCATTGCCTCAGGTTTTGTCGAGTCAGCCGTCAACCAGGTGGTCAGCAAGCGGTTCGTCAAACGGCAGAACCGCCACTGAACAGGCCACCGCTACTTCAGTGTGCCTCTCCCCTCCAGCACAAAGCGACAATGCGGCCATCCATCACCGCAACATGGAACATATCTGGAAGCAATGATGCGTTGTCCATCAGGCCACATTCGTGTAGTACCCCGTGGTAATCGTGGGCAGGTCCGTCCGCAGTAGTGGCGGAGCGAATCTGTAAGGCTCGAATCATTGCTGCTCTGGCGTCCGACGAAGAAACTTATCCGTAATGTATTTACTTAATAGATGTTGAGCACACGATACCGCAACGTAGTTTTAGGGACAGGCCGGTATTAGGTAATACCGGTCAGACGATCCGTTATTCTTCGAATGAACGGCGCAGCAAACACCACCACGGGCAACATCGCAGCCCAGGACAGCAGCCACAATCTAGCCCAGTGCATCATGAAATTCCCGGTTTCCCAAAACGGAAAACTTGCAATGCAGGCGGTAATACCGGTCGTCAGGCAAGATTGGACGATTCCGTAGATAAAGTGACCGTGGCGTTTTGCAGCTCTTGACATTGTATTGAATAATGCGACGGTTCAAGCTATTTTCAAAAAAAGCCCGGATACTTAACGTAATATCCGAGCTTCCTTCAGGTAAGCTTCATTTAACTTATTTCGATTTCTGTAGGTAGCATGTTGTGAATAATTAATGGCATAATTCGGATGATGACAGCAATCAATTGGCCTTCAACTGCCGATGCGGATCAATAACGAATTTCTTCGGTGCCCCCGCGTCGAACTCAGCATACGCCTTTGGCGCATCGTCCAACGAAATCAATTGCACGCCAACAATATCGGCAATCTTGATGCGATCCCAAAGAATTGCTTGCATCAATGCGCGGTTATATTTCATGACCGGTGTTTGGCCCGTAAAAAAACTGTGCGATTTCGCCCAACCGAGACCCAAACGAATCGATAAAGAACCCTTCTTGGCTGCCGTATCGGCAGCACCAGGATCATCTGTAACATATAAGCCGGGAATGCCGATCTTGCCGGCAGCGCGCGTCACTTCCATTAAAGAGTTGAGCACGGTAGCCGGCGCTTCGTGTTGCGCACCTTCATGCCCGTGACCGCGTGCTTCAAAACCTACCGCATCGATTGCGGAGTCAACCTCAGATGTACCAAGTATCTGTGCGATCTGATCTACCAACAGCACATCCTGCGACAAGTCGACCGTCTGAAATCCTACTTTACGCGCATGCACCAATCGGGCTGGGTTTACATCTCCGACGATGACTACAGCAGCGCCAAGCAACTGCGCCGATGCCGCTGCGGCAAGCCCGACCGGCCCCGCGCCCGCAACATACACCGTGCTTCCAGGCCGAACACCAGCCGTCACGGCGCCGTGAAATCCCGTCGGTAAAATATCCGACAAACACGTCAAATCACGGATTTTTTCCAGCGCCACCTCCCTGTTCGGAAATTTCAGCAGATTGAAGTCTGCATAGGGCACCATCACATATTCAGCCTGACCGCCGACCCATCCGCCCATATCGACATAGCCATAGGCTCCGCCGGCGCGGGAAGGATTTACTGTCAAGCACACGCCGGTATCCTGCTCCTTACAGGTACGACAGCGACCGCAAGCCACATTGAACGGTACCGACACGATATCGCCCACCTTAAGGGTTTCGACATCGCGGCCCATTTCGATCACTTCACCGGTGATTTCATGGCCGAGAATGAGGCCAGCCGGTGCGGTGGTGCGACCGCGCACCATGTGCTGGTCCGAGCCACAGATGTTGGTCGAAAGTGTTTTGAGAATGACGCCGTGTCCGATGGGGCGGCCGCGTGGATCAACCAACTTTGGAAATGGAATACCTTTAACTTCGACTACGCCCTGCTTGATGAATGCAACACCGCGGTTTTCCACCATGAAATTATCCTTTTTTATATTTATTTAAATATTAAGAATAGACGAAATATTAAATAATCACCGCATTATGCAATTATACGTGCTGCGAGTAACGTCTGGTGCGCGGCAACCTCAATTGTCTTGCCGAACCGCGGAAGTACGACGGTGAACGGGCGAGTCGGATAATGTCCGCTGGAGGCGAATGTTTCGTAGCGCAACGCACCCATCGATTTTCCGCTTTCTTTCCAAATTCGGCCGACTGTCTCAAGCATGGCGATCGGCCCGCAGATGTACAGTTCACCATCACCCGTCACGCTGTCGACAATTTTCTTCAAATCGAGTGGTCCTGTTTCCTCGGCCACGGATAATTCCAGGCGGTCGCCCAGCCAACTTCGTAGCAGGTTCACCAGCGCCGCTTCCGTATGGTTTCGTACGCCGTAGAATAGCCGTACGGGCTTATCACTATTTCTCAAGGCATATGCCATGCTGATCAACGGTGTGATCCCGACACCGCCGGCGACCAGCGTATAAGAGGGCGCATAGCGGCTCAACTCGAAATGATTATGTGGCTGCGATATTTCGAGCGCATCGCCGACTTTCAGGCCCCACATGTAGCGCGAGCCACCCAACCCTTCTTCCATTAGCTTAACCGCGATGCGATATATTTTTTTGTTATCGCCAATATCGATCAACGAGTAGGTCCGAATTTCGGTTCGCTACTCCACTTTCACCCTTACTCTCAAATGAGAACCAGGCGTCCAGATGTTGAAATGGTTGCCAGCAGCAATTTCTATCATTCGAATGCTCGGGCTGACGTTCTCAATGCGTTCAATAGAGACTATTGCCCAGTCGTCTCGAAATTTCATGATTTAAATTTTTACGGGTTGATTTTTTCTAATTCACGGAATTAATTCATCTAACGCGTGCGTCGCCTTAGTTCGCTACGCGAATCGGAATAACGTCAGAAGGAAGCGTGGTGCTATTTTCAGCTTGAATCATCCGATCTATGAATCGCCGCGCCCATAATGCTCCGGCATCGATATTTAGATTGTAAAATTCGCGCTCCGGGTGGTCCAAAATCGCTTGTTGCTGCGCCTCGACGATAATCTCATCTTCGCGGAACACGCTACGCACGCCCTGACGGAATTGCTGCGTGATGCTTTGTTCGCTAATACGATAATTGCGGCAGAAAGCCCAAATGTAATGCGACGTGGTATCTGTTTCCGGCGTGAWCGTATTCAGTACATAACCATTAACGCCCTGCGAGCGATCGCCTTCGCGTGCACCTGTTCCTACGGGCGCGACGCCAACATCGATCGTGACCGTACAAGGTGCTTCGAAGCGGATAATCTGCCAGCGATCGACCTTGCCGGTCCAGCCGTTATGTTTGCGCAATTGCACGGCCCAAAACGGCGGCGCATCGACATTGTGCATCCAGCGCGATACGGTGACGAATTTATCGTCGTAAGTCACCTCGAATGGGGATTCGGCTTGTTCGCTCTGATGCAGGCTAGTGACGTGAACGAAAGTCTCGTGCGTCAAATCCATCAGGTTATCAACTACCAGACGGTAATCGCACTTGGCGTGAATGGTCTCGCCGTCGCCGGCCCAAGCAGGATCGTCATTCCAGTGAAAATCGGGAATCGTCGCCGGATCGGCCTTCGATGCATCGCCGAGCCAGAGCCAGATCAGGCGATGTTTTTCCACCACTGGATAGGATCTGACGCAGGCCGAGGGGTTCAGTGTTTCCTGCGATGGCATTTCAATGCATCGGCCGCTGGCGTTAAATACCAGCCCATGATAACCACAAACTACTGTATCGCCTTCGAGGCGGCCCCTCGACAGTGGAAGCAGACGGTGCCAGCAGGCGTCTTCCAGTGCCACTGGGGTGCCGTCGGTTTGTCGATACAGGACCACTTTTTTATTACAGATAGTGCGCGCCAGAAGTGTGCGCTTGACGTCCACATCGTATGCCGCCGCATACCACGCATTCATGGGAAAATTGGGTGTATTTGACGGTGAATTCATTCGCGTCTCCTGTAGATAATGTTGATTATCGTCCGATTTTTTGATTGTCGCCACGCGTCTTAATGGCGACAATTTTCCGATATAAATGACGGTCACGACCGTTCTAAATAACAAATATCGAGCGCAAGGCGAAACGCCGGGTTCTCAATCTTTTGAAAATAGCCAAAAAATGAATTGCTATTTCTGCATGTTTAAATATCCGGGAATCTTTGGAATATTGCCGCGCCCTGGTACATCAGCTATGACACTGCCGGTTCACGTCGGTTACGGGAGTCCGGAACACTTGCGTGAGCGATGGCGACTGCTATTGCGGCACCGGCCATGGGCAGAACGAAAGCGATGTATAGGTTGGCAACGGACCATCCTCCGTCCAACAACGCGCCCACTGCAAGAGGTGAAAGTACCGCTCCAATTCGGCCGGCACCTGCCGCGAGACCGACGCCAGTCGTCCGGATTCCGGTCGGATAGATTGTCAACGACAAGGCATACATGCCTGCTACGGATGCGGTGAGCACGGCGCCAAGCAGAATGCTGACTGCCATCACCACGTTGAGAGAGGTGGTGTGGGTGCCGAAGGCGAACATAAACGCGCCACCGGCTACCAGGCTGGCGATGAGAAGAGGACGCAAGCTAAATCTGGCGGATAGCAAACTAAATAGCACTGATCCTGCAATGCCCCCAAGATTGAGCAACACGCCACCGGTAACGCCTTGTTCGGCTGACATGCCGGCTTGCACTAGCAGCTTTGGCGTCCAACTGGCGACGAAGTAAAAACTTCCCAGGACAAAGAAGAAAGCGGCCCACAATGCCAGCGTCCGATGAAGCAGCGGTGCCCTCATGAGCGCGGCACCACCATCGAATGGCTTAGCGGCCTCAGTCACGTTGGTCAGCTCGGGAAGCGTGTCAATCGGGGAGCGCTTCATTCTGACAAGTGTCCGATTGATTGTTCGAAGCGCGTGGGCAGGACGCTTGGTGAGGAGGTAGTCGAGAGACTCGGGTAGCACGGCGAGCACCATTGGGATGGCCAGAAGCGTAGCTACGCCGCCGAACGCGAAGACGCTGCGCCATCCCCAGATCGACATCAGGTAAGCGGCAATGACACCGCCTACGGTAGCCCCCACGGCATAACCGGTGGACTGAAAACTAATTGAAGCGCTGCGCCATCTGTTCGACGCGTATTCCCCACCAATTACCACGATGCTGGCCACCATGCCTCCAATTCCAAGCCCCGTGTAAGCGCGCGCTGCGGCAAGCTGCAGGACGCTTTGCGTGACCGAGCTCACAAGCATCCCGCTCCCGATGATGCACAGACAACACAGGATGACCTTGCGGCGGCCGATCCGATCGCCAATCGGAGCGATCAAGACTGATCCGACGCCTATGCCGACCAGTCCCGCGCTGAGAAGCAAGCCAAGCTCCTTGCCACTCAGTCCCCACCCGGCGGCGAGTTGGGGCGCAGTAAACGCCATCGCCAGTACGTCAAATCCGTCGAGCATGTTCAAGATGATGCACGCGATGACGGCCACTGTCTGAAGCGTGCTCATGGGCGACTCATCGATTATCTTCCGAATATCTGTACTCACTCCGCTATCCTCCTGAAGGTTAATATTGCCAGCTGATCTGGCTGATTTGCACTTAGCAAGTGCGGCAGCAGCTCTTATTGACGTTCCCTCGTCTTCTCAGAGGAGGAGACTCAGCACATATAGACGATACGAACGGGCGACTTCGCATATGCGATTGCGGCTGGCTGCTGCAATGCTGGCGATCTTTTGTGGTCAAGCCCGTAGCTACTCGTTCCGTGCCATAGCGTAGTGAAGGGTCATTGTGTGGTTATAGGCGCCGAAAGTGGCCTCGGATTGGGAACCTGTCATCACTTCCGGTTTCCTAATCTGAAGCCGTATTCGGCGTCGTCGACCGTTACACAAAGATGTGGTGACTGCGGCCATCGTTTTTTTCCTGAATGTTGTGGACGAGCGGATTAGCCCTGCGTTGGCCGACAACCCGGCCTGCTCACGCCCGATAGCTGGCCACACTCTGCGATTGGTATGGACCTCCACAATCGACGAAGCGCGGCCGCGTCGCAATATCGCGAAGGAAAAGACCGTGATTCGGAAATCGAATGATCCAGCTACAAGCCAATTTCGATGGGGAAAGTGGGCACGCGAAAGCGACGCGATATAGCGGTGCGCGCCGCAAATAGTGTTCATCACATTTGTCTGCGCAATGAACGCCGACCTACTCTTTGTCTATCGCAACCGCAAGTGGGGTTCGCATGCTGGGGCTACTCTGAATAAGGTGGGTGAACCGAGTCACGTAGACTGATCAGGAGCGTGTTCGAGCGGAAAGTGGCACCGTGAAGAGAATTCGCCATCACGTACCCTCGCTGGGGTGTGCTGGCGAGGCGCCCCTTTCGCCCTTTACGGGCGGACTGCTCCCATCAGATGCCCTCGACTCAGGTAACGATTGACCAGCGCTAGCGCCGTGAAGGAACGGCCGGCATACTTCTTCAGGCCGCGGTAGCTGACTTTGCAGCAGCTTCCAAGCGGCGGGATTGCTGCGCGACTCGCTTGCTCACTGATGTCGGACGATTGGCACAGCGCCTGACATAGCAGCGGACCAGAGCTTCATTGCACGCCGCCGACAAATTTCGGTGAGTGCCCATCTTGTAAAGGATTTCGACCTTGTTGAATATTTCCCTTTCTGATGGATTGAGGCTCGCAACGGGAGCGACGGGACTGTCCAAAGCCATTGGTGTTCGTGCAGTCCGAGTTGACGCGGGCCCATTTTGCCGCTGATACCTATGCCGAACGCTACGGCAAGTCGCTTGCGTTGTATTCTGAGGCCGGCATCTTGCGGGTCAACGCCAAAGACGCGGTGCGCGCGGTGAAGCTGAGAATAGAGAATCAACGCAGGCGCGAACGGCGTGCCGCCAGGTCGCTGAGTTGTCCGGCAAATAGCCTGCGCAGGGGGAGAGCGGCGAGCCTATGGCCGTCGAGGCAGCGCTCGAGCGGGCATTGATCGCTCGCTTTGGCACCGTGAACCGTGTGCCGAGACCGCTCCTGCGCAGTATCTTCCGCTCAGCGCAACGATCGAAACGCAGATCTTAGTTCTGCACTGAACAGCTCAGGCTCTTCCCATGCCGCAAAGTGACCGCCTTTGTCGACGCGGTTGTAGTAGATCAGGTTTGGATACGCTCGTGCCAGCCACTGCTTCGGCGGCCGGTAGACCTCCCCAGGGAAAACGGTTACTGCCACTGGAACGGTGATGGGGGCATTGTTTGCCGGGGCGACACTGGTTTCCCAGTATATCCGTCCGCTCGATGCACCCGTATTTGTGAGCCAGTAGAGGGATATGTTGTCAAGGATCGCGTCACGGCCTAGTGCCCGTTCCGGATCGCCACGCGAGAATACCCAGTCGGCCTGCTTGTCATAGATCCACGCTGCCAGCCCCGCCGGCGAATCGGCTAGGCCATAGCCGATGGTTTGCGGTCGCGTTTGCATGATGGCCGCGTAACCGAATCCCTTGTTGAGGAAATCCCTCGTCTCGTCGAACACCTGCCTTTCTTCGGAGGTCAGGCTTGCCGGCGCAGGGTCCCCGCTTTTTAGCGCCATAGCGATCGCCGGTGGCAACGTCGTGGCGCGCTCGATGCGGTTGACGTGGACGCCAAGCAGCCCTTCAGGTGCCAGACGGCCAAGAGCGTCGGAGATGATTGCGCCCCAGTCGCCTCCCTGCGAAACGTAGTGCGCGTATCCGAGCCGCTTCAGCAGAACGTCCCAAATTCGTGCGATGCGGCCTGGATTCCAGCCGGTGTCCGTGGGCTTCTGTGAAAAGCCGAAGCCGGGAATCGACGGAATCACAAGGTGGAACGCATCGCCCGCGCTGCCACCGTGCGCTGTGGGATCCGTCAGCGGACCAATGACGTTGAGCAACTCGAACACCGATCCTGGCCAGCCGTGTGTCATGATGAGCGGCAGCGCATTCTCATGGCGCGAGCGGACATGGATGAAATGAATGTCCAGGCCATCGATGCTTGTCAGGAACTGAGGCCAGGCATTGAGTTTTGCCTCGGCCTTTCGCCAGTCATAGCTCGTTGCCCAATAACGCATGAGCGGCTGAAGTTTTTCAAGCTGCACGCCCTGGGATCGATCGCCGATTGTTTCGTGATCGGGCCAGCGCATAGCGGCTAGGCGGCGGCGCAGATCGATGAGGGCCACTTGCGGGACGTGCGCGCGGAATGGGCGGATCGCATCTGACGCCACGCTATGYCCGGATTCTGCCTGCGCAGCGGTAACCAGGGTTGGGTAAAGCGTGGAGAGCGTTGCCGCCGCCACGCCGCCTAATAGAAGTGTTCGGCGCGACAGATTGGGAGCTTGACTGGATCCTTGCGTGTTCATGGGAATGCCTCCTTTAATGCGCTGCGGCTGATCCAGGTGGTTTGGCCGGCACTACCAGAGGCGCGCTCTTTTTGACGATGTAAGTTGCCAGTTCGGAGGCCTTGCCGCTGCCGACATTCCGCGCCGAATGGGCACTCCCGGCCGGAATGAACAGCGCGTCGCCGGCCTTCAGTGTGACAGGCGGCTTGTCGTCGAGTTGGTATTCCAGCGTACCTTGCAGAACATAGGCGAGTTCTTCCCCAGGGTGCGAATGTTTTGGTGCGAATGCGCCGGGGTCAAAGTCAACGCGTACCTGTACGCCCTCACGATCGGGCACGCTGAGGTCGCGCTGGACGAGATCGGTGCGGTGGACTCCAGGCGTTTGCGCTTGAGCCGTTGGTAAAAGGAAGCCACTGATAGCGATAAGCAGGGCCGAGGCGAAGAGTCGGGTCATTTTCATTGGCAGGTTTCCGTGATGAACGACGGATGGGATTCACGGGAAGGTCCGTGGCACGCATCGGCGAGAATCGACCAATGCGCGCGAAACAGGAGAGGGTTTCTTATCTTATGTGTCGTGCGGAATTCGACCGTCCTCAGACGATTCTGATTTCGACATCAATATTCCCGCGCGTGGCCTTGGAGTATGGGCAGAGCTGGTGTGCGGTATTTGCGACAGACTGGGCGACCTGGCGGTCAAGGCCCGGCAGGCTGACGTTGAGCCGCGCCGCCAGAAAGTAGGCGTCTCCGGTCAGGCCGAGATCCACTTCAGCCTCAACGGCCGCGTCGGCCGGAAGCGCGACCTTGGCCGCCCGTGCCGCTTTGGCGATTGCACCTAGGAAGCAAGCCGACCAACCGGCGCCCAGAAGCTGCTCCGGATTGGTACCGCTGCCGTCGCTGCCGGGTCCTGAAAGGTCGACGACCAGACGGTCGTCGGAACTGCGGGAATTGCCGTTGCGACCGCCGATAGTGCGGGTCTTGCCGGTGTAAATCACTTTGTCGATTTGATTGATCATCTCGGGATGTTCCAGGTTAAGGGTTGTTTGCCACGCGGAGTTCAGCGTCGTCAGGGGCGGCGCCTACGTGCCACGCGGAATGAGGGCGGCTGCGCGGGCCCGCTCGCGATGCGGGCTCACCGGAATGAGGCGCGAATTTCTTCTACGGTTTGCTGCGGGTCCTGCAGATGCGGGTAGTGCCCAATCCCGTGAAGAAGGCTGAACGGTGCATGGGCCTTCCCGGCGAACTCGATGCCCATTTCTTTCTTGATGTAGATGTCTTTTTCACCCCAAACCACCTTCACGGGCGTCTTGAGCCGGACCAGGTTTGACTCGAAATACTCCTGGTCCCGCGTGAAGTGTGAGTAGTAGTAGTAGAAAGCGTCCGCTGAGGTGATCTCCCCGTGGCCCCATCCGCGCGACATGTCGTCCTTGAGTTCGTCGGATAAGTCGAACTGCACTTCTCTGGGCAAGCCGCGCCTGTAGGCGTTCTGGAGAACATCCTCGCGATTTGCATTCAACTGAACACGAGCCCGCTCGGCGGAAGGTTGCGACTTCAGGATCTGCAGGCTCTCATACATGTATTGAGGTCTGTCGAACGGGGCGAAGTCGCCCACGATAATCGTCCTGGCAATGTCCGGTTCTTCGAGCGCCAGCAGAAGGGCCGGCAAGGCTCCGATATCCGTTGCGTAGATTGTGAGTTTTGACGTGTCGATGCCTGCCTTGCGGATGTAAGCCTTCAGGAGACGGGCATAGTCTCTCGGTGCATAGGAAAACTTGTCGGCCGTCGGTCGCGACGATAAACCGTAGCCGGGCCAATCGATGGCGTGTACTTCGTAGTCGTCGCCAAGAGCCAGGGCAATGTCCTTCCAGGCGTACAGGGTCTCCGGGAATCCATGCAGGAAAAGAACGGTTCCTTTCGGGCCAGAGTTGTGCACGACCATCCTTCTTAGCGAGATGTCCTTGTCGATATCGATGAATCCGATCTCGGCTTTCTGTACCTGCCTGTGGGAATCGTGGGCGCATCCCGACGCAATCAAAGCGCCAAGAACGAGCACGAAGGTAAGCATCCGCTGTGGGAATGGCTTGGACATGTCAGTGATCCTCGATGCGGGCCTGTCGGCTTAGTAAATCAAGCGATCGACCTGCGTTTGCAGACGCGGACCGAACAGGAGGATGGTAGGAATGACGATCACATAGCCGATGCCCCAGGAACGCAGCCACGTCAGGGCAAATCCTTCTGAGAAGCCGAGATTGAGAGCAAGGAGGACGAAGGAAATGATCCCGGTCGTCACAATTCCCATCGACAGGGCGAATACGACTTTCCGTTTCAGTTCGACGCGCATGGTTACTTCCCCTGGCAGATAAAATACCGAATGGTATATTTTTGGTCGAAAAAATCACGCCAGGTCGACGATGGTTTTTTCCACCGCCGACATCACGACCTTGCTGTAGCCGGCGTTGCCGGTGAGGCGAGAGATCATGATGGCGCCCTCAATCAAGGCAATCAGCGTGACGGCAGTCTGCTCGGCGTCGACGCCATTCCGGAACTCCTGCGAGGCAATCCCTGCCTTGATGACCGTGATAAGGTTCGCCTTCCAGCCCCGGAACGCCTCCATGGCCTTCTCGCGCAGGGCTGGGTGAGTGTCGTCGGCTTCAATGGCTGTGTTGAGCAGCGGGCATCCCCCCTCCGGGAAATCCTCAGGCAGGTTTTCGTACACGCCTGTCAATGCCAGCAGCTTCTCCTTGCTGGTTTCTCGCGTGGCCATGATGGCCCTGACTGCTTCCTGCGCCTGCTTCCAGTTGTGATCGAAAGCGGCAAGTGCTACCTCTTCCTTGTTGGCAAAGTTGCCGTAAACACTCCCCTTCGTCAGCCCGGTGGCCTCCGCCATGTCGGCCAGGGACGTACCCGCATAGCCCTTGACGTTGAAGAGCGGTGCTGTCTTCTCGACGATGAACTGACGGGTTCGCTGAGCTTTATTCATGGAGGCAAGAATATACCAATCGGTATTTTTGTCAAGGGCACCCGTGGATCCGATTGAGGTGATCTCTCCAGCTCCCGTGAACTACCGGAGGTCATAATGGGGCGGAAAGTGCACCCGTCGCAATGCGCCAGATGCGCGGTCCGCTTTCGTGGACGCTATTGCCGCTGGCATCCACGGCGACGACGACGGGCAGGTTCTCCACATCGAACTCGTAGATGGCTTCCATGCCGAGATCGCCAAACGCAAGGACGCGAGAGGACCGGACCGCCCTGGAGATCAGATAGGCGGCGCCTCCGGTCGCCGCCAGATAGACGCAGCCGTTTTTCACGATCGCGCCGATCGCATCCGGTCCGCGCTCGGCCTTGCCGATCATGCCGATCAAGCCGGTGGACGCAAGCATGCGCTCCGCGAACTTGTCCATTCGTGTTGAGGTGGTCGGGCCGCAGGGGCCCACTACCTCATCACGCACAGGATCAACGGGCCCGACGTAATAGATCATGCGATTGCGGAAGTCCACTGGCAGGCGCTCGCCACGCGAGAGCATCCCGTCGATACGCTGGTGTGCGGCATCGCGTCCGGTCAGCATGCGCCCCGACAGGAGCAGGGTCTCGCCGGCTAGCCAGGTGCAGGTTTCCTC
>NZ_JBFTNF010000095.1:0-20303 GCF_056397345.1 Cupriavidus sp. 05N38
GCGGCGGCCGCCGGGGCCGGTGCGGCTGCTGCCGGCGTGGCGGCGGCCTGGCCGGCCGGTTCCAGCATGACCAGCACGGTGCCTTCGGCAACGTTGTCGCCGACCTTGATCTTGACTTCCTTGACGGTGCCGCCCTGCGGCGACGGCACGTCCATCGTGGCCTTGTCCGATTCCAGCGTCACCAGGGCGTCTTCCGCCTTGATGGTGTCGCCCGGTTTCACGTGCACTTCGATGACGGGAACGGCGTCGTAATCGCCGATATCCGGCACCTTGATTTCAATCGCTTGACTCATTCAGTGTCTCCTGGGCAGGACAACGGGCACGACAAGCACAAGCGGCGAGGTTACCCTCACCGCCCGAATCTGTCACGCCGCCACGCCGCAAGGCGCCGGATCGGGGTCCGGGCGCCGGCGGCGCGGTTGCCTTCCTGCGGGGGTTCGTGCGGTCAGCCGGCTTAGACCGACATCGGGTTCGGCTTGCTGGGGTCGAGGTTGTACTTCTTGATGGCTTCGGCCACCTTGTCGCGGCCGATCGCACCTTCGTCGGCCAGCGCCTTCAGTGCCGCCAGCGTCACCCAGTGACGGTCGACCTCGAAGAAGTGGCGCAGCTTTTCGCGGGTGTCCGAGCGGCCGAAGCCGTCGGTGCCCAGCACCACATAGCGGCGCTGCACGAACGGACGGATCTGTTCGGCGAACGCGCGGATGTAGTCGGTGGAGGCGATCACCGGGCCGCGCACGCCCTTGAGCTTCTGCGCGACGAACGACTCGCGCGGCGTCTCGGTCGGGTGCAGCAGGTTGAAGCGCTCGACGTCGTGGCCTTCGCGGGCCAGCTCGGTGAAGCTCGGGCAGCTCCACAGGTCCGATTCCACGCCCCAGTCCTTCTTGAGCAGATCGGCCGCGGCGATGACTTCGCGGAAGATCGTGCCCGAGCCCAGCAACTGCACGCGCGGCGCGTTGCTGTTTTCCACGCCCTTGCGGAACTGGTACATGCCCTTGACGATGTCCTTCTCCGAGCCGGCCGGCATTTCCGGGTGCTCGTAGTTCTCGTTCATCACCGTCAGGTAGTAGTACACGTCTTCCTGCTCGACGTACATGCGGCGCATGCCGTCCTGCATGACCACCGCCAGTTCGTACTGGAAGGTCGGGTCGTACGAGATGCAGTTCGGGATGACGGCGTGGAACACGTGCGAATGGCCGTCTTCGTGCTGCAGGCCTTCGCCGTTGAGCGTGGTGCGGCCCGAGGTGCCGCCCAGCAGGAAGCCGCGCGAGCGCATGTCCGCCGCCGCCCAGCACAGGTCGCCGATGCGCTGGATGCCGAACATCGAGTAGTAGATGTAGAACGGGATCATCTGCACGCCGTGCGTCGAGTACGACGTGGCGGCCGCGATCCAGTCGCACATGGCGCCGGCTTCGTTGATGCCTTCCTGCAGCACCTGGCCAGTCTGCGATTCCTTGTAGAACATCAGCTGGTCATGATCCTGCGGCACGTACTTCTGGCCTTCCTGGTTCCAGATGCCGACCTGGCGGAACAGCCCTTCCATGCCGAAGGTGCGCGACTCGTCGGGCACGATGGGCACCACGTGCTTGCCGATCTGCTTGTCCTTGAGCAGCGTGTTCAGGATCCGCACGAAGGCCATGGTGGTGGACACCTCGCGGCCCTCGCTGGTGGCCTTGAGCAGGGCATCGAAAGCCGACAGCTCGGGAATCTGCAAGGGCTCGGCCTTGAGGCGGCGGGCCGGCAGGTAGCCGCCGAGATCCATGCGGCGGGCGCGCATGTATTCCAGTTCCTTCGAGCCTTCTTCGAAGGTGAGGTAGGGCACGTCCTCGATCTTGTCGTCGGCGACCGGAATGTTGAACTGGTCGCGGAACGCGCGGATCGACTCCACCGGCATCTTCTTCTGCTGGTGAGCCACGTTCATGGCCTGGCCGGCATCGCCCATGCCATAGCCCTTGATGGTCTTGGCCAGGATCAGCGTCGGCTGGCCCTTGTGTTCGCTGGCTGCCTTGTAGGCGGCGTAGATCTTGTGCGGGTCATGGCCGCCGCGGTTCAGGCGCCAGATGTCGTCGTCGGACCAGTCGGCCACCATCGCCTTGAGTTCCGGCGTGTTGAAGAAGAACTCGCGCACGTAGGCGCCGTCCTTGGCCTTGAAGGTCTGGTACTCGCCGTCCACGCATTCCATCATGCGCTTCATCAGCAGGCCCTTGGTATCGCGCGCCAGCAGCGAATCCCAGCGGCTGCCCCACACCACCTTGATGACGTTCCAGCCCGAGCCGCGGAACTCGGATTCCAGTTCCTGGATGATCTTGCCGTTGCCGCGCACCGGGCCGTCCAGGCGCTGCAGGTTGCAGTTGATGACGAAGACCAGGTTGTCGAGCTTCTCGCGCCCGGCCATGCCGATCGCGCCGAGCGATTCCGGCTCGTCGGTCTCGCCGTCGCCCAGGAAGGCCCAGACCTTGCGGTCGCCGGCCTTGGCCAGGCCGCGGCTGTCCAGGTACTTCATGAATCGGGCCTGGTAGATGGCCATGATCGGGCCCAGACCCATCGACACGGTCGGGAACTGCCAGAAATCCGGCATCAGCCACGGGTGCGGGTAGGACGAGATGCCCTTGCCGTCGACTTCCTGGCGGAAATTATCGAGCTGGTCGGTGGTCAGGCGGCCGAGCAGGAAGGCGCGCGAATACACGCCCGGGGCCGAGTGGCCCTGCACGAAGACCAGGTCACCGCCGCTCTGCTCCGACGGCGCGCGCCAGAAATGGTTGTAGCCGACGTCATACAGCGTGGCCGCCGAGGCAAACGACGAGATGTGGCCGCCGACATTGGTGTGCTTGTTGGCGCGCAGCACCATCGCCATGGCGTTCCAGCGGGTGTACGAGCGGATGCGGTGCTCGACGTCCTGGTCGCCGGGAATGCGGGCCTGCTGCTCTACCGGGATGGTGTTGATGTACTGCGTTTCGGCGTGGAACGGCTGGGTAACGCCGTTCACGCGTGCGTATTCGATCTGCTTGTCGATCAGGAAGGCAGCGCGGTCGGTGCCTTCGGCGGCAATCACGCCTTGCAGGGCGTCGAGCCACTCATGGGTTTCCTGGGGGTCGGCGTCGTTGGCGCTGCTGGCGCCGAGGATCTGCTCTGGTACAGCTGACATGACTGTCTCCTGGTAAATGCGTGCCGCGGCGCTCCCGCATGGTTGTCGCGGAAACGCCGTCCTGACGGTATGACTACGGTACGGTGCCCGGGCTGCAAACACACCGCCTGGCGCTTTCGCCAGCGGCAGACACAGCCCCTCCGTCCGCACTTTTGGGTCGGTCCGATTTTATGGAAGCAGATTGGGCAAGACAAGCCAAATTTTCAAATTGCGATATTGTTTCTCATAATGCGGAATATTGCGGCGCCGCATCACAAATCGGCGCCGGCCCTTGCCGCTGAACGCTTCCGGCGCGGCTCCCCTTCGGCACCGATGACGCACTGCCGCATTGGCGCTTACCCCAAGCGACGCGGGGTAGCAATCCCGCTACACTGGCCGGTCAGTCGTCAATCCCGCCATGCCTTCCCTCAAAGATTTTCTGTCCCACCTGCGCGCCGCCGTCGTGCCGCCCTCCGCTTCCGGCACCGCCAAGCCAGGTGGCGGCGACCCGGCGCCGGCCGCCCCGCCGGCCCCGCTCACGCCCCTTGCACAGCTCGATTCGCTGGGCCACACGGACGAGTCGCCTGCCGTCAACGGGCCGCCGCGCGGCCTCTGGTGGCTGCGCTGGCGCAACCTGGTGGCAACCAGCTGGTTCATGTTCATTCCGCTGGTGGCCATCGTGCTGTTCACCGTGGCGATGGGCGTGATCCTGTGGTCGCTGCATGAAACCGAGCGCCAGCAACAGCGCGACGCGCTCTATCGCGATGCCGCCTGGGCCCAGCAGCGCGTGCGCCTGTCCTTGCTGAGCAACCAGGACCAGCTGGCGTCGCTGGCGCGCGACATTGCCGCCGCGCAGCTCGACCAGGGCGCCTATCGCACCGCCGCCCAGGAAATCCTGCGCGAGAACCCCGAGATCGTCTTCGTCAACTGGCTCGACGCCACCCACCGCGGACGCTGGTCGCTGCCCTCCACCTCGGAGTTCGCCAACCGGCTGCGCGAGACCCAGGACCAGCCGCTCGAACCCGAGGTGCTCGACACCTTCGACGCCGCCCGCGAAACCCAGCGCGTGGTGTACTCGCGCCCGCTGGTCAACGACCGCGGCGACAGCTTCATGTTGATGGAAGTGCCGATCGTGCGGGACAACGAGTTCCTCGGCACGCTGGGCGCGCTCTACTCGATCAACGGCATCCTGACCCACCTGCTGCCGCCGGAGTTGACCGAGCGCTACCGTTTTTCGCTGATCGACAAGAACAACCAGATCCGCGCCAGCACCTCGCTGCGGCCGGTGCCGGGCAATGCGCTGTCCTACGAGGTGCTGCTCGACCCGCCCGGGCATTCGCTGTCGCTGCGCGCCGACGCCTACCCGCCCGCCTCCAACCTGCCCAACAACATGCTGCTGTGGCTGGTGGTGGGACTGTCGTGCTTCCTGCTGTGGAGCCTGTGGAGCATGTGGCGGCACACCAGCCGCCGCTCCGAGGCGCAGCGTGCCCTGCTGGCCGAGACTTCGTTCCGGCGGGCGATGGAAAACTCCATGCTGATCGGGCTGCGCGCGCTCGACCTGAACGGCCGCATCACCTACGTCAACCCCGCCTTCTGCCGCATGACCGGCTGGCAGGATGCCGACCTGGTCGGCCGCGTGCCGCCCTTCCCCTACTGGCCGCCCAACGACCAGCCGGAGRTGCAGAAGCAGATCGACCTGACACTGCAAGGCAAGTCGCCGGCGGGCGGCTACGAGATGCGTGTCATGCGCCGCGACGGCAGCAGCTTCTATGCGCGCATGTATGTCTCGCCGCTGGTGGACGGCCGCGGCCGCCATACCGGCTGGATGAGCTCGATGACGGATATCACCGAGCCCAAGCGCGCCCGCGAGGAACTCGCCGCCGCGCACGACCGTTTCACCACGGTGCTGGAAAGCCTGGATGCGGCCGTGTCGGTGCTGGCCACGGACAAGCCCGAGCTGCTGTTCGCCAACCGCTATTACCGCCAGCTGTTCGGCTGGGAAGCCGAAGGCCATCTCAAGCTGGCCGGCGGCGAGGTCGACAAGGAACAGGTGTCGAGCGACGCCACTGACTTCATCGACGCCTATGCCGGGCTGCCCGCGTCCGAGCTGATGCCCTACTCGTCGGACGCGCGCGAGGTCTTCGTGCCCGACATGCAGAAGTGGTTCGAGGTGCGCCGCCGCTATATCCAGTGGGTGGACGGCCACCTGGCGCAGATGCAGATCGCCACCGACATCACCGTGCGCAAGGCCGCCGAGGAAATGGCGCGCCAGCACGAAGAGCGGATCCAGTTCACCAGCCGCCTGACCACCATGGGCGAGATGGCGTCGTCGCTGGCGCACGAGCTCAACCAGCCGCTGGCGGCCATCAACAACTACTGCATGGGCGCCGTGGCCAGGCTGCGCTCGGGCCGCAGCACGCCCGAGGACCTCATCCCGATCCTGGAGAAGACCTCTGCGCAGGCAGTGCGCGCCGGTACCATCATCAGCCGCATCCGCGGCTTCGTGAAACGCAGCCAGCCCCAGCGGCGCGAGGCGGCCCTGCACGATATCGTGGCCGATGCGGTGGGCCTGGCCGACCTGGAAGCCACCCGGCGCCGCGTGACCATCCTCACGCGCCTGCCGGCGCCGCCGATGTTGCTGTTCGTCGATCCGGTGCTGATCGAGCAGGTGCTGGTCAACCTACTCAAGAACGCCGTCGAGGCCATGGCCGGCCTGCCCGCCATGCGCTCGACCGGCGTGGTGCGCCTGCATGCGCGCGTGGAACCCGGCGAGTTCGGCAACAATATGCGCATCGACGTGATCGACCAGGGCCCCGGCGTGGACGAGGCCACCAAGGAACGCCTGTTTGAACCATTCTTCAGCACCAAGTCCGACGGCATGGGCATGGGCCTGAATATCTGCCGCTCCATCATCGAATACCACCAGGGAAGGCTATGGGTGGAGAACAATGTCGACGGCATCGGCTGCACCTTCAAGATCATGCTGCCGCTGCAACCGGCGCTGATCGACCAGTAGGCTGCGCGCGACACGACCCGAGCCAGGCGGCCCTCGCCGGGGGGTAACCCCCGCGGGCCCCTGTCGCTAGCCGGCCGGGGCGGTTACACTTGGCGACAAATGACTTTGTTGTCCCAGGAGACTTCATGAACGTGACGCCAAACCCTACCTCCCACCGCGGCGAGACCGTCTTYATCGTCGACGACGATGAAGCSATGCGCGACTCGCTGACCTGGCTGCTGGAGGGCAATGGCTACCAGGTTCGCAGCTTTACCAGCGCCGAGCAGTTTCTCTCCGCCTACGACGCCGGCCAGGTTTCGTGCCTGATCCTGGACGTGCGGATGCCGGGCATGAGCGGGCCCGAGCTGCAGGAGCGCATGATCGCGGAGAACATCAATATCCCGATCGTCTTCATCACCGGCCACGGCGACGTGCCGATGGCGGTCTCTACGATGAAGAAGGGCGCGATCGATTTCATCGAGAAGCCGTTCGACGAGTCCGAACTGCGCTCGCTGGTCGAACGCATGCTGCAGAAGGCGCGCACCGACCATTCCGCCGCGCGCGAGCAGCGCGCCGCCAAGGACCTGCTGGGCAAGCTCACCACGCGCGAGCAACAGGTGCTCGAGCGCATCGTCGCAGGCCGCCTGAACAAGCAGATCGCCGACGACCTGGGCATTTCCATCAAGACCGTGGAGGCGCACCGCGCCAACATCATGGAAAAGCTCAACGTCAACACCGTGGCCGACCTGCTGCGCCTGGCCCTGTCGAAGAACAGCTGAGCGCAAGCGGCATGCGCCCGTAGCGCGGTCCCGCCCGGGGGCCCGCTACATGGCCATATGGCCAGATGGCCATATGGCCATCTGGCCACCTTGCCTTCCCCGCGCGGGGAGGCGCACTGTGGCCCTGATACCCCTCCCGCTCACGCCTCCGGGTCCCGGAGATACTCCTCGTCGCGAAAGGTCACGACCCATTGCGGCTTGTAGACCACGAACACCGCGACCAGCATGCCGGTCAGGAAGGCCTCGCCAAACGCCAGGATCAGCACCGCCGTCAGCGTGTCCGACAGCGTCAGCACGCCGTCGCCCATGCTGAGGCTGCGCCATGCGGCCTGCGCCGCCCCGGCGCCCAGCGCGGCCAGCCCGGCCGCGAAGTAGCCATGACCGAGAATGAAGACAAAGGGGTGGCGTGGCAGCAGCTGGCGCATGGCGCCCTGCAGCGCCGCTGAAATCAGCGCCGGCAGCAAACCCATCCACGCATAGCGGGGCCACAAGGATGGCCAGTCGATGCCGCTCCAGGTCTCCCCTGCCAGGTAGCCGAGGCCCAGCAGCGATACCAGATCCGCCACCAACAGCGACAGCAGCGCCAGCGGCAGCCCGAACAGCGTCACCATCAGCGTGGCGCCAGACAGCTGGAATGCCAGCGCGCCCGGCAGCGCCACCCTGGCCGTCCACAGCAGCGTCACGAACAGCAGCGCACCCAGCCAGCCGTGCTGCAGTTCGTCGCGCCGGAGCAGTTGCCAGGGCCGGCGCCATAGCGCCCAGGCCAGCCCGGCAAGGCTGAGCGCCGCCAGCAAGGCTTGCGCGCCCTGCCCGCCGGGCGCGAGGAAATAGGTCAGTGCGTGCATGCAGGGATGCTACCAGTGCCCCTGGCGGCATCGCCCCCGGTTGCGTCAACCTTTATAATTCCGCTTTATCCCTTCTTCCCACCTTCCCCTCCGATCCCATGCCAGCCCAACTCATCGACGGCAACGCCCTTGCCAAGCAACTCCGCGCGGAAGCCGCCCAGCGCGCCGCCCGCCTTACCGAGCGCGGCCACCGGCCGGGCCTGGCCGTGGTCCTGGTCGGCGATGACCAGGCCAGCCAGGTCTACGTGCGCAACAAGGTGAAGGCCTGCGACGACAACGGCTTCCACTCCTCGCTGGACCGCTATCCGGCCGACCTGAGCGAAGCCGACCTGCTGGCGCGCATCGACGCCCTCAATCGCGACCCGAACATCCACGGCATCCTGGTGCAACTGCCCCTGCCCAAGCATATCGACAGCCACAAAGTGCTCGAAGCGATTGCCCCGGAGAAGGACGTGGATGGCTTCCACGTAGCCAATGCCGGCGCCCTGATGACGGGCGCCCCCCTGTTCCGCCCCTGCACGCCGTACGGCTGCATGAAGATGCTGGAATCGGTGCAGTTCCCGTTGCGCGGTGCCCGCGCCGTGGTGGTGGGCGCCTCCAATATCGTCGGCAAGCCGATGGCGATGCTGCTGCTCCAGGCCGGCGCCACGGTCACCATCTGCAACAGCAAGACGCGCGACCTGGCCGCCCATACCCGCGACGCCGACGTGATCGTGGCCGCGGTGGGACGCCGGAACATCATCACCGCCGACATGGTCAAGCCCGGCGCGGCCGTGATCGACGTGGGCATGAACCGCGACGACAATGGCAAGCTGTGCGGCGACGTGGACTTCGCCGGCGTCAAGGAAGTGGCCGGCTATATCACGCCGGTGCCCGGCGGCGTGGGCCCGATGACCATCACCATGCTGCTCATCAACACGCTGGAAGCCGCAGAGCGAGCCGCCGGCTGAGGCCGCCCGCCGCCATCGCGGCACTGGAAAACCTGCCACCCCGCCCCAATGTGCGGGGTATTGCCTTTATGGGCTCTGCCAAGAGAGACGTCATGGACCAAGCCGCCAACGCTAACGCCGCCAATCCGCTGCTGGATTTCACCGACCTGCCCCGTTTCTCCGATATCCGCCCCGAGCATATCGGGCCGGCGCTGGACGTGCTGCTGGCCACCGCGCAGGCCGCCGTCGAGCGTGCCGAGGCGCCCGCCACCGAAGCCACCTGGGCCAATGCCGTGGAAGCGCTCGAGACCGCCACCGAGCCGCTCGGCCGCGCGTGGGGCGTGGTCGGGCACCTGAGCGCGGTCGCGGACACGCCCGCGTTGCGCCAGGCGCACGCCGATAACCTGCCGCGCATGACCGAGTTCTGGTCCTCGCTGGGGCAGAGCCTGGCGCTGTACGAGAAATACAAGGCCCTCGCCGCCAGCCCCGAATTCGCCACCATGAGCGCGGCGCGCCGCCAGCTCATGGAGAATGAACTGCGCGGCTTCCGCCTGGGAGGCGCCGAACTGCCCGAAGACAAGAAACCGCGCTTCGCCGCCATCCAGGAACAGCAGGCCCAGCTGTCCAAGGCCTTCTCGGATCACGTGCTCGACGCGACCAACGGCTATGCGCTGGTGATCGAGGACGAAAGCCGGCTGGGCGGCCTGCCCGCGGACGCGCTGGAAGCCGCGCGCGGCGCGGCCGAGAAGGACGGCAAGGCGGGCTGGAAGTTCACCCTGCACTTCCCTTCCTATTTCCCGGTGCTGCAGTACGCCGACGACCGTACGCTGCGCCAGACCATGTACGAAGCCAGCGTCACGCGCGCGTCGGAGCTGGCCGGACAATACGGCCAGGGCAAGTCCGAATGGGACAACACCGCCAATATGCGCGAGCAGCTGGCGCTGCGCCGCGAGGAGGCCCTCCTGCTCGGCTATGGCTCCTACGGCGAAGTTTCGCTGGTGCCCAAGATGGCGGAATCGCCGGCGGAGGTGCTGCGCTTCCTGGACGAGCTGGCTGCCCGTGCCCGCCCGTTCGCCGAGCAGGACTGGGCCGAACTCAAGGCCTTTGCCGCCAGCGAGCTGGGCCTGGCCGAACTGGCGCCGTGGGACGTGGCCTACGCTTCGGAAAAGCTGCGCGAACAGCGCTACGCGTTCTCCGAGCAGGAGGTCAAGCAATACTTCCCGGAGCCCCAGGTGCTCAAGGGGCTGTTCGGCGTGGTGGAAAAGCTGTTCTCGGTCAGCATCGAAGCCGACCAGGCCCAGACCTGGCACCAGGACGTGCGCTTTTTCCGCGTGGTATCGCCCGGTGGCAACCTGCTGGCGCAGTTCTATATCGACCTCTATGCCCGCGAAGGCAAGCGCGGCGGCGCCTGGATGGACGACGCGCGCGGGCGCAAGCTGCTCGCTGACGGCCGCGTGCAGACGCCGGTGGCCTACCTGACCTGCAATTTCTCCGCGCCGGTGGGCGGCAAGCCCGCGCTGTTCACGCACGACGAAGTCATCACGCTGTTCCACGAGTTCGGCCACGGCCTGCACCATATGCTTACCCAGGTGGGCGAACTGGGCGTGTCGGGCATCAACGGCGTGGAATGGGATGCGGTGGAGCTGCCGTCGCAGTTCATGGAGAACTTCTGCTGGGAATACGAAGTGCTGGCCGGCATGACCGCGCATGCCGACAGCGGCGAGCCGCTGCCGCGCGCGCTGTTCGAGCGCATGCTGGCCGCCAAGAATTTCCAAAACGGCATGATGACGCTGCGCCAGATCGTGTTCTCCTCGTTCGACATGCATCTGCATACCGACTTCGACCCCGCCGGCGAGAAGTCCGTGCTGGCGCTGTCGCGCGAGATCAACGACCGCGCCCACGTGGTGCCGCAGCATCCGCTGTCGCGCTGGCCGAACACCTTCAGCCATATTTTCGCGGGCGGCTACGCGGCCGGCTACTACAGCTACAAGTGGGCGGAAGTGCTGTCGGCCGATGTGTACGCGGCCTTCGAGGATGCCGCCAAGCTGTCGGGCTCCGTGCTGGACGCCGAAACCGGCGAGCGCTACCGCCGCGAGATCCTGTCGGTGGGCGGCAGCCGCCCGGCGATGGAGTCCTTCACCGCGTTCCGCGGCCGCGCGCCGCAGATCGATGCGCTGCTGCGCCATGGCGGCATGGCACTGGCGTGAGCCCCGCGGCACTGGCCCGGGCCCGCGCATAGCGCAGCCGGCCAGGAACACGGGGGAGCGGACGGGCGGCTCGGTGCGCGCCGTCCCGCCGTTTCTCCTTGTCCGCCGTTTCTCCTTGCCCGGCGTCGCCCGCGCGCG
Organism: Cupriavidus sp. 05N38; assembly: GCF_056397345.1. Classification (NCBI taxonomy): domain Bacteria; kingdom Pseudomonadati; phylum Pseudomonadota; class Betaproteobacteria; order Burkholderiales; family Burkholderiaceae; genus Cupriavidus; species Cupriavidus sp. 05N38. The sequence goes on from NZ_JBFTNF010000095.1 coordinate 11,015, forward strand.
GCTTTGCCGGCAGGGACCTTGTCCTCGCATGGAGAGGCATGTCCGGCACCCGCAATCAAAAAGCCGCAAGGTGACGGCCCAGACCACTCCGAATTGGCTAGACAGGCCCAGTCAAGTAAGATGCGGGCCATGAGCTACCTGCCGCCTGCCGCCGCCTACGCGCACATCAAGAACTACCTCAAGGAGGGCCTCAGCGCCGGACGCTGGCCGCCAGGCACCCTGATGCCGTCGGAGTCCGAGCTGGTGACCCAGTTCAGCGTCAGCCGCATGACCGCCAACCGCGCCGTGCGCGAGCTGCAGGCCGAGGGACTGGTCGAGCGCGTGCAGGGCGTCGGCACCTTTGCCACCCAGCCCTATCGCGCGTCCTCCACGCTGACGATCCGCGATCTCCATGACGAAATCACCGAGCGTGGCCACAAGCATCGCTCCGAGGTGCACCTGGCGCGGGCCGAAACGGTAAGCGACACCCTTGCCCCGCGCATGGGCCTGCCGGCCGGCAGCAAGGTCTTCCACACGCTCATCGTCCACAGCGAGAACGGCGTGCCGCTGCTGTGCGAAGACCGCTACGTCAACCCTGCCCGTGCGCCGGACTATCTCGGCGTGGACTTCACCAGGACCACGCCGACCAACTACCTGCTGACGGTGGCGCCGCTGTGGGAGGCGCAGTATTCCATCGAAGCGCAACTGCCCACCGCGGAAGAAGCGCAACTGCTCGGCATCAAGCCCGGCGAGCCCTGCCTGGTCGTGGTACGCCGCACCGAGAGCCAGGGCTCGCCGATCACGCTGGCGCGCCTGGTGCATCCGGGCTCGCGCTATACCATAGAGGGTTCGTTCAAGCCCTGAAGATGGCCACGCGCATTTGCCCTGGCCGCCTACGAACCTCCACCAAAGGGATACCCAGCTTTCATGAGAATCGCAACCTGCAATCTTCATTAGCGACTCCGGACGATTCTCAGTGGCTCAGCTTTCCGCCGAAAACTAGGGCTCATCAAGGGTTTTAGGCGCACACAGTCTCACTGCGCATCGTATTGGCGCGTCTTTTTTGGGTAGCTGGTTGGGTAGCTAGAATCGCTATAATGCGCTGGCTACCCAACGAGGATCCCATGCCCCGTATCACCTACGCCCTTGACGATATCCAACTCCGCCGCTGGGTCGCGGCCGGCGAACCCGTTGCCAAGGCGGATGGCGACGGGCTGACGTTCACCCTATCTGGCGCAGGGACTGCCGCCTGGGTTCTGCGGTACCGCATTCCCGGCGGCCGGCGCAAGGAACTCACCCTCGGCAACTACCCAGACCTATCGCTCGCGGCGGCGCGCAAAGCTGCTCGCGCGCACCGCGTTGCCATCGACAACGGGATGGACCCAGCAGCCGAGAAACGCCAGGAAAAGGCCAAGACCGCCGCCGCCTGGTCGGTCCGCACCCTCGTGCAGGACTTCCGAGAAAAGCGCCTCTCCCAGGATGTTGGGCACCCACTTGCGGAGGGCACCGTCTACTACCGGAACTGGGATCTCGACAACGTGGTGCTGCCAAAACTGGGCAGCATGGAGGTGCGGAAAGTAACCCCGACCGACATCGTCGCGGCCATTGAGGGTGCCAACCGATCTTGGACCGTCAGCAAGCGGATCTTGACCACACTGTCGCAGGTATTCGACCACGCTTGCGGGCGCCGCATCATCGTCGCGAACCCGTGTGCTGGCGTCAAGCTGACCGCCTTGATGGGTCCGCGGCCCCCGGTGCGCAAGCGGCTAATGCTCACGGCGGAGGAGCTGACGTCTATCCTGCCGGGGATCGACGAGACCATCGGGCGGGAGAATGGGCTGTCGCTGCGAATCCTGCTGGCCACCTGCGTGCGCACGAACGAACTGGTGAAGACGCTGAAGGACGATGTCGACCTGGACCGCCGCGCCTGGTTCGTGCGGGATGAAACGGTCAAGACGCGCCGCGGCTTCCTCGTCCCGCTGACACCCATCGTCACCGAATGGTTTGAAGAGCTGATCGCCCTCTCCGGTGGCTCGCAGTGGCTGCTGCCGGCACGCCGGGCCGACCGTGTCGCGCGGCATGGCGACACGCACATCGGCAATAGCACGCTATGGGCGGCCATCGACCGCGCGTTCGAGCGCGGGGGGCTGAAGATCCGCCGGTTCACGCCCCACGACACCCGCAGCACGGCCAAGGGCCACATGATGAACATGGGGATCGCGAAGGAGATCACCGAGCTGGCGCTCAACCACGCGCTGAAGGGGATGGAGGCCATCTACGACGTTCGCGAGGAGATCCCGGAGCGACGCGCAGCGCTGGAGAGGTGGTCGGAATTCATCGCGGCATGCGCGGAAGGGACAGTGGCAGACGTCGTGCAACTGCCCTCGGCACGAACGCGCGCGGCCTGATTCGGGCGCTGCGGGCCGGCCGCACCATACTGTATATCCATACAGTTAACTCAACTATCCGCGCTTGGCTTCGGACGACTTTTACACTGTATATCCATACAGTGTTTTCGGAGTGCGCCCATGTTCACCTGCGATCCCGGTACCGTCTACCTATACAGCCACTCCCACGGAGCGGCGCGTTTGGCCGTTCGCTGCCTCCACCTGGCCATCGAGGATCCGCTGCTCACCGCTGACACCTGGAATCCTGAGGTTGAGGCCGCTGCCCAGGCCGCGAGCGCGACGATCACCCTGACGGGAGTCGATACCGCGGCGATCGTGACGCTGCCCTGGAGCCTTGACCGCCTGGCGGTCAACTACCAGGGCGCTTCACTGAGCTTCCAGCTCGCCAACAGCATCCAGTTCACCGGCCCCCGCTCGATCCGCCTGCGCACCCGCGGCGAGCGCCACTATGCCACCCCGCAGGAGATGGCATGTTCCCTGTGACCTACGACGCGGCATCGATCTTCCTGGAAACCCACTTCCTGCCCGGCGATACGGCCGAGTTGCGCCTCGACTGCGAAGGCGTCACCGTAACGGCCAGCGCGGTGACCGTGCACGGCATCGAAACGCGCCACATTGAGAAGATGTGGTGGACGGCCGACTACCTGTCGTTCGAGCAGGACGGCCAGCAACACCGGATCAAGGTGGGCCGGCCGGCAGTGAAGCCGCCGCTGCGCGCGTACTTTCCACGCACCTGAGGCTCGTCATGGGTAACAGCAAACTCTCCGCTGGCTGCCAGATCCACGAGCCCGACAGTGCCGAGCCTGCCGGGCCGTCGGAAAATGGCATCCTCGCCCGGGTTCCGGGCAACTACATCTCCGATGCTGGCAAGCAGCTGCCACCACCCAGCTATGACGGTCCCACCGAGGGCGAGACGGTAATCCTCGGCGGACAGGCGGGCCTCGTGCGCATCTTCTTCAGGCGCATGATCGCGCGCCGCGGCAAGCACTCGCACTGCTTCTGGGCTGCCTACCGGGCCGAGCCAGTCGACGGCGCCGAGTGAGATACTAGGAGCCCAAGCCCACGGGAGCCCACCCATGTGCAACAACTACGCCCCGGTGCAGCGCCAGCTGCTGCGTGACGTGTATGGCGTCGAGCCGCTTGCGCTCGACTATCCCGCGGAGACCTGGCCGGACTATGCCGCGCCGATCATCGTGGGCAACAGCGACGGCGCGCGCCAGGCGCTGATGGGCACGTTCGRCATGGTGCCAAAGTCGCGGATACCATCGGGCGTGGCCAAGTTCGACACAACCAATGCGCGATCGGAGACGGTCGGCGAGAAGCGCTCGTTCTCGGGGCCGTGGAAGAAAGGACAGGTCTGCCTGGTGCCGGCCACCAGCTTCTTCGAGCCGAACTACGAGTCAGGGCCCAAGTCCGTGCGCTGGCGCATCTGGCTGAAAGGCGAGCCCGAGTTTGCGATCGCCGGCCTGTGGCGCGACTGGGTCGAAGAAGGCGGCAGCCAGCTGTTCAGCTTCACCATGCTGACCATCAATTCGGAAAAGCACCCACTGATGAACCGCTTCCACGCCCCGGGCAAGGAAAAACGAATGATCGTGATCGTGCCGCGGGCGGAGTGGGATGACTGGCTGACCTGTCGGGATCCCGAACGCGCGCGCAGATTCATGCGCCCCTACCCGCCGGAGTTGATGGCAGCCGAGCCGGCGCCGCGCGAACCGCGGGCGAAAACCATCGCGTAGAGCGCCCCAAGTGTCACCACGGCGCGCATGTGCAGCGCGCGTTTTCGTCACCTCCCCGTATCCAGGCGGCTCTCAGCATCCTCCCCCTTTCGCGAAAGCGCCCCCGAGCATCCATTTGCTAACGCAATCCGCGAAGGTAGGCCGGTGCCCGACATCGGAGTCCGCATAGCACAACTAGAACGAACGCATGACCAAGGGCATGAGGTGACCAAATGTCAATCGCGACTGTCAGCGTAGTGCTAACCGAAGAGTCACATTGGGCGGTAGAGTCCAGTGATAACGATGGGGTCCGCATCAAATACGCCTCTCGCGGAGAGGCGATCTCCGCCGGCTTGCAGATGGCAATAGACAAGCGGGCCGTCCTGAAGATCCACGCGAGGAGGATTAGTCCTGAATCGGCTCTATGACAAAGCCCTCGCGCTCAAGCTGGGGGGCAAGCGCGCGGGCAGTGGTCAGCGTGTCCGTGTGATGGCTTCAAGGACAGCGCCGCCCTTGGGCGTGATGCAGGGTCGGCGCCCTGAAGCGATTTCCCCCAGGTAGATAAGCTGGTGCTCGCGGAGCGCTTCCAAATCCGCGCGATCCAGTCCAGTGTGATCCAGGGCGCCTTGGACTAGCATGAGTGTCGCTACTTCATGGGGGCTCAGCATGCTTGCCTCTTATATTTTTGAACGGCAGCGGGGAACGTAGATTGCAACCATTGATCGAGACCGGTCTCCCGCTCTGCCGCCTAGGTTGCAACTTATGAGATCGTTGACCGCCAGGCGCCAATGCATTCAACACACTCCATTCCGGATCTTCAAGCTCTTTCCTGCTTATTAAGGGAAACCCCTCGGCTTGACCGGTGGGCGCGGGCATTTTTTCGTATTGTCATGTAGTGGGACTACGCAGCTCCTCGTCATGACGGGCAGCGGTGTGCCGACTAACCCATTTGCCTGATGGACGCAATCCAATACTTCTGCCACAGTGCTTTCCCGACTCCCTTGAGGGCACCATCCATGACCGTTGACTGGTTCCTGATTGACGCGCCTCGCGTCGTGCCGGACGAATTTTCCGCCTGGGAGGTGGCCGAGAGCCATTGGACAGAGCTGTTTTACCGGCTGCTCGACGCGAAGGCGGGCAGCCTCGCAGAACGTGAGCTAGAACACCAGGTAATGGCGGCCAAGCGGGAAGCCGATCGCCTTGAGCGGGTCGCCCGCGCGATTTGGGCGCGCGAGCAATGTCAAGGGCGGATGAGTGGGAGCGCCTAGGAGGCGATCTCCATCCAGCAGGAATATGCTTGCGAGAGTTGAAAGTACGCGTCTTCAGGGCCATTTACGCTACAGGCTTATTTCCCCCAGCGCGCCGCTGGCGCCCGGAATCACTATGATCGAAGTTCTTGCAGCCCCCCAACCGCCTGCCAAGGCCGTCTTCCAGCGGCTATGCGGGGTGGTAGACCAAGCCTGTCAGCAGCACTGCGCCCGATCTGCCGTCCTCGCCGCGCAGGCGCAGGGATTGAGCGGTGGTCGGCTGCCCGATGCAGGGGCGGAGCAGTACGCGTACACCGATGCAGACGGCAACCGTGTTCGTCTCCAGCTCCACCCTATGGACAGGCCCGGAGGGGCCGGCCTGTTGACACAATTGATCCTGACCCTCACCCCCGCCGACGGACTCACTCGCACCCATCTCCGACAATGCGAAGATCAGCCGACGGCATGATGCCCCGGCCTTAAGGCGCGCGCAGACACGGAGCGGAGGCATTCAACCAAACGGCCAATAGCAACGCTTCGTACGCTCCACTACCCTCCTATCTGCATTACTTTGATGGACGGCCCCGCCGCTGCCATTCCCGCTCTTCCCGATTCAAGCAGCGGCGGTTTTTTTGTTCGAGTGAATCACCAACCACTTCATCGACGCTGAGCCCTCACCTCGTTCCCCCAGGTCTGTCAGCCGCGTCCGTGGACTTACGATGCCTGGCAGCCCATGCTCCCGGCGCCCACCAAGTCCCGCATAACCCCGTCCTGCCACGCGTCATAATCGGCCGTGGCCGGCGCGTGAGGCACCACACAAAACGCAGCCAGCGCACTATCAAGCGCAGGCAGCTTGCTTGGCTGCGTCGAAGGTGTCGGCGAGCTTTCGCACCCGGAATCATCAGGGCGGCAATCCTCAGGCAAAGGCTTCGCATTCTTCAGTACCTTCTGGATGGCGTCGGGCCGCCTGCGCTCCACTATCCCGCGGAGACCTGGCCGGACTATGCCGGGGACGCGCCTGCGCGGTAGGACGATTCCCGACGGCGCGTTCGGCCGCCCTGGCCTAGGATTAAGAAGTCTCTTCAGGAGAAACTGAGATGCATAAGGACTTTGTAGTCTGTGCCAACCGTGCCGGTTGGGTGCTAAAGGTATGTGGCGCAGTCACCGCCATCCTCGAATTTGAAAGTCGAGACGAAGCGATGAGCTTCGGAAACGCCATAGCAGTCAGGAAGGGGGTCGACTTAGTGCTCGAGGAACAGAGTTCGTCACTGCCGTTGGCGGCATAGCCGGAGTCCCATCCTGGGAGGTCGTCGTGACACATAGGGGAAATTTCCACGTCATCCCTCATGGCAAAGGTTGGGACGTTAGGCAGGAGGGTGCCGTGCGGGCACGATTCCACTATGAGACCCTGGAAGATGCGATCAAGGCTGGGAGCGCACTTGCCGAGCGCGAAAAGGTCGAGTTGCTGGTGCACGACAGTGAAGGCCAAATTCGCTCTCGTAGTGATCTTGGCAACTGATCACCCCCGTCGCTAGGCCACCAGGATTAAGTGCGGAGACAGACATCCGCAGTGCTGGTACCGCTCGTATGCTGAAATCCCCAAGGGCCAGTTCCTTTAACCCGCCCATCCCCGTCGATCCACCGGCATCGACAGGGCGCTTTTCTTTTCAAAGCTGATCAGGAGCCTGCGCCGATTTCCCGACCCTGCCGCCGGGGTTGAAAGTCCCTTCAATGCGGGTATAGAGTCCCTTCAACTCAAAGGCTACTACCAACCCTACGGGACCTCTCCTATGCTTGAGGCACGCGTGTGGCGAGGGGGCATCATCCCCCGATCACACGCAGTGCCGCGACTTTCCTCCCCTCGGTCGCGGCACTTTCTATTTATCGCGAAACGCAAGGTGGCACTGCAGAAACTGGTGACCGGGGGAGGCTCTATCACGACAATGGGCCTGTCACCTTGGCCGTAGCCTGTGGGCCGTCGTCGTATGGCGCCCGCCGCGCCGCAGGCCTACAACGAAGGCATGCGCCCACCGGGAGACCACCATGCAGTCGCGCCAGCCTGCCCCTACCCTAGCAGACCTATCACCGATGCTGCTCACCGACCGGCAGGCGGTACCGAGCACTGGCGAATGGCACTGGGAGATCAAGTACGAAGGCTACCGTCTTCTGGCCACCACCGGCACGCCGACGCTGCAGACGCGCGGTGGCTCGGACGCGACACGCTGGTTTCCGGAGATCGCCGAGGCGCTGTGCAAGTTGCCACCCGGCAACGTCGTGGACGGTGAGGTGTGCGTCCTGAACGACCTTGGCATCAGCGACTTCGACCGCCTGCACCGGCGCGCGGCACGCCGCCGCTGGCACGTGGGCGCCGACCTGGTGGCCTACTGCGTCTTCGATCTGCTCGTGGCCGGCGACCGGGACTTCCGCGCGCAGCCGATCGAGAAGCGTAAGATCGCGCTGCACCGACTTCTCGGCGACAAAGGGCGCCCTTAGGCGCCCCCGGCGGCGGTCAATGACTGTTCCGTCCGGGCCTTCACCCCAGCCACCTCCAGCGCGCGCTTACAGTGTATCAAGGGCGCCTCAGCGCGCCTTCCCTCATAGGCAGGGATTAATGCGTCGTCAGCGAGTCGTAGGCCCGCTCGCAGGCTTGGCCGGCAATGCCGGCGACGTCAGCGTACCCAGCCAGGATTCCCGCGCGCTGGTCAGCCCGGCTGAGCACGTCGGCAAGCGTTCCGATAGGGCCACCTAGCGCAGCTTCATGCGACCCGCCCGAGCTCATGGATGCCGATCCGGCGCCACGCGAGCTACGGGCGAAGGCTGCCGAGTAGAGGTCCCGCACGGAACCCGATGGCCGCCTAGCACCGTGCTATGGTTGCGCCATCACAATGACCAACAACGGAATGCGGATGAAGCGAATCCTCGCTGTAGCGCTGATGGCCATGTCCGGTATGGCCTGGGCCACCCTGCAGATGGCGGAGGTCGTGATTATCGACGGCGAGCCGACCGCGCTGCTCGCCGAGCCACTCGCTCCACTGCTCGATCGACCGGAGGTCGCGAGCGGCCTACGCAGTCAGGTGGGTACCAGCCTATGCACCGCTAGCTGGCGCGGCTATCAGGGAACCTGGGAGATCCGGGACGATGCCTTGTATCTGGTTAAGCTCAACACTTCGCCCTGTCACGACCCCAGGGAGGTGCCGATCGGCACCGTCATTCCTGATGCAGCGGCACCTTTGAAGGCTACCTGGTTCTCTGGCGACCTCACGATTCCCATGACCACGAGGCGCAGGAATTGGCATCTGGAAGAAGGGTTCCTGCTTGAGCGCTACGAATTGCTCACGATTGCCGAGGGTGTGGTGAAGGAACGCAGGACCATTGAGCGGACAAGAGGAGTGCAGGGCAGCGCTCAAAAAGCTGTTGACCGATCCGCCGGAAAGCCTGCTGTACCTATTCAGCGGTGAGGATTGGAAGTGGCTCTATGACAACGCCCTCGCGCTCAAGCTGGAGGGCATCGTAGGGAAGCGCGCGGGCAGCGGCTACGCCTGCGGCAAGCGGAACCCGGACCGGATCCAATGTAAAGCGGTCGGACCGGCACGGTACCGTACCGACAGRCTGTWGGCGCCSCCTTAYAGTTGCGGCAGACKTGGTCCCCCASTTCGRAGGATGTGCCTTCCAMGCGAAGGCCGGCCGCACCGCATCCACTACCGAACTGCGGAGGGACCCGTCGCAAACAGCCTGTTTGGAGGGAGTATGCAAGCCCAGAATCAGAGTGTGGTCCTCTATTCCGACGCGGCGGRTGGTTGGTACTTCGCAGAGATTGACGGGATAGCCGTCTATCGCTTCGGCCCCTTCGAGTCACGCAAGATTGTCGAAGACCTCGTGCCGGTTCTTTTCCCCGAAGCTCCGGTGTTGGCATTGCTGGATCCACTGACCTCAGCCGATG
>NZ_JBFTNF010000096.1:0-19415 GCF_056397345.1 Cupriavidus sp. 05N38
GCCGGCCCCGCCGAGCGCGCCAACCGAATTCGCACATCACTGAGTACCGGAGAACTGCCATGACTACCATCGCCATCAAAGACCTGTCCGTCACCGAAGAACTCGACGCCCGCGCCATGCGCAGCGTGCGCGGCGGCTTCGTGCCCTTCATGCCCGTGTTCAGCTCGGTCAAGGTCGACTCGACTTTCAACGCCTCGCAGCTGATCGGCCAGACGCAGAACGTGGTCAACATGAACGGCAACAACGCTGCCTTCGTGGACGACATCAAGTCGCATGTCAACTCGACCCAGAACGCYCAGAACAACATCTATCGCTGATGTTGCCGCCGCYCTGCCGGCCCCGCCGAGCGCGCCAACCGAATTCGCACATCACTGAGTACCGGAGAACTGCCATGACTACCATCGCCATCCAAGACCTGTCCGTCACCGAAGAACTCGACGCCGGCGCCATGTGCGCCGTGCGCGGCGGCTTCGTGCCCTTCATGCCCGTGTTCAGCTCGGTCAAGGTCGACTCGACCTTCAATGCCTCGCAACTGATCGGCCAGACCCAGAACGTGGCCAACATGAACGGCAACAACGCTGCCTTCGTGGACGATATCAAGTCGCGCGTCACCTCGACCCAGAACGCCCAGAACAACATCTACTGAGCAATGCGCGGCCGCCACCGGCGGCCCGCGGCGCCAGCGGGATCGCCAGACCGGCCCCGCACCGAATTCGCAAACCACTGAATACCCGGAGAACTGCCATGACTACCATCCTCGCCATCCAGGACCTGTCCGTCACCGAAGAACTCGACGCCCACGCCATGAGCACCGTGCGCGGTGGCACCGGCTTCGTGCCTTTCGTGCCGGTGTTCAGCACCGTCAAGGTCGATTCGACCTTCAACGCCTCGCAACTGATCGGCCAGACGCAGAATGTGGTCAACATGAACGGCAACAATGCTGCCTTCGTGGACGACATCAAGTCGCATGTCAACTCGACGCAGAACGCCCAGAACAACATCTATCGCTGATGTTGCCGCCGCCCGCCCGGCATGCCGGGCAGGGCGGCTTCCTGCCGCCGCCGGGCAGGGCCGGCCACCTTGCATTTTCGGGTTGGATCGCGCCGCGGGCGGATACACAATGAATGCACAGCGTATGGCGAGACCTGCCTGGTTGCTCGCGGGAGACGATCGTGCCTTGTTTACCTATTCCGTGTGTTGCGCGCGTCGCGCGCGCTACCCTGCAGCGCTACCTGCTGGCGGGCACATGCTTGCTGGCGCTGGGCGGTTGCGCCGATTTCCGCCCGCCGGTGTACGAGCGGCCGGAGACCCCTGCCAAGCCGGAATGGTCCCGGCAGGGCGCGATCACGGTGTCGGCTGCAGACACCATCGTGCCCAACTGGTGGCAGGCCTTTCGCGATCCCTATCTGGACGGCCTGGTCGACAAGGCCATCGCGGGCAACTATGACATCAAGGTGCTGGCCGCGCGGATCAAGGTCGCAGGCGCGCAGATCGCGGAGGTCAGGGCGGGTGCGCTGCCGGTCTTCGACGTGGGTGCCGGCGCGAGTTTCGAAAAGAGCACCGGGCAGCCTCTCACGAGGACCTACAACCTCGGCACCCAGGTCAACTGGGATATCGATATCTGGGGCAAGGTCGAGAAGGGCGTGCAGGCGCAGAAGGCCGAGTTCAATGCCACCGAGGCGGACTGGCGTGCCGGCTACCTCACCCTGGTTTCGGCCGTGTCGACCACCTATTTCCAGATCCTGCAGTTCGACGAGCAGATCGACCAGCAGACCCGCACACTGGCCAAGAACAAGCAGATTCTCACCACCTACCAGGCCATGTTCCAGAACGGCCTGATTCCCAAGATCCGAGTGATGCAGCAGCAGGCGGAAATCAACCGCCTCACCAAGGACCTGCTGGAACTGCGCCGCTCGCGCGATATCTCGGAGAACGCGCTGGGCACGCTCGTGGGTGTGCCGGCGGGCGTGTTCAAGGTGGCGCCCGGGCGCCTGCAGGAGCGCGTGCAGTTGCCCGCCGTGCCGGCCGGGTTGCCTTCGCAGTTACTCTCGCGCCGCCCGGACATCATCGCGGCGGAGTACCGCGTGCTCGAGTCGTATAACCTGGTTGGCCAGGCGCGGCTGGCGCAGCTGCCCACGCTCAGCCTGACCGCGCGCGGCGGCACCTCCAGTTTCGCGCTGTCAGACCTGCTCAAGTCCTTCACTTTCGGCTTCATGCCGAGCATCAACCTGCCGATGCTGGACCCCGGCGTGCGCGCCCGCGTAAAGACCTCGGAAGCGCAGACCAAGGTGGCCGAGAGCGAATATGGCCGCACCGTGATCACCGCCTTCGAGGAAGTGGAGAATGCGCTGGTCAATGTCGACGCCCACAAGAAGCAGCGCGTGGAACTGCAGCAGCAGGTGGCGCAGTTACGCGTGGTTTCGGCGCAGATCGAGGCGCAGCTCAAGGAAGGCGTGGTGTCCCAGCTCGATGTCTTCGAGACCGAGCGCTCGCTGCTGAGCGCGCAGCTCGAGTTGTTGGCGAATCACCAACAAATCCTGGCCGATACTGTCACCCTCTACAAGGCACTTGGCGGAGGGTGGCCGAGCGTTGCGGTGGCCAATGCGGGGAAGGACGACCCGCAGCAGGTGTCGAAGCAGGATGCGAAATAGCCGCGCCGGCCGGTAGTCGTGCGTTTGACTACCTGCAAGCGTGGCCTACTATGTCCTTAGTCAGCACGTTCCCGGCGCAGCGTGTCTTTCGGGTTTGCCGCGCCGCCATGGAAAATGGCTTGCCGCCGGCGCATGCGCATGGCCCAAGCGCTGTTGGTGGTAGCGAAACATGGCTCCAGACGAAGCTCTGATTGACGAGACGCGGGCGAAGGTGGGGCAGGGGTTCGCACAAGTGCTTGCGCCTATGCTCGATATCGTCCTCGTGCCCGTCACGCATCCCGCCCTTGGCGAGATCCGCATCGAGGAGAGCCTGTTTGCCGTGGGGCGTGCCGAAGCGCCTTTCGCCACCTATCCCGCCGATGTCGTGACCGTGCTCTCGCGCCGGCACGCGCGCATCTTCTCCGAAGACGGCGTGGCCTATATCGCGGACCTCGGCAGCAAGAACGGCACGGCGATCAACGGCGTGGCGGTGGCGCAGCAGCCGGCGCGCCTGCGCGACGGCGACGAACTGCGATTTGGCGCGGCGCTGGCCTATCGCGTGCATCTGCGGCCGCGCGCGCCGGTGCCGGCGGCGGAATACCCGCCGGTCGTGCTTACGCTGACGCCCGAGCGCGGCGATCTTGGCCTGCAGCCGATCGAAATCGCCGGCTTTCCCTTCCTCGTCAGCAAGGCCGACGAGACCTTCGCGCGCTACCGGGACGTCTATCCGCACCAGGTGAATTATGTCTCGCGGCGACACGCGCACATTTTCCTCAAGGGCGGGCAACCCTGCATCGAAGACCTGGGCAGCACCAACGGTACCTTCGTCAACGGCACGCGCGTGGAGGAACATGCGCTCGCGCTGAGCGAAAACGACCTGGTGGCCCTCGGCGGCAATCATTTCGTCTATCGCGTCGGCATACGGACCGAGCCGGTCGCGGATGCGACCATCACCAGCTCGGGCCTGCCGGCGGCACCGCCGGAAGTCAGTGCAAGCCCGCCAGCGGGCGCCGTGGCCGCGCCCGCGCCGGTGCCGGTGCCATCGCCCGCGGCGGCGCCGGTACCTGCACCGGCACCCCAGGCAGCCGCGCCGGCGCAGGATCCCGACAAGACCACGTTCGTGGCGGCGCCGGGCTCCTTCCTCGATATCTTCTGCGTCGACTACGCCGCGCAGCAGGAAGACGAGGTCAACCAGGAGGCCATGCCGCAGCCGAAAGACGGCGAGACCGATGACAAGCCGCAGGCACAGGGCAAGTACGGCCTCATCATGGCCCGGCTGGGCGGCAGTTTCGGCGCCGGCGAGCGCGCGCGCCTCAGGCGCGCGGCGCGCTGGGGCGCGGCCGTGGTCGTGGCCGTGGTCGCCGTGCTGCTGGTGTTGTACTTTCGCGGCGCGCCCGAGCGCGAGATGAAGGCGCTGATGGCCAGCGGCGACTACGCGCGCGCAGCCACGGTGGCGGATGCGTATCTCGCGAAGCACGCGGACAACGCACAGTTTCAGGTGATGGGCACCGAGGCGCTGCTGCGCGCCTACGTGCCCGCATGGATGGGCAAGCTGAGCGCGCGCGATTTCGGCGGCGCGGATGCGGCCCTGGCGCAAATGAAGACGCTCGGCGCGCACAACGCCGACGCGCGCCCGCTGGTGGATGAGCTGGCGTGGATGGGGCGCCTCAACCGTTTCGTCGCCGGCAGGGGCGGCGTGGATGCGCCGATCCGCATCTATGCCGACGAAGCCGGCATCCGTGAGCTGCTGCAGCACTGGAGCGCGGACGTTCCGGCGCACCAGCGCGCGCTCGATCGCATCGCCGCCTACGTGCCGGCGTTCAAGGATCCCTACGCGGACGCGCTGAGCAATGTGCGCAAGCTGCAGAGCGACGACTCCGTCTACCTCGCCGCCATCGACCGCCTCAACGCAGCGCTGGCCACGGGACTCGCCAGCGACACGCCCCAGGCGCTGGAGGCCGTGCTCGCGGACTATGCGGAGAAGTATCCCCGCCTCGGCGGCCTGGACCGGCTCAAGGAGGACCTGCGGCAGTATCTGGCGCTCGACACGGCCCTGCGCGCGATGACGCTCGGGCCGGTGGTGGCGCAGATGGCCGGCGCCGGCTTTGCCACGCCCCCGTTCCAGGCGCGCTATCGCGAGCTGGCCGCCAGCCGCCTGCCCACGCCCGAGGTGGCACGCCAGTACAGCGAAGCCGACAAGGCCTGGCAAGCGGGCGATACCGCCGGCACCTTCGCGGCCCTGCAGCAGATCAAGAGCGGCCCGTGGGCCGAAGCCGCCGGCAAGGAGCTGGCGCGCCGGCAGGCCGTGGCGGCGCAGTTTGCCGAGGTACGCAAGGAGGATGGCGGCAAGGGTTTCGACGAGCGCCTGCTGACTTTCTACGCGATGCTCGATCCCGCGCAGGATGCATACTTCGTCAAGGCGATCGAGCCTCAAGTGGCCGCCATCCACGACGCCGCCCTGCGGCGCGCCCAGGAACTGATGAACGGTGCGCTGGCCAGCTGGCGCCAGTACCGCCGCGACGGCGCGATCGGCGGCGAGCAGCGGCTCGAGCCGGAGATCTCGGGCAAGTTCCGCACGCAGGCGCGGCTGCTGTCGAGCGCCGGCACGCAGGCTCACCAGGGCATGCGCATCTACGAGCAGCTCAAGGTCAGCGACACCGCCCAATGGAGCCAGGTGCAGCAGGATATTGATTCGGAATCGGAGCTGCAGCGCCGTTCGCTGCAGGAATTGCGCATGGTGCTGAACCCTGCCGTGCTCAAGGCCAAGCTAGCGTTGATCGGAGGAGACGGCGATGAAGGACGACAGCCGCGGCAATCGCCTTAAGCCGCTGCACGAGGCGCTGGAAGACCACAGCGCGGAAGGCATTGCCATTCTCAGTGCCGAGCCGCTGAAGATCATGCAGATATCGGTGATGGTGATGGTGCTGCTGGTGCTGTGCGCACTGGTGTGGTCCTTTGTCGGCCATGCGGACGTGATCGTCACCGCGGACGGCACGCTGGCCCCCGAGTCCGAGGTGCGGCGCTTCTATGCGCCGGTGGACGGCGAACTGGCCGACCTCTACGTGGCCGAGGGGCAGCCCGTGTCCAAGGACGACGTGCTGGCCCGGCTCAATGCGCGCGGCGCGATAGAGGCGGCCACCAATGCGCTGGAGGCGCAGCTCAAGCTGCAGGACTCCGAGCGCGAGTGGAAGCAGTTTCCCGACAGGAAGGTGCTGATGGAGCGCAAGGCGGCCGCGCTCAAGCAGCAGATCGAGGTGGCCGAGCGCCTGCATGAGACCCGCACGGCGGAAGGCACCACGCGCCTGGCGGAGCAGCAGCGCGCGCAGTTGCAGGAAGCACGCAGCAACCTGGACAACGCACGCCGCCAGCGCGAGTTCACGCGCCAGGAGCAGGAGCGGTACGCACGGCTGTTCGCGCTGCCGGGCGGCGGCGGGGTGTCGCAATCTCAGGTGGAGGGAAAGCGCAATGCGGCGGTGGAGGCCGAGAACACGCTGCGCATCGCGCAATCGCGCCTGACGGAACTGGATTCGCGGTTGAGCCAGGAGTTCAACCAGGCCACCGTGAAGCTCGAGGGCAGCAGCCAGGAACTGACCAACCTGCGCATCCAGTATGACGCCGCGCTGCGCGAGATCAGCAATACCGAGGACAAGCTGCGCCTGCAGGTGCAGACCGCGCGCCTGGTGGCCGAGGCGGCGGCGCGCATCCGCTTCGAGAATATCGACAAGGACAACTTCCTGCTGATCCTGGCCCCGGTGGCCGGCGTCATCACCGATGTGAGCTCCACGCAGCGCGGCGACAAGGTCCAGGCCAATGCGCCGCTGGGCGGCATCGCGCCCAAGGACGCGCGCCCGGTGCTGAAGATCGAGATCGCGGAGCGCGACCGCGCCTTCCTGCGCGAAGGCCTGCCGGTCAAGCTCAAGTTCAATGCCTTCCCCTACCAGCGCTACGGGCTGCTCAACGGCACGCTGGAGTACATCTCTCCGGCGACCAAGCTGGTCGGGCAGAACAAGCAGCCCGTGTATGAGGGCCGCATCAGGCTGGCGCAGACGTACTACTCGGTGGCGGACAGCAAGTATCCGTTGCGCTACGGCATGACCGCCACGGCCGAAATCGTGGTGCGCGAGCGGCGCCTGATCGACCTTGGGCTGGATCCGTTCCGGCAGGTGGCCGGCTGAAGGGGAAGGGGCCGGCGTGCGTCTGGCGAGACAGCAGGCAAGGCAGGGCGGCGGGGCAGGCATGAGGGCGTTGGCCGCGGGCGTGCGGCTTGCGGCAACGATCGAGGAGTACAGAACATGACAGCGATTGTGCGGGTCGACGATGAGGTCATCGGCGTCGAGGAGTTCATCCGGGTCCTGAAGCTCACGGGGCAGTTCGAGGGCCTGATCGAGCAGATCGTACGGGACAAGCTGACCGTGCACGCGGCGCGCAAGCAGCGCATCGCCGTCACGCCCGAGGAGATCCAGGAGCGCGCCGACCAGTTCCGCCGCGTGCAGGGCCTGCATCGCGCGACGGAGATGAACCACTACCTGGACGCGCTCAATATCAGCCTGGACGAGTTCGAGGCCTTCGTCACCGAGAGCCTCTACCAGGAAAAGATGATGGCGGAGGTGACCAACGAGCGCGCGGTGGATGCCTACTTCAAGCTGCATTCGCCGAAGTTCGACAGCATCGAGATCAGTCACATCGTGGTGGACGCCGAAGGCAAGGCCAAGGAACTGATCTCCTACCTGCAGGATGACCCCGACAGCTTTGCCGAGATGGCGCGCGAGCATTCCGTGGCGGACACGCGCGAGCACGGCGGGGCGATCGGCAAGGTGCTGCGCGGCTCGCTGAAGACCGATATCGAGGCCAAGGTGTTCAACGCCGCCGTGGGCGACCTGCTCGGGCCATTCCCGTCGGCGGACCGCGCCAATTTCGAGATCTTCATGGTGAGCGCCAAGCATCCGGCCACGCTCGATGCGGAGGTGGCGGCGGAGGTGCGCCGGCTCCTGCGCGAGGACTGGCTCATGGCCAGGGCGCAGGAACACGTGATCGAAGCGCGTTAGCCGGCGGAGCGCGAATCCATGGAAGCCAGCTCCGAACTGCAGCCGCTTGCCGATTTCCTGGCGGGCGTAGAGATACTCTCGCCGTTTTCGCGCGAGGAGCTGGAGCGGCTGGCGGAGCATGCGCAATCGCTGAGCTACGGCTTCGGCGAAACCATCTGCAACGCGGGCGATGCGGCGGGCGGGATATTCGTCGTCAAGTCAGGCTCGGTGCGCGTGTTCAACGAGGACAATGGCAAGGAAGTGAGCCTGGGCGTGCGCAAGGTGCGCGAGGTGTTTGCCGATATCGCCATGCTGCGGGAGTACCGGCATGAGTCCTCGGTGCGCTCGTCGGCCAAGACCGAGTTGCTGTTCATCCCGCGCGGCGTGACCGAGCCCATGATCGCGCAGAATCCCGCGGCCATGGCGTTCGTCGCCAGCTATGTGGCGATCAGTTCGGCGGGCGGCTTCGTGGCGCGCCTGTTCGACCTGCGCGGCAAGCTCGACAAGGCCGAGCTGGAGGAAGCGGTACGTAGCGTGGGGGTGAAGCGCGTCTCGGCCGGCAAGGAAATCCTGAAGCAGGACGCGCGCGAAGACCGCCGCCTGTACGTGGTGCGGCAGGGCGAGGTGCGCATCGTGCGCACCGAGGACGGCATGGAATATCCGTTGGCCACCTTGCGCCAGGGCGATATCTTCGGCGAGCGCGCCTGCGTGATGCGGCAGGAGCAGATGGCTTCCGCGATCGCGGGCACGGATGCCCGCCTGCTGGTGATCCCGGAAAAGACCGTGCAGCTCATCCTCGAGCGCAACCCCAAGCTGCGCGAGGTGCTGGAGGAGCGCATCCGCTTTGTCGACCGCGAACTGCACCGCCAGAAGAAGCTGGCCGAGCGGCGCAAGCATCCGGTGATGCTGGACCTGGCCTCCAAGCCAGAAATGGGCGAACGGCTGATCCGCCGCTTCGCGCTGGTCGAGCAGGCCGAGGAAATGGATTGCGGCGCCGCCTGCCTGGCGATGATCTGCCGCCACTACGGGATTCCCATGACGCTGGGCAAGCTGCGCGAGCTGGCCAACGTGACCACCCAGGGCGCCACGCTGGACAGCCTGGCGCGCGCGGGGGAATCGCTCGGCTTCACGACGCGCGGCGTGCAGTGCACGCGCGACTCGCTGATGGGCTTCGAGCTGCCGTTCATCGTGCACTGGGAGGGCTACCACTATGTGGTGGTGTATGGCGTGTCCAAGCGCTGGGTGTGGGTAGCCGACCCTGCGCTGGGCTTCCGCAAGATGCGCGTGGAGGAATTCGAGCGCGGGTGGAGCGGCACCTGCCTGCTGTTCACCGCGGGCGAGAGCATGACGCAGCTGGCCGTGGCGCGCTCGCCGTGGCTGCGCTTCATTGGCTACCTTGCGCCGTACAAGCGCATTCTCGTCCATCTGTTCCTCGCGACGTTCGTGATCCAGGTGCTGGGCGTGGTGCCGCCCCTGATCATCCAGAACATCCTCGACGGGGTGGTGGTGCACCAGAACGTGGGCCTGCTGAACCTGCTGATCCTCGGGCTGATCGTCTCCAACGTGTTCTCGCAGCTGATGTCCACCGTGCGCGCCTACCTTGCCAATTTCATGGTGCGCAACATGGACTTCGCCATGATGTCGCACTTCTTCCGGCACACCATGTCGCTGCCGTTCTCGTTCTTCGCCAAGCGCAAGACCGGCGACATCTTTGCCCGCTTCCAGGAGAACCAGACCATCCGCGCCTTCCTGACCGAGTCCACGGTGACGACGGCGCTCAACCTGTTGATGGTGTTCATCTACTTCACCATCATGTTCCTCTACAACGTCAAGATGACGCTGGTGCTGCTGGCCTTCGTGGTGCCCATCGCCGCGCTCACGGTGCTGGCCACGCCCAAGGTAAAGGCCTACGCGCGCGAGGTGTTCACCACCTCGACCGAGGCGCGCTCCTACCTGATGGAGACACTGGGCGGGGTGGAGACGGTCAAGGGCATGGGCATCGAGCGGCCGGTGCGCCTGAAGTGGGAGAAGAAATACGCCAAGGCGCTCGAGCTGCAGTACAAGGCGCAGGCCTTCCACATCCTGGTCGGGCTGGCCAGCCAGCTGCTCAATGCCGCGACCACCATCGCCGTGCTCTGGGTGGGCGCCAACCTGGTGCTGCAGCGGGAGCTGACCATCGGCCAGCTCATCGCGTTCAACGCATTCATGGGCAGCGTGCTGGCGCCGCTGATGGGATTGGTGTCGCTGTGGGGCCAGCTCAATGACGCCGGCGTGGCGATGGAACGGCTGGGCGACGTGCTCGACCTGGACCCGGAGCAGAAGCCGCAGGACCTGCCCTCGCGCGTGATGCTGCCCGATCTGCAGGGGGAGATCAGCCTGGACGGGGTGTTTTTCCGCTATGGCGGCAATGAGACGTCCTATGTGCTGGAGAACATCAGCTTCAGCATCAAGCCCGGCGAGCTGCTGGCCATCGTGGGGCGCAGCGGCTCGGGCAAGACCACGCTGGCCAAGATGCTGGTGGGCTTCTATGTGCCCACCGAGGGCAAGATCACGGTGGACGGCTACGACCTCAGCGTGATCGACAAGGAATACTACCGTGCCCAGATCGGCTATGTGATGCAGAGCAACCTGCTGTTCTCCGGCACCATCGCCGAGAACATCGCTTGCGGCGACGACAGCCCGGACCGGCGCCATATCGAGGAAGTGGCCAAGATGGCCGATGCCCACGCCTTTATCAGCAAGCTGCCGCTGGGCTACGAGCAGGTGGTGGGCGAGCGCGGTATGGGCTTGTCCGGCGGGCAGATCCAGCGCCTGTGCATTGCGCGTGCGCTGTACCACGATCCGCGCCTGCTGGTGTTCGACGAAGCCACCTCGGCGCTGGACACGCAGTCCGAAAGCAATATCCTCGGCAATATGCAGGACATCCTGCGCGGGCGCACAGCCGTGATCATCGCGCACCGGTTGAGCACGATCATGCGCGCGGACAAGATCCTGGTGCTGTACGAAGGCGGCATCGTGGAGCAAGGGCGGCACGAGGAACTGCTGGAGCGCAAGGGCATGTACTACCAGCTGGTGCAGAAGCAGTTGAGTGCGGCCTGAGTGCGGCCTGAGCGTTGTCCGGGGCATGGCCTGATCATCGCGTGGCCATCGCCCGGGCGTCATTGCGGTGGGAACAGCCAAGGGGAGCGAGGGGGCGCGAGATGAAGTTGTTCAACCAGGGCGGCCGTGTCGGCAGCACCATCTCTTATGCCGGACTGATCGAGAAGATAGAGATCCTGCGCTCCACGCTGCGCTGGGCCTCCAAGCTCGAGCGCGCGGAGATCGAGAAGCTGCTCAAGCAGGCCACCACGCTGCGCGACGAAGTGATGCAGCTGTCGCACAAGGAGCGCTTCGTGCAGGCAGCGGTGGCCGAGCCGGTCGAGGCCGAGCCGGAGGCGGATCTCGCGCCGCGCGAACGGCGCCAGGCGCTGCTCGAGCGCAGCTTTATCTTCGAGGGCACCTTCGGCGACAATCCCAAGCTGCTGGAGGCGCTGGAGATTGCCGAGAAGGCCGCGCCGACCCACCTGCCGGTGCTGATCGACGGCGAAAGCGGCACCGGCAAGGAGCTGATGGCCAAGGTGATCCACGCCAACGGCTCGCGCACGGACAAGCCCTTCATCTCGGTGAACTGCGGGGCGATCCCGGAGAACCTGATCGAGTCCGAACTGTTCGGGCACAAGAAGGGCGCGTTCACGGGGGCGGCCAGCGACCGGCGCGGCAAGTTCGAGAGCGCGCATACCGGCACCATCTTCCTCGACGAAATCGGCGAACTGCCGCTCACCGGGCAGGTCAAGCTGCTGCGCGTGCTGGAGGCACACGAGATCCAGCGGGTCGGGTCCGACGAGACCATCTCCGTGGACACGCGCATCGTGGCGGCCACCAACCGGGACCTGCGGCGGCTGAGCGAGGAGGGCAAGTTCCGCGAAGACCTGTTCTACCGCCTGAGCGTGATCCATGTCACGCTGCCGCCGCTGCGCGAGCGGCGCGACGAGATTTCGCTGCTGGTGGCATTCTTCGGCGACGAGGCCGCGGGCTCGCTCAAGCGTCGCCCGGTCAAGCTGACGCCGCGCCTGCGCGATTTCCTCATGAACTACGCCTATCCGGGCAATATCCGCGAACTACGCAACCTGATGTACCGGGTATCGTGCCTGGCCGGCGACACCGCCGATCTCGACCACTTGCCGCAAGATCTGCGGCCCAAGGTGGCCGGGCCCACGCTGGTTTCCGGCGGTGTTGCCGCAGGTGGCGGCGTGGATGCGACGACGGCGACCTCGCTGAGCGAGGCCAAGCGGGCCGCGAGCGACGAGGCCGAGCGCGCATTTCTCGAGCGTGGGCTGCAGGAGGTGGGCGGCACCGTGGCCGAGCTGGCCCGGCGCTTCGACATGAACCGCTCGCACCTGCAGATGCTGCTGAAGAAGCACGGCATCCATTCCAAGGATTTTCGCCATCAGGCGGCGGCGGGCGGCAAGCCAGGGTAGGCCACGCTTGCGTGGCGGGCCTGCCCGGCCTGGCTGGCCTGGCAGGCCTGCCTAGATCGCAGGATTCACCATGGTCTTGTCGGTCGCGTAAAGGTCTTCCGCGCGCGCCACCACGGCGGAGATATTGTCGTGGCCGCCGCGCTCCAGCGCGGCCGTCACCAGCGCCTGCGCGGCCAGTTCGCAATCGCCGCAGGCCAGGAAGCTGGCGATCTCCGGATCGCGCAGCTCGTTGCTGAGGCCGTCGCTGCAAAGCAGGAAGATATCCGCATCGGCGACTTCCACCCAGGTCTGCTCCAGCTCCAGCGCGGCGTTCGCGCCGACAGCGCGCGTGATGGTGTTGTGCGCGGGATGATGGATGGCTTCCTCCGCCGTGATCAGGCCGCGCGCCTTGAGTTCCTCCACGCGGCTGTGGTCGCGCGTGAGCTGCGTCAGGTGCCCGTCGCGATAGAGATAGATACGGCTGTCGCCGGCCCACAGGCAGCCACAGAAGCGCTCGCAGGCCATCAGCACGACCACGGTGCTGCCGATGCGCCGCACCTGGCGCCGCGTTGCCTCGGTCAGCAGCGCCAGGTTGACCTCATGCAGCGCCGCGCGCGCGTCGTCGAGCAGGCTTTCCAGGCTGCGCGGCTCGCCCAGCCGGTCCAGCGTTTCCACCACCAGGTTGCTGGCGTAGTCGCCCACCGCGTGACCGCCCATGCCGTCGGCCACGACCCAGAGCCCGCGGTCTGGCCGTGCCAGGCAGGCATCTTCGTTGCGCTCGCGTAGCAGGCCAACGTCGGTGCGCGCGGCTGAAGTCCAGCGGAATTGCGATGCACAGGTCACGGTCGTCTCCGGTGTACGGGCCGCCCTGGCGCGCGCCAAGCGGGCGGATCGCGCGGGCGCCGGCACTGGCCGCGCCCGGCCGGCTTACATCCGTCCGTCGTTGCGTGCGCCTTGTCCCGCTTGCACATTGATGTTCGCTCCGGGTGCCGAATTGCGAACGTCGATGTTTTGAAACTGATTAACCATCTGATCAGCATAGAAGCTGTTGTTGATCTCGTAAAAGTTGACCACGGGGCCGAGGCTCGGCCGGGCCGGCTGGTAGGGCTGGATCCAGCCGAATACCCAGGGGGCGCCGCCACCGCGCACGGCCGACATGGCGCGTCCGTCCAGCGTATGGTCGTTGTAGAGGTCTTTGATGGTGAGCGAGGCCATGATCGGACTCCGTTGGGTGGTGAGGTGGGTGGCAGTGGTGCCGTCCCGCTTTCAGATGCAAGGCGTATGCCAGGCGGCTGGCGCAATGCGGCCAGGGCGCCGCGCACGCCTGAAACCCAGCTGCCGAGCGGCTAGCCGGCCCGCCGGCGCTTTCGCTGCGCCCGCCGGCGCGATACCGCGCGGCCCAAAACGTTGGTGGTTCGCCAACATCTGCGCCGGGTCTGGTGGGTAGCGCCCACCTGTCCGGGCTGGTGCCGTGTCGTTGGCCCGCGTGCCGTGCAATCTGCTGTGCAACCTCTTGTCTTCGCGGTGCCGCGCGCCGCCAGCGTGGCTTTCGACCCCGGTGGTGGCGGCGTGCCAACATAAACGGTGCAAGGCTGTTGGTTTATCGCCGACGCTTTCCCGGGTATGGTTTCGTGCTTTCTCCTGCTATCCCTTGTCATGCCGGGGTTTGCGGCAGGTGGCACGGTTGATGCGGATGTGATTGCAACCAGCAGGAAATGCCTGCAGCAAGCAAACAGATCCGAGGCAACCATGAACCAACAAGACCAACTCCAGGACCAGGCCTGCCGACAGCAAGACGAAGCCGATTTCCCGCTCGGCGCGCACCTGGTCACCGGACGCCGCGGCTACGCCCACCACGGCATCTACGTCGGCGCGGGCAAGGTCGTTCACTACGCCGGCTTTTCCGGCTCGCTGCATCGCGGCCCCGTGAAGGAAGTGACCATCGAGGACTTTGCCGCCGGCCACGCCGTCAGCGTCAAGGCCAATCCCTGCGCCCGCTACGTCGGCCTCCAGGCCGTGGCACGCGCCCGCTCCCGCCTCGGGGAAGACAACTACCGGCTGCTCACCAACAACTGCGAGCACTTCTGTTCGTGGTGCCTGCTTGGCGAAGCGCGCAGCGCACAAGTGGAAACCTGCCTGCAGCACCCGGCCATGGCCGTGCATGCGCTTGCGGTCCTGCTCGGCACGCTCGTCCGGGCTGAATGGCGTGGTGCCCACTTCGGTGCCCGCGCGGCTTGAGCCGGGACGACCAGGGCAACGGCAAGCAATGCGAAGGAGACGGACATGCAAGCAACCAGCATATCGCTGCGCGGACTGATCGACAAATGGCTCGGTGCGCGCCTCGCGGCGCCGGCACGCATCACGCGCGTGCGCGGTGCCCGCGCCGGACGCCGCGGCTGCGTGCGGGTGGAAGTGGCAGGCCCGTCGGGCCAGCTCTCGATGTTCTTCTTCCGGCACGGCGACGGGTGCTGGTGCGTGTTTCCGCCTGCACTGAATGCGGGGTGAGCAAGGCATGGTGCCCTCGCGCGCCGTGATGCCGAAGTCCCATGCGCACGCGCAGGACTGCTATCCGCTACTTTCGCAAAGGTCACACGTAAGCATTTGTTCGCAGGCTGGACGCTGGTCCGTGGCCGCCAATAACATCGCCCGGTTCTTGCACCGCCAGCCGCCAGGGGATTGCCGGCGGGGGTGCTGCCTCATCCACCACCGGCCGTGAAGTGCCGGGCGAAACCTTCCGGATCGATGCCAGCGACTCATTCAACTGCGCCTGCCAGGGCTTCCTTCTCCAGGACACTCTTCGCGCTTGCCTGCGCCAGCACGATCCTCACCGCTTGCGGCGGTGGCGGGGATGGCGGCAGTGGCAGCGCGACGCCCGCCGCCAATGCTTCCGGCAATGCCTCAGCCAACACCGCCAATGCCAACGCGCCGGCTGCCAGCGCCGGCAGCCAGGCGGTCCCGGCGACCGCCGTGACCGCCTGCTTCACGGTAAGCGGCAATGCCGCGCCGGCTGCGGGCACCGTAGACGTCAGCATCCTGCCGGCACGCGGCGCGGCCAACGTCAGCGGCTATCACGCGCTTGGCGAGCCGAAATCGGCGGGGCTGTGCTACGCCAACTACCGGCGCGTGCTGGTGGGACTTCCCGCGCTCGAGGCGCAGGACGCGATCGGCGTGGCCGCGCAGAACCACAGCAACTACATGCTCTGGAACAATACGCTCGGCCACGACGAGAATGCGTCCCTGCGTGGCTATACCGGCGCCACGCCCGATGCGCGCGTGCAGGCGCAGTACAAGACGGACGCCACGGCGGAGGTGGTCGGCAGCGCCAGCAAGTGGAGTTCCGACCCGAACGCAGCGCTGGCCCTGGCCTCCACCGATGCACTGGTATCCGACCTGTTCGACGCGCCGCTGCATCGCATGAGCCTGCTGGGCAGCTACAAATCTGCGGGTTCGGGCTATGCCGAGCAGAAGGGCTCGACTTCGGGCGGCGCCACCGCGTCGTTCTACCAGACCGTCGATCTCGCCGATGCCACCATGCCGGGCACCGCCATCCAGATGGTGGCCTATCCCTACGCCGGCCAGGCCGATGTGCCGACCAGCTGGCTGAACAACGAAAGCCCCAATCCGGCTCCGGGCTACCAGAACCAGACGCTGGGCTACCCCGTCACGCTGCAGGCGATCGATCGCAGCCAGGCGTTCACGGCCGATACCTTCGTGCTCACCGACGCGCAGGGCAATAACGTCAACTGCCTGAAGGTGGATTCGCGCACCGCGGGCGTGTCGGGTGCGGCGAACGGCGCGGCGGTCTGCACGCCGCTCGCGCCGCTGGCCGGCAGCACGCGCTACAACGTGGCCGTGAGCGGGCAGCTGGGCGGCAAGCCGCTCAACCTGAGCTGGTCGTTCGTCACGAAATAGCGGGCTGGCTGCCGTCAGCATCAGATTGCCCCGGCCGAGGCAGCGCCAACTATGATTGCCTCATGCATAGCGAGGGGAGGGAATGATGGAGCGCGCATTCGAATATGGCGGCTATGCCGTCGTGGCCCGCGCGGTGGCATCGGCCACCGGCGGTTTTTCGGCAACGGTGGTGATTGCCGATGCGTTCGGCGAGGCGCCGCAGCCCTCGTTCGAGGACGAAGTCGGTATCGCGCCGACCGCGCAAGCCGCGCTTGCCCTCGCCGAAGCCGCTGCCATGCGTACCATCGATGCGGGGCAGGTGAACTAGGCCTGGCGGGCGGTCCGGCATGCCGGACGCGGGTCCCGGTACGGTGCTTGCGTTCAATAATGTGAAGAACTGTACTTAGCCAGACTTTGCACGGGTGCGCTTGTCCCGACATAAAATGGCGGGTTGCCGGTCCGGCCGCGCACCCGTCCGGGCGCCAGGACCGTCCTTCCGGAACGCCATGTACGCTATCCTGCCAGCCTTCGTCTCAGCCATCTTCCTGGGTTTCGGCTTGTATGTGCTGGTCACCAAGGGCGTGACGCGGATCTCCACTTCCTTCTTCCTGCTGTGCGTGACCACGTTCGCGTGGCAGGGCACCTGGGCCTTCCTGTTCCAGGCCGAGCATCCCGACGTGGCGCTGCTGCTGGCCAAGGTCGGCTATCTCTTCATCATCTTCCTGCCGACCTGTTTCTATCACTTCATCACCGAAGTGAGCGAGCGCCGCACCGAGCGGCCCCTGCTGCTGGCTTCGTACGGGCTGTCGCTGGTGCTCGCGGTGCTGGTGCTGACCGGCGGGGAAGTGGTGTCCGGCTTCTATACGTATTTCTTCGGCGCGTATCCCAAGGCGGGGCGGCTGCATCCCCTGCACGTGGCGCAGACCGTGCTGCTGGCCTGCCGCAGTGGCTGGCTGCTGCTGGCCGCGCGCCGTGGCGCCACCGGCGAGAAGCGCAAGCGGCTCGACTTGTGCCTGGTCAGCCTGGGCCTCTACTCGCTGGCGGCGGTGGACTACGCCGCCAACTATGGCTATGCCTTCTATCCGCCCGGCGTGGTCTTTATCGGCGCCAGCCTGGGGATACTCGCCGTCACGATCGTGCGCTACGACCTCATGCACCCGTTCTCGCTGGCCGCCACGGTGGCGCACGAGGTACGCACCCCCCTCACCACGATCCGGCTGCAGGCCGAGGAAATGGGCCGTGCCTGGCCGGAACTGCTGGCGGGCTACCGGCTCGCGGTGGCGCATGGCCTGTACGAGGACCGCATGCGCCCGGGCCAGCTCGAACGCGCCGCCGGCCTGGTGGACTCGATCAGGCGCGAGATCGAGGGCACCCACACCGTGATCGACATGGCGCTCGCCTCGGTCACGCTGGAACGGCTTGACCGCCGCAGTTTCACGGCACAGTCGCTGCGGCATTGTGTCGACGCCGCGCTGGCGCGGTATCCGTTCCTGGCGGGAGAACGCGAGCGGGTGACGGTCGGGCCGATCGATCCGGCCTGGTGTTTCCCCGGCTCCGAAACGTTGCTGGTCTATGTCCTGTTCAATCTGCTGAAGAACGCGCTGCAGGCCATGCGCGCCAGTCCCGCTGCGCACATCGAGATCGCCGTGCTGCAGGAGCATGGGAGCTGGCTGCTGCGTTTCCGGGACACCGGCCCGGGGATCCCGCCCGAGGTCCTGCCTCGCATCTTCGACCCCTTCTTCTCCACCAAGGCGCACGGCAGCGGCGTCGGTATGGGGCTCGCCTTTTGCCGCAGGGTGGTCGAAGCCTTCGGCGGCCGCATCCAGTGCGAATCCGTGCGCGACATCCACACCACCTTCTTGCTGCGCCTGCCCGACGCCCACGCAGGCAGCCAGGCCGCCCCGCGCAGACGCCCCGCCGGCCAGACGGCAAGCGGGGCGGGCACGGCTTAGCTGGCGAACTTAGGCAGCTTCAGTTCGTACTCCTTGACGCGTTCGACGATCTCGCGCGGGAAGCGTGTAATGCGCTTGTCCCGCCCGGCGAACACGATCTGCTGGTAGCCGAGCGATACCGGACGGCCATCCACGCAGAAGCGGAACAACAGGTAGGCCGAGCACTGCTTCACCTGGAAGGTGTTGAGGTAGCAATCCACCTTCTGGAACGGGAACGTCTCCTCGACATACTCCTGATGCGCGCGCTTGGTCACGAACACGCCGCCCGCGGCCAGCAGGTTGTCATGGATGCACTCGTGGAACCAGCGCTCGCGGCAAATGCCCTGCCACTCGAAGTAGCGCGCGAAGTAGGTGTTCATGAATGCATTGGAGTCCTTGAGGTAAATGTCGATCGCATGGTGAAAGGTCTTTTGCGGGGGCGTCTCCTGTATGTCTCGCGTAAACATCTCGCTACCGCGGCTCAGAACATKGGGGATTGCGTCTCGCATCAGCATTGAAAGCTCCTGGCTAGGATATGGCTGCTGGCGGCAGCCACGCACGCCTCCCCGAACGGGTGAGGCATACCGCATTCTGTCTGTTTGCGGCGGCAATCGTCGCCAGGTTTCCCTGTTTCCTTGCTGTGCCGGCCGGCATTGCCCCGATGTTGGCGGCGAACGAACACACGGCGTCTGTTGTGTTGGCTTTTGCCTGCCAGATCAAAGCCTTCCGGCACCGGACTCCGGCGCCATTTTCTTCTCTCGAAGAAAATTTCTCCCAAGCCCCGCCTGGGTTTGCGGGCGATTCGAGGCGACATGGCCCGCCTTGGCACACTCCATGCGTTTGTACCTCCCGAGCGAAGCAAAGATGCTCGACAGCAAACGAACCGAAGTCCCAATCGATACCCGGCCAGCTGGCCAACCGCCTTCCAGGAGAACTGCCATGACTACCACCCTCGCCATCAAGGACCTGTCCGTCACCGAAGAACTCGACGCYGGCGCCATGCGCGCCGTGCGCGGCGGCTTCGTGCCCTTCATGCCCGTGTTCAGCTCGGTCAAGCTCGACTCGACCTTCAATGCCTCGCAACTGATTGGCCAGACCCAGAACGTGGTCAACATGAACGGCAACAACACGGCCTTCGCGGATGACATCAAGTCGCATGTCAACTCGACGCAGAACGCCCAGAACAACATCTATCGCTGATGTTGCCGCCGCCCTGCCGGCCCGGCCGAGCGCGCCAACCGAATTCGCACATCACTGAGTACCGGAGAACTGCCATGACTACCATCGCCATCCAAGACCTGTCCGTCACCGAAGAACTCGACGCCCACGCCATGAGCACCGTGCGCGGCGGCACCGGCTTCGTGCCCTTCGTGCCGGTGTTCAGCACCGTCAAGGTCGACTCGACCTTCAATGCCTCGCAACTGATCGGCCAGACCCAGAACG
>NZ_JBFTNF010000097.1:0-19055 GCF_056397345.1 Cupriavidus sp. 05N38
GTGGCGGCCGGCGGCGGCGCGGCGCAGGCCGCCAGCAATGCCGCGGCAATGGCCGACAGCAGCGCGGGCAGGCGCAGCGAGCGGGAAGAAGCGGAAGAAGCGGAGGAACGCAGGAGGCGGGGGCTGGCGAACGAGCGGGACATTGGCATCCTCGGGCAGGCAACCGGCCGATTGTAAGCGGCCCTGGCGCCGCCGCGGCACAATGCTCAGCCGATCAGCCGGCCGCGCCGTACGCGCATGCCCTTGCGCACCAGTTCGGGCGCCAGTCCCGTCAGCGCGCCCAGCGTATTGCTGCCGTTGGCGTGGCAGATCGCCACGCCCAGCGCATCGGCGGCRTCGGAACTTGGCCGTCCGTTCAGGCTCAGCAGGCGCATCACCATTTCCTGCACCTGCTCCTTGTTGGCACGGCCGTAACCCACCACCGCCACCTTTAGCTGCAGCGCCGTGTACTCGAACACCGGCAGGCCATTGCCCACCAGCCCGCAGATCGCCGCGCCGCGCGCCTGGCCCAGCAGCAGCGTGGATTGCGGGTTGACGTTGACGAACACCTTTTCGATCGCGGCGCAGTCCGGCGCGTAGGTGCGCGCCACCTCGCTGATGCCGTCGAACAGGGTCTTGAGGCGAGTCGGCAGGTCGGTCTGGCCGTCGCTCTTGATGGTGCCGGAGGCGATGTAGCTCAGCTTGCTGCCGTGCTTTTCAAGCACGCCGAAGCCGGTGGTGCGGAGGCCGGGGTCGATGCCGAGGATACGCATGGGTGTGGGGCTGGCTCGGCTTGCGCGCAGATGGAAGATGGGGGGATTGTAGCTTGTGCGCCGCGCTGCAATGACAAAGGCTGTTTCGCTGGCGCCCCTGCTTGCGGGCGCTGCGAAACAGCCTCTGGATGCGGCCGGGGGAACCTGCGCGGCGGCGTCGCCGGGCAGGCTCGGGGCATCAATGGCGGAAGTGGCGCGTGCCGGTCAGCACCATGGCGATATTACGCTCATCCGCAGCCGCAATCACCTCATCGTCACGCATCGAGCCGCCCGGCTGGATCACGCAGGTGGCGCCTGCGTCCACCACCACGTCCAGGCCGTCGCGGAACGGGAAGAAGGCATCCGACGCCACCGCCGAGCCGGCCAGCGTCAGGCCGGCGTTCTGCGCCTTGATGCTGGCGATGCGGGCGGAATCCACGCGGCTCATCTGGCCGGCGCCGACGCCCAGCGTCATGCCGCCGCCGCAGAACACGATGGCGTTGGACTTGACGAACTTGGCCACGCGCCAGGCGAACATCAGGTCGTCCATTTCCTTCGGCGTGGGATGACGCTTGGTCACCACGCGCAGTTCTTCGCGCTGCACGTTCCTGGCATCCGGGCCCTGCACCAGCAGGCCGCCGCCGACACGCTTGAAGTCATACTGGTTCCCGCCCTTGCCGAGCGGGATTTCCAGCAGGCGCACGTTCTGCTTGGCGGCGAACACCGCGCGCGCGCCGGCGGTAAACGACGGGGCGATCAGCACTTCGACGAACTGCTTGGCCACCACCTGCGCGGCGGCTTCGTCCAGTTCCACGTTGAAGGCGATGATGCCGCCAAAGGCCGAGGTCGAGTCGGTCTTGAAGGCCTTCTCGTAGGCTTCCAGCGCGTTGGCGCCAACTGCCACGCCGCACGGGTTGGCGTGCTTGATGATGACGCAGGCGGCGCCGTAGGCGGCGTCGAACGACTTGACGCATTCCCACGCGGCATCCGCATCGGCGATGTTGTTGTACGACAGTTCCTTGCCCTGCAGCTGCACGTAGTTGGCCAGCGCGCCGTCGAAGCCCTTGAGGTCGCGGTAGAAGGCGGCCGACTGGTGCGGGTTCTCGCCGTACCGCATTTCCTGCACCTTCTCGAAGGCCAGGTTGAGCGTCTGCGGGTAGGCGCTGCGGGCCTGGTGCGACTTGTCGGCGCCGAGGCTGGTCAGGTAGTTGGTGATGGCGCCGTCGTATTGCGCGGTGTGCGCGAACACCTTGGTGGCCAGGCGGAAGTTGGTGTCGTAGCCGACGCTGCTGGCGTTGGCGCGCATTTCTTCCAGCACCGGCGCGTAGTCGGCGGGGTCCACCACCACGGTGACGTCGCGGTGGTTCTTGGCCGCCGAGCGCAGCATGGTGGGGCCGCCGATGTCGATGTTCTCGATGGCGTCCGGCAGCGTGCAGTCATCCTTGGCCACGGTCTGCTGGAACGGGTACAGGTTGACCACCAGCAGGTCGATGGTGGGGATGTCGTGCTCGGCCAGCGCAGCCATGTGCTCGGGCAGGTCGCGGCGCGCCAGGATGCCGCCGTGCACCTTGGGGTGCAGGGTCTTGACGCGGCCGTCGAGCATTTCGGGGAAGCCGGTATAGTCGGCCACTTCCGTGACCGGCAGGCCGGCTTCGGCGAGGAGCTTGGCGGTGCCGCCGGTGGAGAGCAGCGTCACGCCCAGCGCGTTGAGCTCGCGGGCAAAGTCGACGATGCCGGTCTTGTCGGATACGGAGAGGAGGGCTTGCTTGATCATGGCTGTGGGGAACACTTCAAAGTAAACCGTGCTGCTGCAATTTCTTGCGCAACGTATTGCGATTGATGCCCAGGTAGGCGGCGGCGAGCGACTGGTTGCGCTCGGCGCGCGCCATCACTGCCTCCAGCAGAGGCCGTTCCACGGCTTCGAGCACCATGTTGTACATATTCGACGGCTCTTCGCCGTCCAGGTCGCGAAAATAGGCACTCAGGCTGTCCCGAATGCACTGGTCGATAGCGTTGCGGCTCATGCGGCAAGCAACTCCCCGTTTTTGTTGTTGTTCGACCCGTTGCGGTCGTCTTCTTCTGCGTCCGGACCGGCCGCGCCTTCGTCCACGTAGACCAGGCGGTCCGACAGCAGCGCCTGCTCGTCGAAGAAGGCATTGACGGCGGCGAGCTGGGCGGTGCTGCTGTCCAGGGTGTTCATGCGGTGACGGAACAGGTTGGCGCCGGCCAGTCCGCGCGTGTACCAGGCAATATGCTTGCGCGCGGTACGCACGCCGGTGAACTCGCCGTAGAACTCGTAATGGTCTTCGAGGTGCGCGTTCATGATCGCGCGGATCTCGGCCACCTCCGGCGACGGCAGCAGCTCGCCGGTGGCGAGATAGTGCTCGATCTCGCGGAACAGCCAGGGCCGGCCCTGCGCCGCGCGGCCGATCATGATGGCGTCGGCGCCGGTCACCGCCAGCACGTGCTTCGCTTTCTGCGGCGAGGTGATGTCGCCGTTGGCCACCACCGGGATCGAGAGCGCCGCCTTGACGGCGGCAATGGTCTCGTACTCGGCATCGCCCTTGTACAGATCGGCGCGCGTGCGGCCGTGCACGGTCAGCATGCTGATGCCGGCTTCCTGCACCATGTGCGCAATACGCAATGCATTGCGGTTCTGGCGGTCCCAGCCGGTGCGGATCTTGAGCGTGACCGGCACGCGGTCGCCGACGGCGGCGACCACCGCCTCGACGATGCGCACCACCAGCGGCTCGTTCTGCAGCAGCGCCGAGCCCGCCGCGACGTTGCACACCTTCTTGGCCGGGCAGCCCATGTTGATGTCGATGATCTGCGCGCCGCGATCGACGTTGTAGCGTGCCGCCTCGGCCATCATCGCCGGCTCGGCGCCGGCGATCTGCACCGAGATCGGCTCGACCTCGCCGGTGTGATTGGCGCGCCGCATGGTCTTCTCGCTCTTCCASAGCTGKGCGTTGGAMGCSACCATTTCSGACACCGCATAGCCCGCGCCCAGCCGCTTGCAGAGCTGGCGGAAGGGACGATCCGTCACGCCGGCCATGGGCGCGACGAACAGGTTGTTGCGGAGCTGGTGCGGGCCGATTTGCACGATAGCGACGAATTAGGGACTGGCGTGGGCCGGCAAGGCGGCCCGCAACGAGACAAAATGGAAATGGCATGCCCTGCCGAAACGGTGCTCGGCGGTGTCGAGGGGCATGTGCGAGGGCAGGATTTTACCGCCAAACCAGGCGCGTTGCTTAAGTTTTGAGCAAATAATCGGCAGGGGAGGGATGGCGCGGCACGGTCTTCCCGGCAGGCGAGAGCCTCGCGCGTCGCAGCGGCAAGCCGGAAAACGCCGTCAGCGCCGCATCCCGAACATCATCTGCCGCGCCAGCGCATCCTTGAGCGGTCCGAGGCAGGCGAGTGCCGCCAGCGACGCACCCCTGGCATGCGCGGCGAGCGGATAGGAAACGCCGAACAGCCTGGGCAGCAGGTCGGTCACGCCAATGGTCGCGGCGCGGTCCACCCTCTGCTTCGCGGCGAAGGCTTGCAGGGCCTGCGGGCTGCAATCGGTGCGCAGCGCGGCGCCGAGCGCGAAGGCGTCGCGCAGCCCCAGGTTCAGGCCCTGGCCGGCGACCGGATGCAGCGTCTGCGCCGCATTGCCGATGGCGACCACATGGCCGTCCACGGTGATCTTYGCGGCGTTGAGTCCGAGCGGAAAGGCATGGCGCTTGCCGATGGCGATAAAGCGCCCCATGCGCTCGCCGAACGCCTGTTCGAGCTCGGCGAGGAATTCCGCGTCGGGCAGCGCGAGCCGGCGCGCGGCCTGCTCCGGCGGGCAGCACCAGACCAGCGCGTAGCCTGGCTCGCCGTGCTGTTCCTCGTAGGGCAGCAGCGCCAGCGGCCCTTCTTCGGTAAAGCGCTCCCAGGCCCAGCCCGGCTGCGGACGCGAGCAGACCACATGGGCGATGACCGCGGTCTGGCGGTAGTCGCGCCTGAAGGCCTGCGCCCGCGCGCCTTGCGCCGGCCTGTCGGGCTGCTGCTGAAAGAGTCCGCCCTCGGCCTGCACCGCCAGGCGCGCGGCAAACGCGGCGGGCTGGCGGTCGTGCGCATGGCCGGCGAGGCGCACGCCGTCCGCCTCGCCGGCGGCACCGGAGGCACCGGCGCCGTGCTGCTCGATATGGTCGATGCGCGTATCGTAGGCGCGCACCAGGCGCGTTTCGCCGCCGGCGGCGGCCTGGCTCGCGGCGGCCAGCGCACGTTCGAGCGCGCCGCACAGCTCACCGTAGCGCACCACATAGCCGAGCGCCGGCACATCGTAGTCGTCGTGATGCAGGCGGACGTGGCCGAAGCGGCCGCGCTGCGACACATGGATGTGCTCGATGGGCGTCACCATGCGTGGCCACGCGCCTATCTGTTCCAGCAACTGGCGGCTGCCGTGGGACAGCGCAATGGCGCGCGGGTCGCGCGCCGCGCGCGCGGGCGTGGCAGCATCGACCAGTGCCACGCGCCAGGGGCTGGCACGCAGCAACAGGCAGGCCAGCGCAAGGCCGACCGGCCCGGCGCCGACGATGGCGATATCCGCGCCCGTGGCGCCGTCAGTGCTGGCCGGGCTCATGCGCATCGCCTGCATCGCTTGCATCGCCTGCCCCCGGCTCCGGCTGTGCGCCGCGCTTCCACAGATTGGCGTCGGTGCGATGCTTGCCGGCCGCCGCGTCGCGCAGCGCGTTGTCGAGCTTTTGCTGGCTGAAGCCGGGCAGCGCCTGCAGGCGCTCCACCAGCGCGCCCTGGTTGACCGCGTTGAGCGGCACCACGCAGCCGCGCTGGGCGCCGTCAGCGGCGCGGTCGCCGACCAGGATCAGCCAGGCCGGGCCGGCCCATGGTTCGCGGTTCGATACCCGCACCACCACGCGCTCGAGCACGTCCCATTCGATCTCCTCGCGCTGGCCGTCGGGGCGGTGTACCACCACGCGGTCGTCGTACAGGTTGATCACGAACGGTTGCGCGGGGTCGTGGTGATGCGTGCGCGGCGCGTTGGCGCGTCCGCCGGCGGGAAGGACCTTGCGT
The DNA here is from genome assembly GCF_056397345.1 of Cupriavidus sp. 05N38. NCBI lineage: Bacteria > Pseudomonadati > Pseudomonadota > Betaproteobacteria > Burkholderiales > Burkholderiaceae > Cupriavidus > Cupriavidus sp. 05N38. The sequence goes on from NZ_JBFTNF010000097.1 coordinate 5,793, forward strand.
AGCCAGCCAATCATCGTGCACCTCCGGTTTCGCGCATCAGCGCTTCGATCTCGTCAGCCTTGACCGGCACGCCGCGCGTGATCAGCTCACAGGCGCCGTCGGCGGTCACCACCGCATCGTCTTCGATGCGGATGCCGATATGCCAGAAACGCTCCGGCACGTCTTGCGCCGGGCGCACATAGATGCCCGGCTCCACGGTCAGCACCATGCCGGGCTCGAGCGGACGCCAGGGGCGTTCGCCCTCCGCCGGCGCGGCACCCGGCACGCGGTATTCGCCCACGTCATGCACGTCCATGCCGAGCCAGTGGCCGGTGCGGTGCATGTAGAACTGGCGGTAGCTGCCGCTGGCGAGCACGTCATCGACATTGCCGCAGCGGTTGGCATCGAGCAGGCCGGTGTCTAGCATGCCCTGCGCCAGCACGCGCGTGGCCACGTCGTGCGGCACGTTGTAGGGCACGCCGGGCCGGGTCTCGGCAATGGCGGCTTCCTGCGCGGCCACCACCAGGTCATAGAGCTCGCGCTGGGCCGGCGAGAAGCGGCCCGACACAGGGAAGGTGCGGGTGATGTCCGAGGCATAGCCATCGAGCTCGCAGCCGGCGTCGATCAGGCACAGGTCGCCGTCGCGCAGTTCGGCGGGGCCCGCGCGGTAGTGCAGCACGCAGGCATTGGCGCCGGTGGCGACGATCGAGTTGTAGGCTACGCTCTGCGCGCCGTGGCGGCGGAATTCATAGAGCAGTTCGGCCTCGAGGTGGTACTCGCGCAGGCCCTGGCGCGACGCGCGCATGGCGCGCACGTGGGCCTGTGCCGAGATCTCGCCCGCGCGGCGCATCACGGCAATCTCGCCGGCATCCTTGAACAGGCGCATCTCGTCGAGGATGGCGCGGATGTCCAGTGCCGTGGCCGGCGCGGTCACGCCGGCGCGACCCTGCATGCGCACGCTGTCGAGCCAGCGGCGCACCTGCATGTCGGTGCGGGTCGCGGCGGCCAGCGGGTAGGCCAGCACGGCATGGTTGGCCAACAGCGGCGGCAGCAGCGCGTCGATCTCCTCGACCGAGTGCGCCTCGTCGAAACCGAAGGCGGCCTGCGCGCCTTGCGGGCCGTAGCGGAAGCCGTCCCAGATCTCGCGTTCCTCGTGCTTGGGGCGGCAGAACAGGACGCTGCGGTCGGGGCCGGAGGCCGGCGCCACCAGCACCAGCACGGCCTCCGGCTCGGTGAAGCCGGTCAGGTAGTAGAAGTAGCTGTCGTGGCGATAAGGGTAGTCGCTGTCGCGGTTGCGCATGGCTTCCGGCGCGGTGGGCAGGATCGCCACGCCGCCGCCGGCGGCGCGCAACTGCTGCAGCACGCGGGCGCGGCGGTCACGACAGGCGGAAAGAAGGGCGGAATCGGGAGCGGTCATGTATGTGGCCACGTGGATTGGGAAACAGGTTCGATTCTACGCCGCCGCCATTGGGGCGGGTCAGCGCATTGCCGCGGGGACGGCGCCCGGCCTGGCGCGCAGGGCAGTGTCCAGGGTGGCGAGCTGGGCCGGCGTACCGACGTTTTCCCAGGCGCCGTCGAAGCGTTCGCCGCTGGCCAGGCCCGCGGCCACCGCGGCGCGGTAGTAGGGCGTCATGGCGACCTTCTGGCCGGGTTCGATGGCGGTGAACAGCCGCGTGTCGTAAAGGCCGATATTGCCGAAGGTCAGGTCCGGCGCACCGGCCGTGCCGGCGGGCAGCAGCAGGCCGTCGGCGCCGAGGGCGAAGTCGCCGCCCGGGTGGAACGGCGGGTTGGGCACCATCACCAGGTGCATGCGCGGGCGGGGCGCGCCGGCCATGGCGCGCGCGCGCGGCAGCAGGGCGCGGTAGTCGTAGTCGGTGCAGATGTCGCCTGACACCGCCAGGAAGATGTCGCCGCGTGCCGGCGCCATGCTCAGCAGCGGCAGCGCCTGGGCGATTCCGCCGGCGGTCTCCAGCGCGCTGCCCTCGGCCGAGTAGGCCAGGCGCACGCCGAAGCGGCTGCCGTCGCCGAGCGCGTCTTCGATCTGCTGCCCGAGCCAGGCGTGGTTGATGACGATGTCCGCGAAGCCGGCGCGCGCCAGCGCTTCGACCTGCCAGACGATCAGCGGCTTGCCACCCACCGGCAGCAGCGGCTTGGGGCAGCTGTCGGTGAGGGGGCGCATGCGGTCGCCGCGCCCTGCGGCAAAGATCATGGCCTTCAAGGCAGGCTCTCGTGGGGTCTCTCGTGCGTTCATTTCGGGAGGTGGTTCAGCCAGTAGGTGAGCCCGATCAGGGTGGCCATGCCGCCCGCGATGGTCCAGCCGATGCTGCGCGTGCGGGCGGCGATCACGATGGCTACCAGCCCGGCAAGCAGGCGCGCATTGTCCAGGCCGAGGGCGAGCTGCCCGTCGCGCATCAGCAGGTCGGGCGCGATCAGCGCCGACAGCATGGCCGCCGGCACGAACTGCAGCGCGGTGCGGAACCACGGCGGYAGCCGCACGCGTCCTTCCACGGCGATGAAGGACAGGCGGATCAGGAAGGTGGCGAGGCCGGCGCCGAGGAACACCAGCAGCAGGGACATCTGGCTCATGCGGCGGGCTCCGTGGCGCCGCCCTTGCGCTCGCCGTGGCTGCCGCCGCGCAGCAGCATGCCCGCGGCAATGCCGCCCAGCGCCGCCACCATCAGCCCGAGCTTGTGCGGCATGCCGAAGCAGGCCACTGCCAGCGCGCTCGCCACCAGTGCCGCCGCGGCATGCGAGCGGTGCTTGATGCCCGGCACGATGATGGCGATGAAGGTGAGCGGCAGGAAGAAATCGAGCGGCCAGTCGCGCGGCACCTGGGCGCCCACCAGCACGCCGGCCAGCGTCGAGACCTGCCAGCTGGCCCACAGCGCGAAGCCCGCGCCGAAGAAGAACCAGTGGCGGTAGCGCCGGTGCTCGCCGTCGTCGGCCAGGCGGCGGGTCATGGCGGCAAAGGCTTCGTCGGTCAGCAGGTAGGCGATCAGCGCCTTCCAGCGGCGCGGCAGGTGGGCCAGCGCCGGGGCAATGGTGGCCGAGTAGAGCGCATGGCGCAGGTTGACCATGGCCACCGTGACCGCGACCAGCACGGCCGGCGTGCCGGCCGCCCACAGTTGGGTGAGGATCATCTGCGAAGCGCCGCCGAACACGACCGCGCTCATGGCGCAGGCCAGCCAGGCGGGCATGCCGGCGTTCACCGCCAGCACGCCGTAGATCAGGCCGAACGGCACCACGCCGAGCAGCATGGGCGCAAGCGCGCGCACGCCGGCCCACCACTCGCCGCGGCGGGTGACGGCGGGTGGCGTGCCTTGCGTCGTGGCCATCAGAAGGTGAAGCCGACCGGGCGCTCGGCGCCGTCGAGGGCGTCGAACAGGCGCACCAGCTTGCGCAGCTCGCTATAGCGGCCGGCTACCTGGCGGGCGTATTTCAGCACCAGCGGCAGGTTGGCGAGGTAGCCGTCCTTGCCATCCCGGTGATAAAGCCGGGCGAAGATGCCGAGTACCTTGAGGTGTCGCTGCAGGCCCATCCACTCGAAGTCGCGGTAGAAGTCGCCAAAATCGGCGGCCACCGGCAAGCCGGCCTTGCGCGCGCGCTCCCAGTACCGGATCACCCAGTCGAGCTGCTCTTGCTCTTCCCATTCGATATAGGCATCGCGCCACAGCGAGACCGCGTCGTAGGTGATGGGGCCGATCACCGCGTCCTGGAAATCCAGGATGCCTGGATTGGCCTCGCCATCGAGGACCATCAGGTTGCGCGAGTGGTAGTCGCGGTGGACATAGACCTGCGGCTGCGACAGGTTGTTGGCCATCAGCGCCTGCATCACTTCGGCCAGGTCTTCCTGTTGGGCGCCGGTCAGCGTGACGCCGAGGTGCCTGGCTATGTACCACTGCGGGAACAGGTCGAGCTCGCGTTGCAGCAGCGCACGGTCGTAGGCGGGCAGGGTGCCGGGGCGGGTGGCCGCCTGGATGCGGATCAGCGCGGCGGCCGCGTCGCCATAGAGATGGCGCGCGCTGGCCGGGTCGAGCCGCGACAGATAGGTGGTGTTGCCAAGATCGCTCAGCAGCAGGAAGCCTTGTCCGAGGTCCTGCGCCAGCACCTTGGGCACGGTCACGCCGGCCTCGCCGAACAGTGACGCGACATGGATGAACGGACGGCAGTCTTCCTGCGCGGGCGGCGCATCCATCACGATGACGCTCGGATATGCCGGGTTGCCGGTGCTGGCGCGGAAGTAGCGGCGGAAGCTCGCATCGGCCGAAGCCGGAGCGCAGGAGGCGGGGTCGACGGACCAGGCCGGACCGAGTCCGGATACCCAGACTTTGAGCTGGTCGAGACGCGGGTCGAGAGGAAGAGCTGCCATGCCGGAAAGGGAGAATAGGATGCCCCGTATAATACCCGACCAGCACCGGGCCCCGGGGCGGCCCCGGGCGGGCTTCCACTGGCCCGCAAGCTTGCTCCGGCGGCGGCTGGCGGCCACTGGGCCGCCGCCGCCGCTCTGACCCATGACCCGCTCGCATGACCGAACAACGACGATCACCGATTCAGAAGGCAAGCAAGACCTCGGCGCGACGGCCCGGCAGCGCACTGCGCCCGCTCGTGCTGGCCATGGCCGGCTGGTCGGTGTGCGCGCAGGCGCAGACGGTGAGTTCCGCCATTCCGGACCTGCCGGTGGCCGAACCCGCCGTCGAACGGGTGCCCGAGGCGCCGCCGGTGTCGGGCGAGCTGGTCCCGCGCCTGGCCGAGCCGGGCGGTACCAAGGCCCAGCCGTCGGCGCCCGACGCGAACCCGCCCACCTTTGTCTCGGGCGACCGCATGAACGGCTATAACGAGCGTGGCGTGGAGCTCGAAGGCAATGCCGAGCTGCGGCGCGGCGGCGGCGTGGTCAAGGGCGACAAGCTCACCTACGACCAGGACAGCGACGAGGCCTTCGTCCACGGCAATGCGCGCGTGGCGCGCGACGGCTCGCTGGCGGTGGGGCCGGAGGCCCGGCTCAGGGTCGAGGCCAACGAAGGCTACATGCTGTCGCCGGACTACTATTTCCAGCAGACCGGCGGCTCGGGCAAGGCCGAGCGCATGGACTTCATCGACAAGAACGTCACCACGATCAAGCGCGCGACCTATACCACCTGCTCGCCAGACAATGCTGACTGGTATTTCAGCGCGCGCGAGCTCGATATCGACAGCGATCGCCAGGTGGGCACCGCCTACGGCAGCGTGCTGCGTTTCTTCAACGTGCCGATCGCGGCGGCGCCGGTGTTCAGCTTCCCGCTCAACAGCGAGCGCCGCAGCGGGCTGCTGCCGCCGCTGTTTGGCTACAGCTCGCGCTCGGGTATGGACCTCACGGCTCCGTACTACTTCAACATTGCGCCCAACCGCGACCTGACTGTCTTTCCGCGCTATCTCAGCTCGCGCGGCTTCCAGCTCGGTGGCGACTACCGCTATGTCGGCGACGGCTATGCCGGGCGCATCCGCGCCGAAATCCTGCCGGACGACCAGAAGACGAAGACCAACCGCTGGGCATACTCGATCCAGCACACGCAGGCGATCGCCAAGGGGCTGACCGCGTACGTCAACGTCAACAAGGTATCGGACGACCAGTATCCCGACGACCTTACCCGCTCGGTGACGCAGGCGACGCAACGCCAGTATGTGCAGGAAGGTGGCGTCACCTACAGCTGGCAAGACTTCTCGCTGCTCGCGCGGGTGCAGAAATTCCAGACGCTCGCGCCAAGCCAGCCATCGTACGAGCGTGTCCCGCAGATCAACGGTCGCTACACGCGATACGATCTGGGCGGCTTCGACGTGCAGGTGGAGTCCGATTTTTCCCGCTTCCGTATTCCGCTGACCACGGACGGCACGCAGCAACCGCAGGGCGACCGCTTCTTCATCCAGCCGTCCATCAGCTATCCGATCGTTCGCCCTGGCTGGTTCGTCACGCCCAAGGTGTCGTTCAACGTGACCCAGTACCAGATGGAGCCGGGTACGGTAGCCGCGGGATCGCCCACCAACCTGAGCCGGTCGCTGCCGACCGTCAGCCTGGACTCCGGCATGACCTTCGAGCGCGACGCGCCGACCGTCAGCCGGCTGTTCGGCGTGAACTATGTGCAGACGCTGGAGCCGCGCCTGTTCTACGTCTATACGCCGTTCCGCGACCAGAGCCAGTTCCCGCTGTTCGATACGGTGCAGTCGGACTTCGGCTACGGGCAGATCTTCAGCGAGAACCCGTTCACCGGTTATGACCGCATCGCCGACAACAACAAGATCACGGCGGGCGTGACCACGCGCCTGATCGAGGCGGGCAGCGGAGTCGAGCGCTTCCGCGGCACCATCGCGCAGCGCTTCGACCTGACCGGCCAGCGCGTGCAGATCAACGGCACGGACCCGATCGGCAAGGCCGGCTACTCCGACCTGCTGGCGGCCACCACGATCCAGCTGTTCCGCGGCTACTATCTCGATGCCGGGGTGCAATACAACCCGGACAGCGATCGCGTGATCTATTCGAATCTCGCCTTCGCGTGGCGGCCTGAGCCGCGCAAGACGCTTAACGTCGGCTACCGCTACCGGCGCCCGACCTCGGTGACGGACAATACCGCCATCGACCAGTTCGAGATCTCGAGCCAGTGGCCGCTGACCCAGCGCACCTACGGCATCGGCCGGGTCGCGTTCGACCTGAACGCGAGCCAGCTCGTCGATGCCCTGGCCGGTTTCGAATATGCAGCGGACTGCTGGGTGGGACGTCTCGTCTACCAGCGTTTCCGCAATACCACGGAAGGCTACACCGGACGCATCTTCTTCCAGGTGGAGTTCCGCGGACTGTCCAAGATCGGCTCCAATCCGCTGGATGTGCTGCGGCTGAACGTGCCGGGTTATGAGCCCGTCACCGCCAACCCGGTAATTCCATCCCAGCTCGACCATTACGAATGACGGACCATGATGAAACGTCAAGATAGCAACGCGATCTCCAACCTGCCGTCCAGCCTGACCGGCTGGAATAGCCTGCTGCTGGCCGCGCTGCTGGCCGCTTTCGCACTGCCTGCGACTGCCCAGCTCAAGGCGCCGTCGACGCAGCGCGCGACCGGCATCTTCGTGCCCCAGGCGGGCGACAGCAGCCCCTCGCCGAGCCAGCCGCGCCTGGGCGTGACGCAGCCCGGCGCGAGCGCCAAGCGCTCGCAACTGGTGGACGAGGTGGTGGCGATCGTCAACAGCAGCGTGATCACCCGGCGCGAACTGCTGGACCGCGCCGACGAGATCGAAGGACAGCTGCGCGCCGCCAACCGTCCGGTGCCGGCGCGCGCCGACCTGCTCGGCGAAGTGCTGGAACGGCTGGTGATGGAGCGCGTGCAGACGCAGGCCGCGCAGGAAGCCGGCATCAAGGTGACCGACCAGGAAGTCGACCGCGCGGTCGAGTCCGTGGCGCAGCAGAACCGCATGAACGTGACCGAGCTGCGTTCGCAGGTCGAGCGCAGCGGCATGACCTGGACCAAGTACCGCGACGAGCTGCGCAAGCAGGTGCAGGTGATCCGCCTGCGCGAGCGCGAAGTGGACTCCAAGATCCAGGTCTACGATGGCGAGATCGACAACTATCTTGCCGCGCGCGGTGGCCAGGGTAGTGCCGCCAGCGGTCCCACCGAATACAACGTTGCCCAGATCCTGGTGCGCGTGCCGGGAGATGCCTCCGATGCCCAGAAGGCCGCGCTGCGCGCCAAGGCCGAGGACCTGCTCAAGCAGGCCCAGGGCGGTGCGGATTTCGCCAAGCTGGCGCAGTCCTCCGACGCGCCCGAAGCCGCCCAGGGCGGCTCGCTGGGCTTCCGCGAGATCGGCCGGCTGCCGGCGTTGTTCGCCAATGCCGTGCTCGACATGCAGACCGGCGCGGTGGCGCCCCAGGTGATCGAGAGCGCCAACGGCTTCCACGTGCTCAAGCTGGTGGCCAAGCGCACCGCGCCGCCGGCATCGCCGAGCCCGGCGGCTGGCGAACACATCACCCAGACCCAGGTGCGCCATATCCTGATCCGCACCGGCCCGAACATGCCTGAGGCCGAGGCGCGCCGCCAGATGAGCACCTTGCGCGACCGCATCACGCATGGCGGCGACTTTGCCGATGCCGCGCGCCGCTTCTCCCAGGACGGCTCCGCCCAGAACGGCGGCGACCTCGGCTGGGTGTCGCCCGGCGAGCTGGTGCCCGAATTCGAGCAGGCCATGGGCCGGCTGCGTCCGGGCGAGGTCTCGGAGCCGGTGGTCAGCCAGTTCGGCGTGCACCTGATCCAGGTCATCAACCGCCGCGAGACCGAAATGTCTCCGGAGAAGCAGCGAGATTTCGCCCGTGCCGAAGTACGCGAGCAGAAGATCCGCGCGGCCTATGAAGACTGGCAGCGCCAGCTGCGCCAGGCGGCTTACGTGGAATACCGCGTCAACCGCCAGCGCTCCGAGAATTGACGGACCGCACCCGCGTCATGTCCAAGCCGCTCGCGCTAGCCATCACCACCGGGGAACCTGCCGGCATTGGTCCCGACATCACTGTCGGCGCCTTGCTGCAGCTGGCCGGCCAGCATCCTCAGGTGCGCTTCCATGTGATCGGCGACGCGCGCCTGCTGGCCGCGCGCGCGGCCGCGCTCGGCGTGGGCCATGCCTGGGCGCATCGCCTGGCCGACGGCAGCGTGGTGTGCGAGGACATCGCCCTGGCGGTGCCGTGCGACGCAGGCCGGCTCGATGCGCGTAACGGCGCTTATGTGCTGGCCTTGCTCGACCATGCCATCGACGGCTGCACGCCCGGCGCGGACGGCGTCGCGCGCTATGCCGGCATGGTCACGGCGCCGGTGCAGAAAAGCACCATCAACGATGCCGGCGTGCCCTTCACCGGCCACACCGAATACCTGGCCGAGCGCGCCGGCGTGGCGCGCGTGGTCATGATGCTGGCCGGCCCGCAGCCGGCCCACGCCAACGCCATCCTGCGTGTCGCGCTGGCCACCACGCACCTGCCGCTGCGCGCCGTGCCGGACGCGCTGGACGTACCGATGCTGGTGGAGACGCTCACCATCATCGATGCCGACTTGCGTAGCCGCTTCGGCATCGACCGCCCGCGCATCCTGGTGACCGGACTCAACCCGCATGCCGGCGAAAGCGGCCATATGGGCCACGAGGAGATCGACGTGATCATCCCCGCGCTGGCCGAGGCTGCCGATGCCGGCATCGATGCGCGCGGCCCCTATCCCGCCGATACGCTGTTCCAGCCCCGCCATCTCGACGCGGCCGACTGCGTGCTGGCGATGTACCACGACCAGGGCCTGGCGCCGCTCAAATACGGCACCTTCGGGCACGGCGTCAATATCACGCTGGGCCTGCCTTTCATCCGCACGTCGGTCGATCACGGCACGGCGCTGGACCTGGCCGGGAGCGGCCGCGCCGAACACGGCAGCATGATCGAGGCGATCCGCAATGCCGTTGCCATGGCCGGCCACGCCGGCGGCCGCCCCCGCGCCGTGCCGGCGGCGGCAACCCGCTGACGCCCGACGAGAGACCTATGCGTTCCAACGTACACCAGGGCCATGTGGCCCGCAAACGATTCGGGCAGAACTTCCTGGTCGATGACGGCATCATCCATGGCATCGTCAGCGCCATCGACCCGCAACCCGGCGACATCCTGGTCGAGATCGGGCCGGGCCTGGGCGCACTGACCCAGCCGCTGCTCGAGCGCCTGCCGCAGATGCAGGTGGTCGAGCTCGACCGCGACCTGGTAGAGCGGCTGCGCCGCCGCTACGGCGAGCGTCTGGCGATCCATGCCGGCGACGCGCTGGCCTTCGATTTCGGCAAGCTGCACGAGGCCGGCAAGCCCCTGCGCATCGTCGGCAACCTGCCGTACAACATCTCCAGCCCGTTGCTGTTCCACCTCGCCACCTTTGCCGACCAGGTGCGCGACCAGCATTTCATGCTGCAAAAGGAGGTGGTGGAGCGCATGGTGGCCGAGCCCGGCAGCAAGGCTTTCGGCCGGCTCTCGATCATGCTGCAGGTCCGCTATCACATGGAACATGTGCTGGATGTGCCGCCGGCCTCGTTCAATCCGCCGCCCAAGGTCGATTCCGCCGTGGTGCGCATGATTCCCTGGCCGCGCCAGGCCGATGGCCAGTTGCGCTCGCCCTATCCGGCCTGCAACCTGACCGTGCTTGGCGACGTGGTCGCCGCGGCGTTTTCGCAGCGGCGCAAGGTCTTGCGCAATACGTTGTCGATGCTGCGCGACCAGGTCGATTTCGACGCGCTGGGCTTCGATCTCGGGCGCCGCGCCGAAGAGGTGCCCGTGGCCGAATATGTCGGGCTGGCGCGCCAGCTCGAAATGCCGCCCGCCTGAGACCGCCAGCACGATGCGCGCCGTCCTGACCCCGATCCATCGTTGGCGCCGCCGCTGAAGCGAGCGGCGCGTCGTCATCCACCGATTCCGACTCCAGCCGCCGCAGCCCGGCCGGCAGGCGCATATTCCCGCCGGACCGCTGCGCGGCGACACCTCTCCAAGGAAATGCCATGACTAGCGAAACGCAGGCGCCCAGGCGCAAGGTCATCCTCACCGGCGACCGTCCCACCGGCCAGCTTCACCTGGGCCACTATGTCGGCTCGCTCAAGAGCCGCGTGGCGCTGCAGGATTCCCACCAGCAATACCTGCTGCTGGCCGACACCCAGGCCATGACCGACAACGCGCACGATCCCGACAAGGTGCGGCGCAATGTGCTGGAGGTGGCGCTGGACTACCTGGCGGTCGGCATCGACCCGGCCAAGACCACCATCACGGTGCAGTCGCACCTGCCCGCGCTGGCCGAACTGACGCTGATGTACCTCAACTTCGTCACGGTGGCCCGGCTCGAGCGCAACCCGACCATCAAGGAAGAGATCCAGGCGCGCGGCTTCGGGCGCGACATCCCGGCTGGCTTCCTGTGCTATCCGGCGGCGCAGGCCGCCGACATCACCGGCTTCAAGGCCGAGGTGGTGCCGGTGGGCGAGGACCAGGCGCCCCTGATCGAGCAGACCAACGAGATCGCGCGCCGCATCAACCATCAGGTCGGGCGCGAGCTGCTGCCCGAGGCAGCGGCGCTGATCCCGCGCTTCGGCCGCCTGCCGGGTGTCGACGGCAAGGCCAAGATGAGCAAGTCGCAAGGCAATGCGATCCCGCTCGCGGCCACGCCCGAGCAGATCAAGGAAGCGGTCATGCGCATGTACACCGACCCCAATCATCTCAAGGTGTCCGATCCGGGCCAGGTGGAGGGCAATGTGGTGTTCACCTACCTGGATGCGTTCGACGAGGCGGTCGACGAGGTGGCGGAACTGAAGGAACACTATTGCCGCGGCGGGCTGGGCGACATGGTGCTCAAGCGCCGGCTCGAAGGCGTGCTGCAGGCGCTGCTGGCGCCGATCCGCGAGCGCCGCGAAGCGCTGGCCAAGGACCCGCAGCATGTGTTCGAGATCCTGCGCCACGGTACGGACCAGGCGCGCGGCATCACCCAGCGCACGCTGGATGAAGTGCGCGACGCGCTGGGGATGTTCCGCTTCTGAAGCCGCAACGCGGCGCGCCGTTCAGGCGCGCCGGTTGACCAGCACGATCCCGGCCAGCACCAGCACTGCCGCCACCGCAAAGCGCATGCCGACGGCGTCGTGCATCAGCACCACGCCGAAGGCGACGCCGAACAGCGGCGTCAGGAAGGAAAACACCGACAGGCGCGACGCCAGGTACTGGCGCAGCAGCCAGAACCACGTCAGGTAGCTGGCGAAGGCGATCAGCACCGACTGATAGAACAGGCTGGCGATCACCATGCCATCCACGCGCGCCTGCAGGTGCTGGCCCGCGGCCATCGCCATCGCCAGCAGCATCACCGCCGACACCGCCAGCTGGTAGAGCAAGGTCTTGCTCGGCGCCGCCGAAGCCAGCTTGCTGGCGCGGACCACCACGGTGGTGGCCGCCCACAGGAAACCCGCCACGATACCGAGCGCATCGCCCAGCAAGGTGCTGCCGCCATGCGCGGCCGGCGCGGCGATGCCGTCGGCGAAGGCCAGCGCCATGCCGCAGAAGGCCAGTCCGACGCCCAGCCATTGCCCGCGGCGCAGCCGCTCGCCGGCCACCGTCACATGCAGGCCGAGTGCCGTGAAGATGGGCGCCGTGTAGAGGAACACCGCCATGCGCGAAGCCGTGGTGTGGCCGAGCCCGACGAAGATGCAGAAGAATTCGGCGCCGAACAGCAGGCCCGCCAGGAGCCCTGCGCCCAGCGTGCCGTCCCGGCTCCACAGCGGAATGCGGCGCCAGGCCGCGAAGCCGAACACCAGCAACGCAGCCACCGCCGAACGCACGCCCGCCTGCAGCACCGCCCCCATCAGCGGCGCGGTCGCCTTGATCACCACCTGCTGCAGTCCCCAGGCCAGGCATAGCAGCACCATCAGGCTGACGGCAGTGCCGTCCAGCGGGCGGCGGTTCAGCACGGACGCGCCCACTCAGGGGCGTGCCGAGTCGCGCGTGGAGTGGCGCTCGATCAGTTCGATCTTGTAGCCGTCCGGGTCTTCCACGAAGGCGATCACCGTGGTGCCGCCCTTGACCGGACCCGCCTCGCGCACGACATTGCCGCCGGCAGCGCGGATGCGCTCGCAGGCGGCCGCCGCGTCATCGGTTTCCAGCGCGATATGCCCGTAGGCCGTGCCCATCTCGTACTGCTCGACACCATAGTTGTAGGTCAGTTCCAGCACGGCCGTCTCGGATTCGGGACCGTAGCCGACGAAGGCCAGGCGGTACTTGTATTCCGGGTTGTCGCTCTGGCGCAGCAGTTGCATGCCGAAGATGCGGGTATAGAAGTCGATCGAGCGCTGGAGGTCGCCGACGCGGAGCATGGTGTGGAGGAGACGCATTTTGGAATTCTGGTTGGTGGGGGGAGGGCTGTATTTTAGACGGGWTGGGGAATGGGGGTTTGGGGGCAGGGTGATGGGTTTTGGTCTTGATTTGGTGTTTTTCCACAGAATCAAGGGGTTAGTCTCGGTGGTATAGGCTCTTGGTGGAGGGGCTTGTGGCTTGTGGCTTGCGGGTTGGCTCCTGCGCTTCAACTGCGTTGGCTTGGTGTGCTGGTGTCTTGCGGTTGGTGCTTGTGTTTCGAAGTCAAAGTCAACTTCAAAGTCAAAGGCTTTCGCTCCCCCGGAGCGACCTACTTTCTTTTTTCCGAAAAGAAAGTAGGCAAAGAAAGCGGACTGCCTGGCCGGCAGGGGCAGAGCCGAACAGTGTTACTGAGGCTGGAGGTTTCGTGGTGGGGCCTGTGGTTC
>NZ_JBFTNF010000098.1:0-32686 GCF_056397345.1 Cupriavidus sp. 05N38
TCCCGGTGCCGCGGCGCAGCCCGCGCCGGACGCCGATGCCGATCCGCCCGCGGCCCAGGCCGCCCCGCTCGTCAGCGCGCCCGGCAGCGCGCAGATGAGCTGGCAAGGCGCGCAGCAACTGAAGGTCGGCGACACGTTCACGCTGCAGCTGTCGATGCAGTCCGCGCGCCCGGTCACCAGCGTGCCAGTCGCGATCACGTTCGACGACAAGGTCTTCGAGGCGGGCGGCGTGGTCGAGGGGGGGTTCCTGCGACAGGGCGGCGCGCAGACCAGCTTCACCAGCAAGGTCGATGGCGCGGGCCAGCTGCTCATCACCGGCACGCGCACCGACAGCAGCGGCGCCAGCGGCAGCGGCAACTTCGCCAGCATCAACTTCCGCGCGCTGGCCCCGACCAATGCATCGGCCATCCAGCTGCTCACCACCGCGCCGGTGGGGCTCAAGGGCAGCGCGATCTCCGCGCGCGCACCGGCGCCGCATGTGGTGCAGGTACAGCCGTGAAAGCGCCGGCCAACGCCCGCCCGAGCCCGCCGCCGCGCGGCGCGGCGTCTGCGCGCGGCTTCACGCTGATCGAGTTGCTGGTCACGCTGGCGATTCTGGGCGTGCTGGCCACCATCGCGCTGCCGCTGGCGCAGGTGAGCGTGCAGCGCGCCAAGGAGCAGGAGCTGCGGCGCGCGCTGCGCGATATCCGCACCGCCATCGACGCGTACAAGCGCGCCAGCGACGAAGGCCGCATCCCGAAGATGGCGGGGACCACGGGATACCCGAAGAACCTGGAGATCCTGGCCGAGGGCGTGCTCGACCAGCGCAGCCCGACCCGCAGCAAGATGTACTTCCTGCGCAGGGTGCCGCGCGACCCGCTGGCGGCAGACACGTCCGGCCCGGAATCCGCGGCCTGGGGCAAGCGCAGCTATGCGAGCGAGCCCGACGCGCCGCAGGAAGGCGACGACATCTACGACGTCTACACCCGCTCGGGCCAGACCGGCCTGAACGGCGTGCCTTACAGGAAATGGTGACGAACGATGGACGCGCGGCCGCTGCTTTTCCCCCGCCTACCCTGCCCGCGCCTCGCTCGCCCTGCCCGCGGCTTCACGCTGGTGGAGCTGCTGGTGGTGCTGGCCATCGTCGCGCTGCTGCTGACGCTGGCGGTGCCGCGCTACTTCCACAGCATCGACATCGCGCGCGAGACGGTGCTCGTCGATAACCTGGCGACCGCGCGCGCCACCATCGACAAGTTCTATGGCGACACGGGGCGGTATCCGGAATCGCTCGAGGAACTGGTCGAGAAAAAATACCTCCGCACGCTGCCGTTCGACCCAGTCGCCAGGAGCAGCAGCGGATGGACCATCGTGCCGCCGGAAGATGCCAGCAAGGGCCGCGTCTACGACCTGCGCAGCAGCGCGCCCGGCAGCGGCGCCGGCAACGTGCCCTTCTCCCAGCGCTAGCCATGGCGGCCCGGCACTTCAGGCAAGCCAGGAACGCCAGGCGCGCACGCGGCTTCGGCTATATTGGGCTGATCCTGATGGTCGCCGTGATCGGCGTCGCCGGGGCGGCCACGCTGCAGCTCGGCGCGGTGGCGCAGCGCCGCGCCGCCGAGGAGGAACTGCTGTCGATCGGCACCGAGTTCCGCGAGGCCTTCATCAGCTACGCCAATGCGACTCCGCCTGGCCAGCCGCGCACGCCGCCGAGCCTGCAGGCGCTGCTGAAGGACCCGCGCTATCCGACGCCGCGCCGCCACCTGCGCAAGCTCTATGTGGACCCGCTGACGGGCGAGGAGGCCTGGGGCATGGTGCAGGCGGTGCCGGGGCCCGGCATCATGGGCGTCTACAGCCTGGCGACCGGCCGGCCGATCAAGATCGGCAACTTCGAGCTGCGCTTCCAGGATTTCGAAGGCAAGGCGTCGTACCAGGAATGGAAATTCATGGTGCCGCCCGAGGCCATCGCACCCGCGGCCGCCGCCGTTCGCGGCGCCGTGGCGCCGCAGCCCCCGCGCTTCTGAGGTCGGGCCGATGCCTGCCGCAGCCGCCGTCTTGGCGAGGCGCAGCGTACGTCCACGCCCGCGCCCGCGGTCACTGCGCCGCGGTCATTGCGCGACGGCAGGCTGCGCCACGCCGAGCCCCGGCGCGACATCTGGAGCGCCCGGCGGCGCAAGCAGGTCTTCCAGGAAGAAGGCCGCCAGGTGGTGGCGCCCGTCGAGGCCGGCCTTCGCATAGATATTGGTCGCGTGCTGCCTGACGGTCTTGCTGCGGCTCTCGCGCACGGCGGCGATCTCGTCGAGGGTCAGGCCCTTGATCAGCAGCAGGGCGATGTCCTTCTCCGCCTGCGTGAGCCGCCATTTCTCGAATTGCTCCTGTATCTGCTGCAGGAAATGATGCGTCGACTGGCGCGCCGGCTTGTCGCGCTCGGCGATCGCGCGGTCGTGCGCGCGCGAGAGCGTCTGCAACTCCAGCAGGCGATTGCCGGCACGTTGCCGGTCGCGGTAGAGCATGATCAATATCCACAGGAAGACCCCCGTGGCGACCGCCTCGGCGACGCAGTGCACGGCGCCGCCCGATTGGTAGAGCTGGGCCAGGTCCCACACCTGGTACACCGGGAAAAAGCCCAGCAGCGCCAGCAGCCGGGCCGACATGTGATCTCGATTCATCTGGCACCCTCCCCCCTCCGCGCGTCGCGGAGCTTCCCCCAAAACCGCTATGGCGACGGCACGGGTTCCGGTCGAATTATTGGCATTGCCGGGTCCGTGTTCGCATGACTGCCAGCAACTTCTGCGCACAGTCCACGTGGCGTCGATTCTACAGGGCATATAGCCGATAGGGTCATCGCGTAGTCAGGACGTTTGCCGGAAGCGAAAGTGCGTTGGAAAAAAGTAGATTGGGAACCGATGTCACTGCGTGCCGCACGCCAGGCGCATGACAGCGGCAACCCAACAGCGGTACAGGAGAGGCACAGATGGAATCCGGACAACGCGACGCCTCACCGGCATTGCAAGCCCTGGACGAGGCGCGCGACCGCGGGCACGACGCCACGCCACTGGTGCAGTCCATGCGCGCGGCGGAGGCCAGCACGCTCAGTCCCGCGTTGCTGGCACGGGCGTGCAGCGAAATCGCCGCGCGGGACCTCGCGCCGACGCTGGCCCGCGCAGCCGTGCTTGCGCTGGCGTGGCAAGCCGGCGACCGCCACCGGACCTCGGAAGCGCTGTGCCGGCTGCTGCTGGCGACAGGACTGCGGCTCCCGCTTTCCACGTTCAAGGCGGCGATCTACGAACTGGCGGACATCGGCCTGTTGCGACGCGTCTCGGTGAGCCGGCGCAATGTGTTGTCCCATCACTACGAGCCAAACGACCAGCCCGCACACGAGCATCTGTTCTGCGAACGGTGCCAGCGTATCGAAGATGTCCACGACGACGCGCTGCTCGACCTGCAGCGCCGCATGCTCGAAACGAAAGGCCTGCGGCCCGCGGCGGTCCGTGGCGCGTTGCTCGGCACCTGCC
This sequence comes from Cupriavidus sp. 05N38, assembly GCF_056397345.1. Taxonomy (NCBI): domain Bacteria; kingdom Pseudomonadati; phylum Pseudomonadota; class Betaproteobacteria; order Burkholderiales; family Burkholderiaceae; genus Cupriavidus; species Cupriavidus sp. 05N38. Next base: position 3,489 of record NZ_JBFTNF010000098.1, read on the forward strand.
GGCAGTGCTCGGAGGGCAACGCGCCAGCGCCGGAACCGGTGGCGGCCGAGGGCGCCTGACTGCAAAACCGGCGGGCGCAGAAAATAAGAAGGAAGGCGGAAAGGAAAGCGGGACGGAAGGCAGGAAGGGAGACGGCAGCGCAGCCCGCGGGACTACAGCCGCGGTCGCTGCCCGGGAAACACTGGCCCGCCCTAGAGGACTCGAACCTCTGACCGCTCGCTTAGAAGGCGAGTGCTCTATCCAGCTGAGCTAAGGGCGGATCGCGGGACGCCGCGGCGATGCGCTGCCGGGCCCGGTGCGAAGGCCGGTATTCTACATCAGCCGCGCGCCGCGTCACATATGGCCAGGCGCCGCAATGCGCCGGAATGCATCACGAGGCCTGGGAGATCCGCATGCGTGGCGCTGCCGGCATCCCGGCGTGGCGGTCGGTCGGCTGCGTGGCGACACAGTTGCGCCCCATGTGCTTGGCGTCGTAGAGCGCATTGTCGGCCCGGCGCATGAGGTCGTCGGCGCCCTCGCCGGGCAGCCGCTCGGCCATGCCGATGCTGACCGTATAGGGAATCGCATCCGGCTCCGACGGACACGGCGTGGTGCGCACCAGGGTGTTCAGGCGCAGGCTGAGTGCGCGGCCCTGCTCGAGCGAGGTGTCAGGCATCACGATGCCGAACTCCTCCCCGCCCAGGCGGCCGGCGAAATCGCCGGCACGCAGCGTCTTGCGCAACAGGCCGCTGAAGTGGCGCAGCACGCTGTCGCCGGCCAGGTGCCCGTAGAGATCGTTGATCGCCTTGAAATGATCGAGGTCGATGAACGCGACCGCCAGCGGGCGCTGGTGCCGGTCAGCCTGCTGGCAGGCTTCTTCCAGCGCCGCCCAGTAGGGGCCGCGCGACAGCACGTCCGTCAAGTCGTCATAGCTGGCGCGGTGCTCGAGGCGGCGGCGCAGGCGGTCGTGGGCCATCAGCGCGAAACTGACCGACAGGCTGACGATGCCGAACGCCTGCAGGACGGTGAAGGTTTCCTGCGGCGCGCGCCTGGGCAGCAGCAGGCCGGCGGGCACCAGGGTCAGGTCGGCTGCCTGGTAGAGACCGATGCCGGCACAGCCGACGGCGATCAGGCCAAGCGAAAGCGCCGCCAGGCGGCCGGTGCCGCGCCTGGCGGGCACCTGTGGCGCCACCACGCGCAGCAAGGCCAGCGGAAGATAGATATTGGCAAGCGCGAACACGAGCGCGGGGCCGGCCGGGGGCGCTCCCTGCAGTTCGAAGTAGAGCGTGGTGCCCAGCACCGCCAGGTTCAGCATGCACAGCGAAGCCGCGCCCCCGGACCTGTCAAAGAAGCGGCGGGCGCCATACACCATCAGCGCCAGCGCCGCCGTCATGACGACATCGACCAGGCTGAGGATCGGCCATTCCGGCAGATAGCCCTGTGCGGCGAGCAGCGCGGTGGCTGCCGTCACCAGCAACTCGCCAGCCACCCAGGCGCCGAGGCCGGCGCGGCCGATGCCCGGCGTGCGCCGCAGCACGGCGAACACCACCGCCATCTGCAGCCCGAAAAGACCCGCGACCAGCACACTGACCTGCGACTGAAACATGATTTCCCCGTCCAACTTGGCAGGCGGCGCCACAGCGCGCCGCCTCGCGCCCCCGGGACCCGCAGCCCAGGGGTTTGCGCCATTCTTTCTTCTGAACTCCGGGCCGCCCGCGTGCGCCCCGGCGACCTGGGGCTCGGCCCCGCAACTGCTGTGAGGGCACGCTCGTACTTCCGCACTCTTGTCATCATGCTCACGCCAGTCCGCCGGCAGCCCGCCTGCCCTCGCGCCTGACCGGGCGCGGGGCGTGGCCGCCGAAGTGTGCGGATTATGTCAGCGCTCGCGACCAAGTCAAGCGCGCCATCGCCCTTCCTGCAGGGGGCATCGACCGCACCGCGGCGGCGCCCGGCGGCAACTCAGGCGCGCACTAAACTAACGTTTGACCCCCGGGGCCCAGCCGGGCTACAATTCGCCGCTTCGGGGCGTAGCGCAGCCTGGTAGCGCATCTGATTTGGGATCAGAGGGTCGCATGTTCGAATCATGTCGCCCCGACCAGTTTTAGTAAATGAGATCAAAGGCTTAGACCATCAGGTCTAAGCCTTTTTTTCGTCTTGTCCCGGACCGGCTCCGGTCGGGTTCCGACCCGTCCACACGCGAATGACACGAAACGGCCCTGGAAAGAAGCCCGCGGGCTCGCCCCGCCTGTGACGCGCCCGCATTGCCACGAACACGGGATGCCTCGCATGCCACAAGGACGGACACCGGCCCGGGGCGCAACCGCAAACCGCCCGCGCCACTTTTCATTCCGCCACCAGCCCGGTCGCGCACTTTTTCCCTGCTTTTCCTGCCGTTCGGCGGGTTCGGGCACCGACCCGCGCAGGGCGCGCAGCGACGCCGGCGCGGCGTCGCCGTGGTATAATCGCGCGTTAGCCCGGGGTGAATGCAGCATGCCCTGTAACCGGGCGCCCCTGCCCGATGCCGCGGTTGAATAACGGCACAGTGCCGGCGAGCCACCGGAAACATCGTGTCCGCGCATTGCCCCACACCTATCACGGTAGCACGGCCGCTTTGGCATGGGCCGCAACCGGCAAGGCAATCAGCCGGGCTCTGACGCGCCCCCTGGCGATTCCCTAACGTGGACCATGTTTGCACGTGCAGTCGCCGTGCCGGTCCGGGTCAGCTTGCCTCCCGCAACTTTTCGGCGCAACCAAGCAAGCCGGCGCTTGTCACTGCTGGCACCCGGGCCTCGCGGAAACGCCCGCAGCAAGCGGCATCCGCCTCACCGGATTTACCGACATTCATGCAGCCCCGGCTGCCCTAAAGGAAACAGATTGGCTAAGGAAGAACTTATTGAATTTGGCGGCGTTGTCTCGGAAGCCCTCCCCGACAATCGTTACCGCGTAACGCTGGAAAACGGCGTGGAAATCTGGGCCTATGCCTCGGGCAAGATGCAGAAGCACCGCATCCGCATTCTGGCCGGTGACCGCGTGACGCTGGAAATGTCGCCCTATGACCTGACCAAGGGCCGCATCAACTTCCGCCACAAAGCCTGATTTTTTCCAGCGTCCGCCGCACTGGCGGGTGCTGCGCCTGACCGCATTCCGAGGGCACCGCGCAACACGGACCTGCCCCGGGATGCATCGTGCCGCCGCGACCTGGATGTGCCGGAATCCCGGCACGCGGGACTCGGGCGGCACTGGCACCAGCCTCTCGCAGCATTCCCTGGCCGGTATCCCTGCCCTTATTCCCCGCCCTGATTCCTGCCCCGCCGCACGCGCCTGCCGCATGCCCGCCCCGTCACATGTCTGTCACGCCGGCTTGCGATGCTCGCAAATGCATGCCCGGTGCATGCCCGGTGCATGCCCGGTGTTTGCCCGCCTTGCACGCCGGTACGCGCATTGCCATACTCGTGACGTACTTTCCTTCGTTTCCAACCATTTCCTGCGCAAGTTTTCCGCTTCCATGAACCTGATCCTGTGGCGCCACGCTGAAGCCGAGGAACTGCCCGCCGCACTTGGCCTGACCCGCAATGCCGACCTGCAGCGCCCGCTGACCCGCCGTGGCCACAAGCAGGCCGATGCGTCCGCGGCCTGGCTGCGCGCCCACCTGCCGGCCGGCGCGCGCGTGGTGTGCAGTCCCGCCCTGCGCACACGCGAAACCGCCGCCGCCCTGCGCGAGAACGCGGAAATCCTGCCCGACCTGGCGCCCGGCGCGGACGTCAGCGCGGTGCTGGCGGCCATCGACTGGCCTCAGGGCGCCGAGCATATCGTGGTGGTCGGACACCAGCCCTGGATCGGTCGCATGGCCAGCCTCCTGCTGGCCGGATCGGAAATGAACTGGAGCGTGCGCAAGAGCGGGATATGGTGGCTGTCCGGGCGTACGCGCGAAAGCGAATCGCAAGTGGTGCTGCGCGCGGTGATCAATCCCGAGTTCCTCTAGCCTTGTAGCCTTGTAGCCCACCGGCCCCGCAGCGGCTCCGGCGTTCGTCCGCGAGCGCGTCACCGCACGCCGGACCGCCCACGCTGCGTTGCACAGTCACCGAACCGTCACGACCGCTTCACGGCACTGTCACCTGCCCTATCTACATTCGACCGCAACAGTTTCGTCACCGAAAGGACATACTGATGCGAGAGCTCCCGACGCCCACCCAGCCGCTGTTCGATTCCTTGCCCAATGGCCAAGCCGGCCATTCGGCGCGGAGGCGTCTTCATCGCCCGCCACCTGCACAAGCACATGCCCAAGGGCATGAACAGCCTGCTTTCAGCGTGGCGTGGGCGCGCCACCAAGACGAAGTAGTCGAGGCGCAGCGCCTGCGCTACAAGGTCTTCGCCGAGGAAATGGGCGCCCGCCTGAACCCGTCCACGCCCGAACTCGACGTCGACATGTTCGACGCCTATTGCGACCACCTGATCGTGCGCGACCTCGCCACGCTGAAGGTCGTCGGCACCTACCGCGTGATGGCGCCGCACCAGGCCAAGCGCATCGGCTGCCTGTACGCCGAATCGGAATTCGATCTCGTGCGCCTGGCCCACCTCAAGCCCAAGATGGTCGAGCTGGGCCGCTCGTGCGTGCACCGCGACTACCGCTCGGGCAGCGTGATCATGGCGTTGTGGGGCGGCCTGGGCGAGTACCTGCAGCGCTGGGGCATCGAGTCGATGCTGGGCTGCGCCAGCGTGCCGATGAGCGACGGCGGCCACTATGCGGCCAGCCTGTACCGCGTGTTTGCCGAACGCGCGCTGGCGCCGATCGAATACCACGCGTTCCCGCGCCTGGCCCTGCCGATCGATGAACTGAACCAGACGCTGGACGTGGAGCCGCCCGCGCTGATCAAGGGCTACCTGCGGCTTGGCGCCCGCATCTGCGGCATGCCGGCATGGGACCCCGACTTCAACGTGGCGGACTTCCTCACGCTGCTGCGCGTCAACGACATGAACCCCCGCTACGCGCGCCACTTCCTTGGCCTGAATCGCGGCGCCTGAGCCTGGCAGCACCCGCGCGGACGGCCGCCGTTCGCGCCTGCCGGGCCACCAGCCCGCAGGTGGCTGCGGGCGGCTCCCGGCCGCCCCCTTCCCCGCTCAGCCGTACACTACCTTGTAGCGCTTGCCGATGCGCTCCCACTCGTCGGCCTCCTGCGCCAGGCTGTATTCGACCAGCGGATTGGCCTCGATCCAGGCCTTGGGCAGGCGCACTTCGAAGCCTTCGTTCAGCGCATCCGAGCGCTGGCCCACGGCGATTTCCGGCAGCGGCTCGTCGGCGCGGCGCCGGCACAGCACGAAGGCCAGGCGCAGGCTGAACAGCATGCGCCAGTCCACGAACTTGCCGCTACCCGACAGCTTGCCCAGCTTGCCGGCATGGCCGAGCAGCAGCGTAGACAGGCGCGCCTGGTCGGTCTTCGAGAAGCCCGGCATGTCGGCATGCGTGGCGATATACGCCGAGTGCTTGTGATAGCCGCTGTGCGAGATGGTCATGCCGATCTCGTGCAGCCCCGCGGCCCAGCCCAGCAGCGCCAGGTTGTCGTCGCGGCGTTCGTTGCGCGGCTCCGGAAACTGCGCCAGCAGGCCCAGCGCCGCCGACTGCACGCGCTGCGCCTGGGCGCGGTCGACACCATAGCGCCGCATGAACTGGTCCACGGTGATCGTGCGCATGTCTTCGTGGTGCGTACGGCCCAGCAGGTCGTACAACACGCCGAGGCGCAGCGCGCCGTCGGTGACGTCCATGCGCTCGATGTCGAGTTCGGCGAACACGCCAAGCATGATCGAGAGCCCGCCCGGCAGCACCGGGATGCGATCCGCCTTGAGCCCCACCAGCTTCACGCGGTTGGTGTTCTCGGCCTTGACCAGCGCCCGCTTGAGGCGCTCGAGCCCTTCGCGCGTGATGCCGTGCTCCGCCGGGTTGTCGTTCATGCCGTTGAGCTCGATCAGCTCGGCCAGCGCGCGCGCCGTGCCCGACGAGCCCACTGCCTGCTGCCAGCCGGCGGCGCGGTACTGGCGCACCAGCACCTGGATCTCGCGGCGCGCGGCCAGCTCGGCCTGCTTCATCGCGTATTCGTCGACGTTGCCGCTGGGGAAGAATTGCCGGCTATGCGAGACGCAGCCGATATAGAGGCTCTCCATCAACTTGGACCCATAGCCGCTGCCGATGATGAACTCGGTGGAACCGCCGCCGATGTCCACCACCAGACGGTTGCCCGCGCAGGCCGGTGCATCGTGCGACGCGCCCAGGTAGATCAGCCGCGCTTCTTCGCGCCCGGCGATCACTTCGATGGGGAATCCCAGCGCGCTCTCGGCCTCGATCAGGAACTCCGAGGCGTTCTTGGCCACGCGCAGCGTATTGGTGGCCACCGCGCGCACATGGTCGGCCGAGAAATCGCGCAGGCGGTCGCCGAAGCGCCGCAGGGCGTCGATGCCGCGCCGGCGAGCCGGCTGGTCGAGGTATTTGTCGGGTGTGAGGCCTGCCGCCAGCCGCACCGGCTCGCGCAGCGCATCGACCTGGAAGATCTGGCTCGCCGTCCCGGAAGCGGTCTGGCTCTCGTCCACCCTCCCGATCATCAGGCGAAAGCTGTTGGAGCCCATGTCGACGGCGGCCAGCAAGCGTGGAGTTTGGTTCATCGCTGTAGGGAATCTGGATAAGCGCCGCAACGCGCGGCACAGTTAGCGGTATCTGGGGCACGATGCGCCCGGAGACAGAAAATATGTCTCTTTCATGTCCGCATCATGACAAAATCACTTTGTCATCAATTTGACATGATTCTATGAAAAAGTCGCCGCATTACCAAAAGAAGGTCATGCCAATGTCGACAAGCCCACCCGGCACGCTGCTCAACCGCGAACTGGGCATTCTGGAATTCAACGCGCGCGTGATGGCGCAGGCCGCTGACCCCAAGGTGCCGCTGCTGGAGCGGCTCAAGTTCATCTGCATCGTTTCAAGCAATCTGGACGAGTTCTTCGAGATCCGCATGGCCGGGCTGAAGGAGCAGATGCGCGACAACCCGTCCGGCATCACGCCCGACGGCCTGTCCCTGCAGCAGGCCTACCAGGTCGTCACCGAGCGTGTGCAAAAGCTCGTGGCCATGCAGTATGACATGCTGCAGAACGTGATTTTCCCCCTGCTCGAAAAGGAAGGCGTGTTCTTCCACCTGGCCTCGACCTGGAACGAGGCACAGCGCGACTGGGCACGCGGCTTTTTCCTGCGCGAACTGGGCCCGGTACTGACGCCGATCGCGCTCGACCCCGCCCACCCGTTCCCGCGCGTGCTCAACAAGAGCCTGAACTTCGTCATCGAGCTGTCGGGCAAGGACGCCTTCGGCCGCGAGGCCGACCTCGCCATCGTGCAGGCCCCGCGCGCGCTGCCGCGCATGGTGCGCATGCCCGAAGACCTGTCGGGCTACTCCTACGGCTTCGTGCTGCTGTCGTCCTTCATGCAAGGCTTCGTGCACGAGCTGTTCCCCGCCATCAAGGTCAACGGCTGCTACCAGTTCCGCGTGACCCGCAACTCCGACCTGTTCGTCTCCGAGGACGATATCACCGACCTGCGCGAAGCATTGCAGGGCGAGCTTCCCGCACGCCACTTCGGCGACACCGTGCGGCTGGAGATTTCATCCGACACACCGCCGGCGATCGCCCGCCGCCTGCTGCTCGAATCCGGGCTCGGCGAGCAGGACGTCTACCGTGTGAGCGGCCCGGTCAACCTGGTGCGGCTGATGCAGATCCCCGACCTGGTCGACCGCCCTGCCCTCAAGTACCCGCCGCACGTGCCGGCGCCGGTCAAGGTGTTCGTGCCGGGCACGCCGATGTTCGATGCGATCCGCCAGCACGACGTGCTGCTGCACCATCCCTACGAAAGCTTCAGCTCGGTGCTGGACCTGCTGCAGCAGGCCGCCGTCGATCCCGCCGTGGTGGCGATCAAGCAGACGGTCTACCGCACCGGCAACGAATCGCCGGTCATGGAAGCCCTGATGACCGCGGCGCGCAACGGCAAGGAAGTCACGGTCGTGGTGGAACTGCTGGCGCGCTTCGACGAAGAGACCAACATCAACTGGGCCGAGCGGCTCGAATCCGCCGGCGCGCATGTGGTCTACGGCGTGGTGGGCCACAAGTGCCACGCCAAGATGCTGCTGATCGTGCGGCGTGAACTGGCGAGCGCCAAGAGCAAGCAGTTCAAGCTGCGCCGCTACGCCCACCTCGGCACCGGCAACTACCACCCGCGCACCGCGCGGCTGTACACGGACTTCGGCCTGCTGACCGCCGACGAGCAGATCTGCGAAGACGTGCAGCATGTCTTCCAGCTGCTCACCGGCACCGCGGGCACCATCCGCCTGAACCACCTGTGGCAGTCGCCCTTCACCATGCACAGCAACCTGGTGGAGCATATCCGCGCCGAGGCCCGCAACGCCCGCGCCGGCAAGCGCGCGCGCGTCATCGCCAAGATGAACGCGCTACTGGAGCCCTCCATCATCGACGAGCTGTACAAGGCCTCGCGCGCCGGCGTGAAGATCGACCTGATCGTGCGCGGCGTCTGCGCGCTGCGGCCCGGCGTGCCGGGCCTGTCGGAGAACATCTCGGTGCGCTCCGTCGTCGGGCGCTTCCTGGAGCACCATCGCGTCTACTACTTCCTCGCCGACGGCGCCGAGGTGACCTACCTGTCCAGCGCGGACTGGATGGACCGCAACCTGTTCCGCCGCGTGGAAGTGGCGTTCCCGGTGCTGGACAAGGCACTCAAGGCGCGCGTGATCAAGGAAAGCCTGCGCGTGCACCTGGACGACAACGCCTCGGCGTGGATCATGCAGCCCGACGGAAGCTACATCCGCAAGCACACCAAGTCCAAGCAGCCGCACGTCAGCCAGAACGAGCTGCTGGCGATGTTCGCCGCCGCCTGAGGCCCGCGCGCCGGCGCGCAAGGATGGCCGCCGCGCGTGCGGGCAACCCGGCCAACCGATGCGGGGAGCGGGCCGCCGACCGGGAGCGCCACGAACCAGCCGGCGCTGCGCCGCGCGTTCGGCAGCCGCTCCGGCAATCCTTCGACACTCCCTTCGACACTCCTCCGGCGGGGCCCCGCCGCGGCACTTCAGGCCGCTTTCTGCGGATGGCCGTCGTGCGGGTCCGGCTGCGATTGTCCCGGCGTGGAATCGACGGGCACATGCCCGCTGCGATCGGTCGGGAACACCACGCGGAACACGCTGCCACGCCCCACTTCGCTGGTGATGCGCAGGTCGGCGTGGTGGCGCGACAGCACATGCTTGACGATGGCAAGGCCCAGGCCCGTGCCGCCGGTGTCGCGCGAGCGGCTGCGGTCCACGCGGTAGAAACGCTCGGTCAGGCGCGGTATATGGTCTGCGGCGATGCCCAGGCCCGTGTCGCTCACCGAGAAGCTGGCGTGCTCGTTCTCGTAGGTCAGCCGGACGCCGATGCGGCCGCCCTCGGGCGTGTAGCGCACGGCATTCGACACCAGGTTGCCGAAGGCGGAAAGCAGCTCGCTCTCGGCACCGCGGATCAGCACCTGCGGATCGATCTGCACGGTGATCTGGTGACGGCCCTGCGACAGCGCCTCGGCATCGTGCAACAGGTGCGCCGCCAGCGCAGCCATGTCGACGCGCTCCTGGCTGGGCGGCTGGGCATCGCTCTCCAGCTTGGCCAGCACCAGCAGGTCTTCGACCAGGTGCTGCATGCGCATCGACTGCACCAGCATCATGTCCAGGTAGCGGTTGCGGTCCTGCTCCGATACCGGCAGGTCGCGCACCGTTTCGAGAAAGCCGGTCAGCACGGTCAGCGGCGTCTTCAGTTCATGCGAGACATTGGCGACGAAGTCGCGCCGCATCGCCTCGGTGTTCTCCAGCTTGGTGATGTCGTTGGTCAGGACCAGCTTGCGGTTCTCGCCGTAGGGCAGGATCTGCACCGCGATCACGCTGCGCTTGTGCTCGCCCAGGTCGCGCATCAGCAGCGGATCGTCGAAGCGCTGCAAGGTCAGGTACTGCACGAATTCGGGACGGCGGATCAGGTGGGTGATGCGCTGGCGCACATCGCGCCGCGCGTTGAGACCGAAATGCTGCTCGGCCACGTCGTTGCACCATTCGATCTGGTCGGCGTCATCGAGCATCAGCACGCCGTTGGGCGAGGCCTGGATGGCCTGGATGAAGCGCGTGTGCTGCCGCTCCACCTGCAGCACCTGGGTGCGCCAGCGCTTGACTAGGCGGTGCAGGCGGTAATACACCTCGCCCCACAGCCCGAGCGCGCTGGGAATCTCACCATAGGCAGGCGCGTCCAGCACTTTCCACAGGCGATTGATCTGGTACAGGTAGTAAAGCAGCAGCCCGAACAGCGCGGCGCACAGGAAGGCCAGCGCCGGCACCGGGCCGGAGAAGAGAAACAGCCCGGCCGAAGCCAGGGCCAGGATGATCAGGATGGCCGCCGAACGGGCCCAGATGACGTTCATGAAGGCGAGAGAAGGTCAGGCAGGCGGCAGGACCGCGCGAGATGCGGTGGAGTGTGACACGAAACGGGCAACAGGCGCGTGGCAGGCTGGCGAATCCGGCATGGCGGGCCGCCGGATGCGTCCGTCATGCCGGCGCGCCGGCCGCGCCGTCATCGGGATGCTGCCGCCACGGAGGAACCACGGCTGCGCAGGCGCGGCGCGCTCGCCGTCAATGACTGGGGCCGCGCGCCAGGCGGTAGCCACTGCCCCGCACCGTCTCGATCATATTGCTGTAGCCGCCGGGCGTGAGCGCGGCGCGCAGGCGCTTGATGTGTACGTCGACGGTACGCTCCTCGACGAATACGTGATCGCCCCATACCTGGTCAAGCAGTTGCGACCGGCTGTGCACGCGCTCCGGGTGCGTCATCAGGAAGTGCAGCAGGCGGAACTCGGTCGGGCCGAGGTCGAGCTTGAGCATGCCCGACTCGTCGTGGCCGGTGACGCGGTGCGTGGCCGGGTCCAGGCGCAGGCCGTTGATGGCGACCACGTCGTCGGTCAGCTGCGGCGCACGGCGGCGCAGCACCGCCTTGATGCGCGCCAGCAGTTCCTTCGGCGAGAACGGCTTGGTGACGTAGTCGTCGGCGCCGRCCTCGAGTCCGAGCACCTTGTCCTGCTCTTCGCTGCGCGCGGTGAGCATGATGATCGGGATCTGCTTGGTGCGGTCGTTGCCGCGCAGTTCCTTGGCGAAGGTTGCCCCCGACTTGCCCGGAAGCATCCAGTCGAGCAGGACCAGGTCGGGCAGCACGTCGCTCATCAGCGACAATGCCTGCTCGGCGTTGTAGGCCCGGATCGGATAGTGTCCGGCGTGTTGCAGGTTGACCGCGATCAGTTCGGCGATCGCCGGTTCGTCTTCGACGACAAGAATGCTGCTTGGCATGTATTTTCTCTCCGCAGTGGCGCTGTTTAACTCAGCGCTTCGCGCTCCATGTCCTCACGCGAGGCGTGGCGCACGTCGGTTCCCTTGACGATGTAGATGATGAATTCGGCGATGTTCTTGGCATGGTCGCCGATACGCTCGATCGCCTTGGCGATAAAGAGGAAGTCCAGCGCGACCGAGATGGTACGCGGGTCTTCCATCATGTAGGTGATGAGCTTGCGCACGAAGGCCCGGAATTCGTCGTCGATGGCCTTGTCGTCCTTGACGATGCGGGCCGCGGCCACGGTGTCCAGGCGCGCGAACGCGTCCAGCGCCTGGCGCAGCAGCGCGATGGCGAGATCGCCGGAGAGCTTCACCTCGGAATAGTTGATCTGGTGCGCGCCGGCATCCTCCATGATGTGCTTGGTGCGCTTGGCGATCTTCTCCGCCTCGTCGCCGGCGCGCTCGAGGTTGGTGATCGTCTTGGAGATCGCCATCACCAGGCGCAGGTCGCGCGCGGTGGGCTGGCGGCGCGCGATGATGTTGCCACAGTCGGCGTCGATCTCGAGTTCCAGCGCGTTGAGGTGGTGCTCGCGCGCCATCACCTGGTCCGCCAGGGCGGCGTCGAATTCCGAAAGCGCCCGCATGGCGGTCTCGATCTGCGACTCGACCAGCCCGCCCATCTGCAGCAGCTTCGTGCTGATGGCGTTGAGGTCGGCGTCGAATTGGGTCGACAGATGCTTGTCAGACATATTGTTCTCCTGGCCGCTGATCTTGCAAATCCTGCAAATTTTGCGCAAATTCCGCTGGAGCCGTTACTCGTATGCTAAGCGCTATGCGCGCCGCGCTCAATCAGCCGAAACGGCCGGTGATGTAGTCTTCCGTTTCCTTGCGGTGCGGCTTGATGAAGATCTTCTCCGTCTCGCCGAACTCGATCAGCTCGCCCAGGTACATGTAGGCGGTGTAGTCCGAGCAGCGCGCGGCCTGCTGCATATTGTGCGTGACGATCACCACCGTGTAGTCGTCCTTCAGCTCGGCGATCAGTTCTTCGATGCGCCCGGTCGAGATCGGGTCCAGCGCCGAGCACGGCTCGTCGAGCAGCAGCACCTCGGGGCGGATGGCRATGCCGCGCGCGATGCACAGGCGCTGCTGCTGGCCGCCCGACAGGCCGTAGCCCGACTGGTTGAGCTTGTCCTTGACTTCGTTCCACAGCGCGGCCTTGGACAGCGCCCACTCCACGCGGTCGTCCATCTCCGAGCGCGACAGCTTCTCGAACAGGCGCACGCCGAAAGCGATATTGTCGTAGATCGACATGGGGAACGGCGTCGGCTTCTGGAACACCATGCCGACCTTGGCGCGCAGCAGGGCGATGTCCTGCTTGGCGGTCAGCAGGTTGTCGCCGTCCATGTTGATCTCGCCCTCGGCGCGTTGCTCCGGATAGAGCGCGTACATCTTGTTGAAGGTACGCAGCAGGGTCGACTTGCCGCAGCCGGACGGGCCGATGAAGGCCGTCACCTTGCGCTCGGGGATCGACATGTTCACATTCTTCAGCGCGTGGAACTGGCCGTAGAAGAAGTTCAGGTTGCGCACGTCGATCTTGGCGCGGGTCGTGTCGGGAATGTCGATGACGGTCGAGGTCATGCTCGTCTCTCGCAGGAAATTTTCAGGTTGCCGGTTCGGGCGTATTTGGCGCTATGGGCAGTACGGGCGATATTGGCCGCCGCTGACTTCTCGCGCTTATTTCTTGAACAGCATGCGCGCCACGATATTGAGCGCCAGCACTCCGATGGTGATCAGGAACACGCCGGCCCACGCCAGTTGCTGCCATTCCACGAACGGGCTCATGGCGAAGCGGAAGATCGTCACCGGCAGGTTCGCCATCGGCTTGTTCAGGTCGCTGGTCCAGAACTGGTTGGACARGGCCGTGAASAGCAGYGGCGCGGTCTCGCCGGCGATRCGSGCCACCGCCAGCAGCACGCCCGTGACGATGCCCGCATACGACGACTTCACCGTGATCGACAGCACCATCTTCCACTTGGGCGTGCCCAGCGCGAAGGCGGCCTCGCGCAGCGCGTTGGGCACCAGGTTCAGCATGTTTTCCGTGGTGCGCACCACGATCGGCACCTGCAGCAGCGCCAGCGCGCACACGCCGGCCCAGCCTGAGAAATGGCCCATGCGGGTCACCACCAGCGCGTAGACGAACAGGCCGATCACGATCGACGGTGCCGACAGCAGGATGTCGTTGATAAAGCGGGTGAAGCTGGCCAGGGGCGATTTCTTGCCGTACTCGGCCAGGTAGATGCCGGCCAGGATACCCAGCGGCGTGCCGCACAGCGTCGCCAGGCCAACCATCACGAAGCTGCCGTAGATGGCATTGACCAGGCCGCCGCCGGCGGTGTTCGGCGCCGGCGTCATCTGCGTGAACAGGTCCATCGACAGGCCGCCCACGCCCAGCGTGACGGTGGTCCAGAGGATCCACGCCAGCCAGAACAGGCCGAAGCCCATGGCGCCCAGCGACGCGGTCAGGGCATAGACATTGGTGCGGCGGCGGCGCGCCTGCAGGCGCGCGCGCATCGCGTCCGCATCCTGGCGCACGGCCGGGATCGTCGAGGAGGTAGAAGACATCGTGGCTTGGCTCATTTCGCGCCCTCGTTCTTGGCCAGGCGCAGCAGCAGGATCTTGGACAGCGCGAGGACCACGAAAGTGATGAAGAACAGGATCAGGCCAAGCTCCATCAGCGCGGCCGTGTGCAGGCCCGCGCCGGCTTCGGCGAACTCGTTGGCCAGCGCCGAGGTGATGCTGTTGCCGGGCGAGAACAGCGAGGGGTTGTCCAGCCGGTTGGTGTTGCCGATCACGAAGGTGACGGCCATGGTTTCGCCCAGCGCGCGGCCAAGGCCGAGCATCACGCCGCCGATCACGCCGGCGCGGGTGTAGGGCAGCACCACGCGCCACATCACTTCCCATGTGGTGCAGCCGACACCGTAGGCCGATTCCTTTAGCAGCACCGGGGTCACCTCGAAGACATCGCGCATCACCGACGCGATGTAGGGAATGATCATGATGGCCAGGATCACGCCGGCGCACAGCAGGCCGATGCCCAGCGGCGCACCCTGGAACAGCTTGCCGACCAGCGGCAGTTGCCCGACCGTGGCGGCCAGCGGCTTCTGGAAGTACTCGCCGAAGATCGGCGCGAACACCAGCAGGCCCCACATGCCGTAGACGATCGACGGCACTGCGGCCAGCAGTTCGATGGCCGTGCCGAGCGGGCGGCGCAACCATGCCGGGGACAGCTCGGTGAGGAACAGTGCGATGCCGAAACTGATGGGCACCGCGATAATCAGGGCGATCAGCGACGTGACGATGGTGCCGTAGATCGGCACTAGCGCGCCGTAGACGTCCGCGGGTGGATCCCACTCGGCGGTCCACAGGAAGCGCAGGCCGAAGGTCTGGATGGACGGCCAGGCGCTGATCGCGAGCGACACGATGATGCCGCCCAGCAGCAGCAAGGTCACGATGGCGGCGCCGCGCGTCAGGCCACCGAACAGGATGTCACCGGTACGGCTGGGCGGCCGTACTGCGGATAGATCGGATGTAGTCGCCATGATGAGGTATTGGGTTCGTTTAGGTGGCGGGTCGCCGGCTGCTCCCGCCGCCGCAGCCGGCAGGCCCTGCCCTGCGTCGCGGTTGCCAGGATCCGTGCCCTGAATGCGCGTATCGGGTATTCGGTACTTCTATGCTGCTGTACTGCGTGTCATGCGGTGCTGCGGTGCTGCCGTACTGCCTGGCCGTGCCGGGGCAGTGCCTTCCGGCGCCCCCGCACGCCCAGCCCTTCATCAGTTGTACAGCGCCTTGCCCGAACCGTCCTTCACCGAGGTCTTCCAGGTGGCACGGATCTGGTTCACGACGCTTTCCGGCAGCGGCACGTAGTCCAGGTCGCTGGCCATGCCGGCACCGCTCTTGTAGGCCCAGTCGAAGAACTTCAGCACTTCGGCGCCCTGCGCTGCCTTTTCCTGGCTCTTGTGCACCAGGATGAAGGTCGCGCCCGCGATCGGCCATGCGGTCTTGCCCGGCTGGTTGGTCAGGATCTGGTAGTAGGTCTTGGTCCAGTCTGCGCCCGCGGCGGCGGCCTTGAAGCCGTCGTCACCCGGCTGCACCACCGCACCCGAAGCATTCTTCATGTTCAGGTGGGTCATCTTGTTCTGCTTGGCGTAGGCGTACTCGACATAGCCGATGGCGCCGTTCAGCCGCTGCACGAAGGCGGCCACGCCTTCATTGCCCTTGCCGCCCGTGCCACCACCCGGCCAGTTGACGGTGGTGCCTTCGCCGACCGAATTCTTCCAGTCCGGGCTGACCTTGGTCAGATAGTTGGTGAAGATGAAGGTGGTGCCCGAACCGTCGGCGCGGCGCACCGGCAGGATGTCCTGGTTCGGCAGCTTGGCGTGCGGGTTCAGCGCCTTGATGGCGGCGTCGTCCCACTTCTTGATCTTGCCCAGATAGATGTTGGCCAGCACTTCGCCGGTGATGGTCAGTTCGCCCGGCTTGATGCCTTGCAGGTTGATCACCGGCACCACGCCGCCGATCACCGTCGGGAACTGCACCAGGCCTTGCTTGACCAGTTCCTCGTCCTTCAGGGGCGCGTCCGAAGCACCGAAGTCGACGGTCTTGGCGCCGATCTGCTTGATGCCGCCGGACGAGCCGATGGATTGATAGTTGACCTTGTTACCCGTTGCCTTTTGGTATGCATCGGCCCACTTGGAATACACGGGCGCCGGGAAGGAAGCGCCAGCACCGGTAATTTCCGCCGCGAACGCAGTGCCCGCCACCACCAACGACACGATGCCTGCTACGGCAGTCTTGACCAGCTTCATATGTCCTCCAGAGACATGGTTGGGGAATGACAATTTTTTGACACGTCGAACTGTATGCCCCGTCTGTGACAATTCCATGACATCACGAAATCTTCTTGCAAGTCGGCCGCAAGTCTCCTGGCGATGGCGCGGGGAGGACGACGAACGCCGCCCAGGAGAGCATCACGAATCACAAGAAGTGCGCAATCTTGCCGGCGGAGGAACCTGGGTGCCGGGCAGCATCGGCGCGCCTTCCCGGCCGTTAATTGCGACCCCGGAAACAACAAAGGCCGGGTTCTCACCCGGCCTCGTCACCAATCACCCGATTCAGCTAACGCCCTGCCTGCTCCGGCAAACGCCCGGCAGTTCCGCAGCGCTGGCTGCCCTCGCCGTCAGGCGCGCAGCGAATCCGCAAGCGTCTGCGCTGCCCGCTCCGCGGTCTCGACCTGCTCGGCCTCGACCATCACGCGCACCACCGGCTCGGTTCCCGAAGCACGGATCAGCACGCGGCCCTTGCCCTCGAGCTGGGGCTCGATGGCGGCGCGCGCGGCGCTCAGGCCGGCGTGGGACTGCCAGTCGAAGCCCTTCTCCACGCGCACATTGATCAGCGTCTGCGGGAACAGCGAAACGCCCTCCAGCAACTGCGCCAGGGTCTTGCCGCTGCGGCGCAGCGCTGCGAGCACCTGCAGGGCGGAGACGATGCCGTCGCCGGTGGTGTGCCGGTCCAGGCACAGCAGGTGGCCGGAGCCTTCGCCGCCCAGCACCCACTTGCGCTTGTTCAGCTCTTCCAGCACGTAGCGGTCGCCCACCTTGGCCCGCACGAACTCCACCCCCTGGCGCTTGAGGGCCAGTTCGACCGCCATATTGGTCATGAGCGTGCCGACCGCGCCTTCCACCTTCTGGCCGGCTCGCAGGCGGTCCTGCACCATCAGATAGAGCAGTTCGTCCCCGTTGAACAGTCGGCCGTCGCGGTCCACCACCTGCAGGCGGTCGGCATCGCCGTCGAAGGCCAGGCCAAGATCCGCGCCGTTGGCCTTGACCGCCTCGATCAGCTTCTGGGGGGCGGTAGCGCCGTAGCCGGCATTGATGTTGCGCCCGTCGGGCTGGTTGCCGATCGAGACCACGTCCGCGCCCAGTTCATGGAAGACGTGCGGCGCGATGTGGTAGGCGGCGCCATGGGCACAATCCACCACCAGCTTGAGCTTGTGCAGGTCCTGCTCGTAGGGGAACGTGCTCTTGCAGAACTCGATATAGCGGCCGGCGGCATCCTCGATGCGGCGGGCGCGGCCGAGGTCGTCGGAGCGCACGCACACCATCGGCTCTTCCAGCGCATCCTCGATGGCCTGCTCCACCGCATCGGGCAGCTTGTCGCCATCGGCGGAGAAGAACTTGATGCCGTTGTCGTAGTAGGGATTGTGGCTGGCCGAGATCACCACGCCGGCCGACAGGCGCAGCGCGCGCGTCAGATAGGCCACGCCAGGCGTGGGCAGCGGGCCGGTCAGCAGCACGTTGACCCCGGCCGAGGTAAAGCCGGCTTCCAGCGCCGCTTCCAGCATATAGCCGGAAATGCGCGTGTCCTTGCCGATCAGGACGGTCGGACGGCTCTGCTCCTGCTGCCGGGCCCCGTGGGCCAGCACCATGCCGGCCGCATAGCCCAGGCGCATCACGAAATCGGGCGTGATGGGCGCCTCGCCGACCCTGCCGCGCACGCCGTCCGTGCCGAAATACTTGCGTGTCATAAGCTCTTTCTCCCGTTGTTCTGTCTTGCGATGCCGACTTGTACTAGCTGGCATCCGCGCAAAGCGATTCATGCCGGATCGCCCACCATGTCTTGAGGGCGTCGACGGTTTGCTCCACATCGTGCACGCGCACGATATATGCACCGCGCTCCACCGCACAGACCGCCGCGGCCAGGCTGGCGGCGACACGCTGCTGCGGCGGCCGGCCGCCCAGGATGGCGCCCAGCGTCGACTTGCGCGACAAGCCTACCAGCAACGGCAGCCCCTCTACCGCCACTTGCCGCAGCCGGCCCAGCAACTGCAGATTATGATCCGGCGTCTTGCCGAAGCCAAAGCCCGGATCGAGGGTGATACGGGCGTCGTCGACGCCGGCGGCGCGCAGCGCGCCCACCCGCTCGCCCAGGAAATCCGTCACCTCGCGGACCACGTCGTCGTAGCGGGGCTGTTCCTGCATGGTCTGCGGGTCGCGTTGCATATGCATGACACACAGCCCGGCCTGCCCGGCCGCCGCTTCGCTGACGGCCTCGAGCGCGCCCGGCATGCGAAAGCCCCAGATATCGTTGATCAGGTCCGCGCCCGCGGCCAGCGCGGCACGCATGACTTCAGGCTTGTAGGTGTCGATCGACAAAGGCCGGCCGCAATCGCGCAGCGCCTCCACCATCGGCAGCACGCGCTCGAGCTCCTGGTCCAGCGGCAATGCAGCCGAGCCGGGCCGGCTTGATTCGCCGCCGATATCGATGATGTCCACGCCCTCGGCGATCATGCGCTCGGCATGGCGCAGCGCCGCGTCGCGCCCGGCATGCTGGCCGCCATCGGAGAACGAGTCGGGCGTGACGTTGAGGATGCCCATTACCAGCGGGCGACGGTCGAGCGCGAAGCGGTAGCGCCCGCACTGGAAATACGAATCAGCGGAGATCGACGACAAGATAGGAAAACCAGGAAACACCAGGGAAGCGGGACCAGCCGCGGCATCGCCGCAGCAATGAAAAAGCCGGCGCACAGGGCGCCGGCTTCAGGCTCGGTAGGCAGCAGGGCAAAAGACCGCGCCCGTTGCTGGCGAGCCGGCCGTTCAGGCCGTGGCAGGCGTGGTGGCAGGAGCCACCGGCGAACCGCCCGACGGGGTGTTACCACCACCGTTCTGGCCGGACGCACCGCGCGGCGGGCGCGGCGGCTTGCCCGCCATGATGTCGTTGACCTGGTCGGCGTCGATGGTTTCCCACTCCATCAGCGCGGTCGTCATGGCTTCGACCTTGTCGCGGTTCTCTTCGAGCAGGCGCTTGGCCAGCGCGTACTGGTCATCGACGATGCGGCGGATCTCCGAAYCGACCTTCTGCTGCGTGGCTTCCGACACGGTCTTCGAGGACATCTTGCCGAACATGCCGTCCTGCTCGGTATCCACGTAGACCATCGTGCCCAGCGTATCGCTCATGCCGAAGCGGGTGACCATGTCGCGCGCGGTCTTGGTGGCGCGCTCGAAGTCGTTGGAAGCACCGGTGCTCATGGCGTTGAGGAAAACCTCTTCCGCCGCGCGGCCGCCAAACAGGATGGCGATCTCGTCGAGCATGTTGTCCTTGTACTTCGAGTACTTGTCATGCTCCGGCAGCTGCCAGGTCACGCCCAGCGCCCAGCCGCGCGGCATGATGGTGACCTTGTGCACCGGATCCGCCTTGGGCAGCAGCTTCGCCACCACCGCATGGCCAGACTCGTGGTACGCCGTCGCGCGACGTTCTTCCTCGCGCATGACCGTGGACTTGCGCTCCGGACCCATGTAGATCTTGTCCTTGGCGTCCTCGAAGTCCTGCATGTCGACCACGCGCTTGCTGCGGCGTGCGGCAAACAGCGCGGCCTCGTTGACCAGGTTGGCCAGGTCGGCGCCCGAGAAGCCCGGCGTGCCGCGCGCGATCACCGACGCGTCGACGTCGTTGCCGATCGGCACCTTGCGCATATGGACCTTGAGGATCTGCTCGCGGCCGCGGATGTCCGGCAGGCCAACGTAGACCTGGCGGTCGAAACGGCCCGGACGCAGCAGCGCCTTGTCCAGCACGTCGGAACGGTTGGTCGCGGCGATCACGATCACGCCGGAGTTGGCCTCGAAGCCGTCCATCTCGACCAGCATCTGGTTGAGAGTCTGCTCGCGCTCGTCGTTGCCGCCGCCCATGCCGGCGCCGCGATGACGGCCGACCGCGTCGATTTCATCGATGAACACGATGCAGGGTGCCTGCTTCTTGGCGTTCTCGAACATGTCGCGCACGCGGGCCGCGCCCACGCCGACGAACATTTCAACGAAGTCCGAACCGGAGATGCTGAAGAACGGCACCTTGGCCTCGCCGGCGATGGCGCGCGCCAGCAGCGTCTTGCCGGTGCCCGGAGGGCCGACCAGCAGCACGCCGCGCGGGATGCGCCCGCCCAGCTTCTGGAATTTCTGGGGATCCTTGAGGAAGTCCACCAGCTCGACCACTTCTTCCTTGGATTCGTCGCAGCCGGCGACGTCCTGGAAAGTGACCGCGTTCTGGTTTTCGTCGATCAGGCGCGCACGCGATTTGCCGAAGGAGAAGGCGCCGCCTTTGCCGCCGCCCTGCATCTGCCGCATCATGTAGAACCAGAACACGATGATCAGCAGGGTCGGCCCGAGGTAGTACAGGGCCTGCACCAGCACGTTGGGTTCGTCGTCGGCCTTGCCGGTCACCTGGACACCGTACTTCATCAGGTCGCCGACCATCCAGATGTCGCCCGGCGAGATGATGGTGTACTTCTGCCCTTCCTTGGGCGTGACCACCAGATTACGGCCTTGCACGTCGACGCGGCCCACCTTGCCGTTCTTGGCATCATCCATGAACTGCGAATAGGTGACGCCTTCCTGCGCGCGGGGCTTGTCGAACTGCTTGAAGACGGTAAACAACACCAGCGCGATCACGAGCCAGATTGCCGCCTTTTGAAACAGGTTGTTATTCAAGGCCAAACTCCTTTACGAACGCCTTGCCAACGGGATAGCTGCATTGTAATGCAGCGCCCGGTGTCGGGGGAAAAAGCAAACTCATCGAAGCGATAGGCCCGCTTTACGGGCCCGCCCCACCTTCCCGCCTCATTCCGCCGACTTGAGGTAACGCCCAAGTATGAAGGTCTCGGAAGACTTGTCGCGCGACGCCTTGGGCTTGCGTTTGGCGACCACCTTGAACTGGCGCTTGAACTTCTCCACGATCTGGCTATACCCGCTGCCATGGAAACACTTTACCAGCAATGAGCCTTCGGGCTTCAAATGGGCCTGGGCAAATTCCAGCGCGAGCTCGCACAGGTACTCGATGCGCGCGGCATCCGCGAAGGCCACACCCGACAGATTGGGGGCCATATCGGACAAAACAAGGTCGATTTTCGCCCCGCCGGAGGCTGCCAGCACGATTTCTTCCAATTGTCGGAAGACCGGCTCTTCGCGGAAGTCGCCCTGGATGAAAGTGACGTCGGCGACCGCCTCCATCGGCAGGATATCGATTGCCACCACGGCGCCGTCGATGCCGCCGTCCTTGACGCGCGGCGAGGCCGCCAGCTTGTTGCGCGCGTACTGGCTCCAGCTGCCCGGCGCGGCGCCGAGGTCGACGATGACCTGGCCGGGCCGGATCAGCTTGTCCTGCTCGTCGATCTCCTTGAGCTTGTACGCTGCGCGGGCACGGTAGCCCTCGCGCTGCGCCATCTTCACGTAGGGATCGTTGATATGGTCGTGCAGCCACGACTGGTTGAATTTGTTCTTGGCCATTTGCCTGAAACTTGCCTGAGACTTGCGTAAAGCGCCTGTAGCGCATGACGCCTGATCGGAAAAGCTTGCCAGCGGCCGGTCAACCCGGTGCCCGACAGGCGTTTTTCACTCGTTTTGATGATTTTGCAGCCCGACCGCGCCAGTTTGACGGATAATACGCGCCGATTCGCTTTTTCGGCACTTCGGTGCCCTGCTTTGCGCACCTGGCTGCGCGCCCGTTTGCGCCAATTTGCGCCCTCGCCTGCGCTTTACTTATGCCCGCTCTTCAACTCATTCCAGCCCAGCGCTCCGAACTCCGCTCCCGCGCCCATGGCCTCAATCCGGTCGTGATGATCGGTGCGGACGGCCTGACGCGTGCCGTCCTGGCGGAAATCGACCGCAGCCTGGCCTCGCACGACCTGATCAAGATCCGCGTGTTCGGCGACGACCGCGAGAACCGCCTCGCCATCTACGAAGCCATTTGCGAGGATCTCGACGCGGCCCCGATCCAGCACATCGGCAAGCTGCTGGTGGTATGGCGCCCCGGCCCGGCCACCCTCAAGGAAAACCGCCCGCAGGAACTTGGCCGGCTGGCACCCCGCGGAGGCGCCGCGCCGCGCACCGTGACCGTCAGGAAGCCTAGCGCCGCACCCAATCGCCGCCCCAAGCGCTCGCAAGTGACGGTGCTGGGCAATGAACGCGTGACCGCCGGCGGCAACGTCAAGCGCGCTCGCGTGCGCCCGACCAGCCAGAAGAAGAAGGCGCTCGACTGAGCACCCGCCCGGCGCGCCCGCGCGCCGGTCCGGCAGCGGCGGGGCATTGCTGCCCGCCGCGGACCCAGGCCGCGGACCTGAACATTCCGCCCGCACCCCCTGCCCGCACCCCGTTTCCTCCAGCCTGGCCAGGTCTTGGCCCGGCCCCGGCCATGCCCGGGCTTATTCGCCCGCGGAGCGCGGCGCGGCCGCGCGCCACACCATGACCAGCGCAAGCAGGCTCTGCACCAGGTAGATCACGCTCGACACGCCATGCAGCATGCCGAACTGGCCTTTGTACGGCGATTCCGACACACCCACGCCGAGCGCGGATGCCTTGTCCTTCAGGTTTTCCATGAAAGGCTGGATGCCGAAATAGCCGGCGAGCACGCATAGCAGCATGCCCAGCACCAGCCAGCGCAGGCCACGGTAGCGGCCCGCGCCGCGGCGGATCATCAGGTTGCACAGCGCCAGCTGCAGCACCCCCACCACCACACCCAGAATGGCCTCGGTCCTGAACAGSTGGCCSGCGATCAKGCCGGCSGTTTCGCGGCTGGGCAGCACSGAAAACAGCGTSGGGGCCACCATGTAGCCCACGGTCCACAGGCTGCCGGCCCACACCACGGTGAGCAGGAGGAAAATCCGGTGCGGCAGCGGCGGCAGGCTGGAATAGGAGGAAGAGAACACGAAGCCTCGTTCAGTCGTTCAGATATAGCGAACCGTGATGACTTCGTACTCGCGCTCGCCGCCAGGGGCCAGCACGATCGCCACGTCGCCTTCGAACTTGCCGATCAGGGCGCGCGCGATGGGCGAGCTGACCGAGATCTTGCCACTGTCGAGGTCGGCCTCGTCGTCGCCGACGATCTGGTAGCTCACCGGCTTGCCGGACTCCAGGTCTTCGAGGTCCACAGTGGCGCCGAACACGATGCGGCCGTCGGTGTCGAGCTGGGTCGGGTCGATGACCTGGGCAGCCGACAGCTTGGACTCCACTTCCAGGATGCGGCCTTCGATAAAGGCCTGCTTTTCCTTGGCGGCGTCGTATTCCGCGTTCTCCGAGAGGTCGCCTTGCGCACGCGCTTCGGAAATGGCGTTGATCACGGCGGGACGCTCGACCGCCTTCAGGCGCTGCAGCTCCTCTTTCAGCAATTCAGCGCCACGCTTGGTAATCGGAATCGTGCTCATGTCTTTCGTTCTGCAAAAAAATGAGCCGCAGCGGAGCGGGAACCATGCCCCGGCCATATGCCCGGGCACTTCCGCTCAACCGCGGCTTTTCAGGTTGTTCTCAGAGTGGTTCGTCGGTCTGACCGACCAGATTGCCGTAGTTTAGGCCAAGACGGCCGCCCGCAGCAACTGCGGGCGGCCAGGCAGCCGGGCAACCGGAAGGGCCGGAAGGCCCGACGATCAGGCCAGCGAGGCGTGCAGGCCTTGCAGGTCATAGACCTCCAGGCGCTGCATGTGCTTGAGACCCTCCACCGCGGCGCGCGCGCCGGCCATGGTGGTGTAGTACGGCACCCGGTTGGCCAGGGCCGAGATACGGATCGAGCGCGAGTCGGCGATGGCGGTGCGGGTTTCGTCCACGGTGGTGAACACCAGCGCCAGTTCGCCGTTCTTGATCATGTCGACGATGTGCGGACGACCGTCCTTCACCTTGTTGACCACGCGCACCGGAATGCCGGCCGCTTCGATCGCCGAGGCGGTGCCGCGCGTGGCCACCAGGGGGTAGCCCATGTCGTGCAGCATGCGCGCCACGCTCACGGCGTGCGGCTTGTCGCTGTCCTTCACGGTCAGCAGCACGGTGCCCTTCTCCGGCAGGCGCGAACCGGCGGCGAGCTGGCTCTTGAAGAGCGCCTCGCCGAAGGTCTTGCCCACGCCCATCACTTCGCCGGTGGAACGCATCTCGGGTCCGAGCACCGGGTCCACGCCGGGGAACTTGTTGAACGGGAACACCGCTTCCTTGACGCTGAAGTACGGCGGCACCACTTCATCATGGATACCCTGCGAGTCCAGCGACTGGCCGGCCATGCAGCGCGCGGCGATCTTCGCCAGCGACAGGCCGGTGGCCTTGGACACGTACGGCACCGTGCGCGAGGCACGCGGATTCACTTCCAGCACGTAGACCACGTCTTCGCCGTTGGTCTGCTGGATGGCGAACTGCACGTTCATCAGGCCGATCACGTTGAGGGCCTTCGCCATCGCGGCGGTCTGGCGCTTGAGCTCGTCCACGGTGGCCTGGGCCAGCGAGTACGGCGGCAGCGAGCAGGCCGAATCGCCCGAGTGCACGCCGGCCTGCTCGATGTGTTCCATCACGCCGCCGATGAACACGCGCTGGCCGTCGCTCAGGGCGTCGACGTCGCACTCGATGGCGTCGTTGAGGAAGCGGTCCAGCAGCACCGGGGAGTCGTGCGAGACCTTGACGGCCTCGCGCATGTAGCGCTCGAGGTCGCGCGGCTCATGCACGATTTCCATGGCGCGGCCGCCCAGCACGTAGGACGGGCGCACCACCAGCGGGTAGCCGATTTCCTCGGCCAGGCGCAGCGCTTCGTCCTCGGCACGCGCGGTGCGGTTGGGCGGCTGGCGCAGGCCGAGTGCCTGCAGCAGCTTCTGGAAGCGCTCGCGGTCTTCGGCCGCGTCGATCATGTCGGGGCTGGTGCCGATGATGGGCACGCCGTTGGCTTCCAGGTCCAGCGCCAGCTTCAGCGGGGTCTGGCCGCCGTACTGCACGATCACGCCGACCGGCTTTTCCTTGTCGACGACTTCCAGCACGTCTTCCAGCGTSAGCGGCTCGAAGTACAGGCGGTCSGWGGTGTCGTARTCSGTMGAYACSGTTTCCGGRTTGCAGTTRACCATRATGGTCTCGTASCCGTCYTCGCGCAKCGCCAGCGCGGCGTGCACGCAGCAGTAGTCGAACTCGATGCCCTGGCCGATCCGGTTCGGGCCGCCACCCAGCACCATGATCTTCTTGTTGTTGGTCGGCTGCGCCTCGCACTCGCCATGCTCGGCCTCGTAGGTGCCGTACATGTATGCGGTGTTGGTGGCGAACTCGGCCGCGCAGGTATCCACGCGCTTGTAGACCGGGCGCACGCCGGCGGCGTGGCGCGCGGCGCGCACTTCGGCCGGCTTGGCGCCGAGCAGCTTGGCCAGGCGGCGATCGGAGAAGCCCTTCTGCTTCAGGTGGCGCAACTCGACCGCCGACAGGCTATCGAGCTTGCGCGCCTTGACCAGGGTCTCGGTCCTGACGATGTCTTCGATCTGGGCCAGGAACCACGGGTCGATGGAGGTCTCGGCGTGCACTTCTTCCAGCGACATGCCGATGCGGAAGGCGTCGCCCACGTACCAGATGCGGTCCGGGCCGGCCTCGCCGATTTCCTCGACGATCTCGTCGCGGTCGGTGGACTTGTCGTCCAGGCCGTCCACGCCCACTTCCAGGCCGCGCAGCGCCTTCTGGAACGATTCCTGGAAGGTGCGGCCCATGGCCATCACCTCGCCCACCGACTTCATCTGCGTGGTGAGGTGGCTGTCGGCCTGAGGGAATTTCTCGAAGGCGAAACGCGGCACCTTGGTGACCACGTAGTCGATCGACGGCTCGAACGACGCCGGGGTCTGGCCGCCGGTGATCTCGTTCTTCAGCTCGTCCAGCGTGTAGCCCACCGCCAGCTTGGCGGCGACCTTGGCGATCGGGAAGCCGGTGGCCTTGGAGGCCAGCGCCGACGAACGCGACACGCGCGGGTTCATCTCGATCACGATCATGCGGCCGTCGGCCGGGTTGATCGAGAACTGCACGTTGGAGCCGCCGGTGTCCACGCCGATCTCGCGCAGCACGGCCAGCGAGGCGTTGCGCAGGATCTGGTATTCCTTGTCGGTCAGGGTCTGCGCCGGGGCCACGGTGATCGAGTCGCCGGTGTGGATGCCCATCGGGTCCAGGTTCTCGATCGAGCAGATGATGATGCAGTTGTCCGCCTTGTCGCGGACCACTTCCATCTCATACTCTTTCCAGCCCAGCAGCGATTCTTCGATCAGCAGCTCGCGGGTCGGCGAGAGATCCAGGCCGCGCTTGCAGATTTCCTCGAACTCTTCGCGGTTGTAGGCGATGCCGCCGCCGGAGCCGCCCAGCGTGAACGACGGGCGGATCACGATCGGGTAGCCGCCGGTGTCGGTTTCCTTGGCAATCTGCGACTGCACCGCCAGCGCTTCTTCCATCGAGTGGGCGATGCCGGACTTGGCCGAGCCCAGCCCGATCTTGGTCATCGCTTCCTTGAACTTCTGGCGGTCCTCGGCCTTGTCGATGGCTTCGGGCGACGCGCCGATCAGTTCCACCTTGTACTTGTCCAGCACGCCGTGGCGATGCAGGTCCAGCGCGCAGTTCAGCGCGGTCTGGCCGCCCATGGTCGGCAGGATGGCGTCCGGGCGTTCTTTCTCGATGATGCGCTCGACCACTTCCCAGGTAATCGGCTCGATGTAGGTCACGTCGGCCGTATTCGGGTCGGTCATGATCGTGGCCGGATTGGAGTTGACCAGGATGACCTTGAAGCCTTCCTCGCGCAGCGCCTTGCAGGCCTGGGCGCCGGAATAGTCGAACTCGCACGCCTGCCCGATGATGATGGGGCCGGCGCCGATGATCAGGATGCTCTTAATGTCTGTGCGCTTTGGCATTGCACGCTCTCTTTGTTGGCCGGCCCGCGCATTCGCGCGCACCGCACCGGATATCAGGATTCGAATCAGTTCAGGGTGGCTGTCGCCAGCTTGGCGCCGAAGCCGATGAACATGGCGCCCACGCCGCTGGCCATGCCGGCCGACAAGCGCCGGCGCCGGCGGAACATCTCGGCCAGCCTGGCGCCCGCAAGGATGAGCGCGGTGAGGTAGGCGAAGCTGAACACCTGGCAAACCAGCCCCAGCACGGCGAACGACAGCGCCGGCTGGCCGAACTGCGGATCGACGAACTGGATGAAGAAGGAGATGAAGAACAGGATGGCCTTGGGGTTGAGCAGGCTCACCACCAAGGCCTTGCGGAACGGGCTGGCGACACGGTCGGCCGGCGCGGCTGCGGGCACCCCTGCCACGCTACCGCGCGCCGACCAGCTGCGCAGCGCGCCGCGCAGCATCTGGAAGCCGATCCAGCCCAGGTAGGCCGCGCCGACATACTTCACCGCGTAGAACAAGGCCGGGCTGGCCTTCAGCAGCGAGGCCACGCCCGCCGCCGACAGCACCATCAGGATGGCATCGCCCAGGAATACGCCACAGGCGCCCTTGTAGCCTTCGCGCACGCCGCGCTGGGCGGCGATCGACAGCACGTACATCGAATTCGGCCCCGGCAGCAGCACGATGAAGATCGTGCCGAGCACAAAGGTCCAGAAATCGGTGAT
Source organism: Cupriavidus sp. 05N38 (assembly GCF_056397345.1). Taxonomy (NCBI): domain Bacteria; kingdom Pseudomonadati; phylum Pseudomonadota; class Betaproteobacteria; order Burkholderiales; family Burkholderiaceae; genus Cupriavidus; species Cupriavidus sp. 05N38. Next base: position 31,259 of record NZ_JBFTNF010000098.1, read on the forward strand.
GCCGAGCGTTGCGTGCATGAAGGCGTTCATGGGATCGTCCTGACTGTCTTCGTTTCTTCTTCGGGGCGCGGTGCGCTTACTTGCGTGCGTCCGCCATCATCTTGGTGAAGCGGTCGAACAGGTAAGCCACGTCGTTCGGACCGGGCGAGGCTTCCGGGTGGCCCTGGAAGCAGAAAGCCGGCTTGTCGGTCAGCGCGAAGCCCTGCAGCGAACCGTCGAACAGCGACACGTGCGTGGTGCGCACGTTGGCCGGCAGCGTGGCGGCGTCCACGGCAAAGCCGTGGTTCTGCGAAGTGATCACCACGCGGCCGTCGTCCAGGTCCTTGACCGGGTGGTTGGCGCCGTGGTGGCCGAACTTCATCTTGAGCGTCTTCGCGCCCACGGCCAGGGCCATGATCTGGTGGCCCAGGCAGATGCCGAAGGTGGGGATGCCGCGCGCGATGAACTCGCGCGTGGCGGCGACGGCGTAGTCGCACGGTTCCGGGTCGCCGGGGCCGTTGGACAGGAAGATGCCGTCCGGATTGAGCGCGAGGGCGTCCGCGGCGCTGGCCTGCGCCGGCAGCACGGTCACCTTGCAGCCGCGCTGGGCCAGCATGCGCAGGATATTGAACTTGACGCCGTAGTCATAGGCGACCACGTGGAACTGCGGCTTGTCCTGCTTGCCGTAGCCTTCGCCGAGCTTCCACTCGGACTGGGTCCACTCGAACGGCTCCTTGACCGACACCACCTTGGCCAGGTCCATGCCGGCCAGGCCGGGGAACGAGCGGGCCAGGTCGATGGCTTTCTGCACATTGTCCTCGCCGGCCAGGATGCAGCCGTTCTGCGCGCCYTTCTCGCGCAGGATGCGGGTCAGCTTGCGGGTATCGATGCCGGCGATCGCGACGACCTTTTCCTGCTTCAGGTAGTGCGCGAGCGTGTGCTCCTTGCGGAAGCTGGAGGCCAGAATCGGCAGATCCTTGATGATCAGGCCGGCGGCATGGACTTTCGTTGCTTCGACATCCTCGGTATTGACGCCGTAATTGCCGATATGCGGATACGTCAGCGTGACGATTTGCCGCGAATAGCTCGGGTCGGTAAGGATTTCCTGGTAACCGGTGATGGCGGTGTTGAACACCACTTCGCCAATGGTATGACCGGAAGCGCCGATGGAATAGCCACGAAAGACCGTGCCGTCTGCAAGCGCGAGAATGGCGGACGGAAAAGACGGTAACACGGGTAGGCTCCTGCTGGATTCACCCCGTGACCGACCAGCTCAACGCCTCGTGCCCCGTTGTCCGGCGTGGTGGCAGGCATGGCGCTGGGCGCGATGCCTGCCACCCGGACCGTTCGCCAGGCGCTCGAAACGCCACACAGAATCATGCGGCGGAGCCAGGGCGAAATGGGGGCGGCGGAAGGTGGAATTCGGTAGGCGCTAGGGTGATGGGGTTC